>NZ_CAXSKS010000001.1:0-536773 GCF_964238105.1 Coprococcus sp. HPP0074 | reverse complement strand
AACCGCCGTATACGGAACCGTATGTACGGTGGTGTGGGAGGACGGTAAATAAAATAATTATTTACCTCCTACCCGATTTTGGATTAAAAACTTTTGATTGTTTCTTCGTTGAGCCGTTTGACAATTTCCACGGCGAGTTTTACCGCATTTTCGTAATCTTCGAGTGTGCAGATTCCATGATGACTGTGGATATAACGGACAGGAATGCCAATCACGATGGTTGGGACACCGTGGCGGGAAGCATGGATGTATTTTCCATTTGTACCTCCGCCACTGCGGACAGATTCCTGCACTGGAATACCGAGTTCTTCCCCAAGATCCAGAGCAAACCGCTGGAAACGAGGATTTGTGATCATCGAACAATCAAAGTGGCGAAGCATTGGACCTTTTCGGAGTGCTGCCTGGATCAGATAGTCAGGAGAAAAGGTATCATCTGCCGGACATCCCTCAAATACAATGCACACGTCGGCATCGATGTTATCGACAGCAGCCATAGAGCCTCTTTCTCCCACCTCCTCTTGCACGGTCAGAGTTGCCTCTACATCTACATCCAGCATTTCCGTACTTAACTGGTTCAGTGTTTCAATCAGAGCGGCGCATCCAATCCGGCAGTCAAACGCTTTTCCTATAAATAAATCGTGCGTTTCATCATAGGTGCATGTCACGTCCGGGACAACCGGAGCAGCCATACGGATCTGAAAGTTTTCTTTCAAATCCTGCGCGCTTACAGCACCAACATCGATAGCGAGATCTGAAAGTATCCGCCCTTGATTTTTTTCTGCAGCGTTGACAAAATGAGGAGGTTTGCTTGTAATGATCCCGGGAATATACTCTCCTTTGGCAGTCTGCACGCGTACTTTATTTGATGGGAGACTGGAAATATCACTTCCTCCGATTGTGAGGAAATTCATAGTACCATTGGGTTTGATCGCCTGCACGATATACCCGACTTCATCGCTGTGTGCATCGATCCAGACCTTACAAGATTGCTTACGGTTATTTTTCAGGCTCATGTAAGTATTTCTTAAGGAGTCGATCGTTACATTGCAGTATGCCTCGGTCTCTTTTTGACCAAGTTCTGCAACTTCATCCTCAAAGCCGGATACGCCGTTTGCATTGCTAAGTGCCTGGATGAGACATATGTTTTCTTCTTTTGTTCTCATAGTGAACCCCTCTTTCTCTATTAAATATCAAAATGTTTATTCTTGATTAAAAATGCAAAAGAAGCAAGCGCGCAGGCGCCGATTGCTCCGCGATAATCATCGAATTGAGTGATTTCAATTTCTATATTCCGTTTGGTAGGGATAAAATTTAATTGTTCCTGAATCAGAGCGGTCAGCTGATTTTGGAAGGAATCGTGCCGGAACAGCCTGCTGTTTAAGTATATTTTATCGATGTCTTGAATGATCAGAGTGTTTGCGACGGATACACTTAAAAGGCGGATACCGAGGTCAATCTGCGTGTTAAAATAAGGATCGCCGAGTTCATAGGCTTTGATCACTGTATCGATGTCGATTGCCTCCGCGTTATCTACAAGGCTTCTGAAAATGCTGGAAGAAGACTGGTGAAACAGAAATCTCGCATTTTTGATCAGCCATGATTCGGAAATATAAGTCTGAAGGCATCCGCGTTTGCCACATTCACAGAGAGGACCATTGATATCTACAACCGTGTGACCGACTTCACCAATATAATAGTTGTTTTTGATCCCCAACTGCTCTGCATTGAAAAAAGAGCAAAACAGACCATGACCGATATGATAGAACAAAAACTTGTCCGGAGAATTTTTAGCTTGAAACAGATATTCTCCGAGAGACATACATTCTACATTGTTGTTGACGATGAATGGGAATGGAAAATATACTGAAATTTCTTTTAAATTAAACGCTTTCCAAAGAGGATTGTTGGAGATGATCGTCTGTGAGTCATAATCGAAATGTCCTGGAATGGCAATCCCCGCTCCGAATATTTTCGAAGGATCCACTTTTTTGAGCAACAGATTCAACTGTAGAACAATTTCTGAATTGATATTATTGACATCGTAGGACGAAAAAGTTTCGTGAGCTTCTGTGATCACCTTTCCAGAGAGATCTGTTATCACGAAAAAGATTCCTCTCATATTTAGTTCAATCCCGATCAGATATCCTGCAGAAGCATTTAAAGTAAGAAGCTTCCGCTTTCTGCCGGAGCCGGTTGCGTTGCTGATCTCGTCACCGATTTCGATGATTAAATTCTGGCTTTTAAGGTCTCCGGTAATCTCTGTCATCAACGCGGGAGTCAGACCGGTTGCGTTAGCGATTTCGATTCGTGAGGTTTTCTGTTTTCGGTAAATAAATTCCAAAACAGAAGAGACATGCTGACTGTAAACATCTGATTTCTTTTTATACATAAATAAAATACAATCCTTTCTTTATCGAAAATAAATAAGTAAGATAAAATGACTGTCATATCGATGTGATTTGTTTCTATTTTATCACGCAAAGGAAGTTTTTGCCATAAGAAATCACTGTAATCTAAAAAAAGAGTGGATAAAAATGCTAATTTCGTGGTAAATTAGACAAAAAAAGAATTTTATTTATAAAAAATAAAATAAAACTTTACAAATGCTGTCGAATAGTATAATATATATTTATAAAAAATAAATAAAAACGGAGGTTGCTATGAATCGTATTTTAGCATTTTTAGAGGGAAAACTCGCTCCGCTCGGAGAGCGGATTGGAAAACAGAGACATTTAAAAGCTCTGAGAGAGGGAATTATGATGGCAATGCCATTGGTATTATTGGGATCATTCTTTGTTTTGATAAAAGATTTCCCGATACAGGCATGGATCGCATGGCTGCATTCTCATTGGAATCTGGATGTTCTTTTAAACACGATGGCAAATAACTCATTCGGCTTGATGGCGCTTGTAACAGCATTTGGAATCGCGTATCGTCTGTCAGAATCGTATGGAACTGACGGTCCGTCAGCAGGTGTAATTTCGTTGGGAGCATTTCTTCTGATGACACCGCCATTGGCAGCAGAAGACGGAGCACTTGGAATTCCTTATGGGATGTTAGGTGGAAAAGGAATTTTTGCAGCAATTGTTGTAGCTATGATCTCAGCGGAAATTTATCGCTGGTTTATCCAAAAGAATATTGCGATTAAAATGCCGGCAGGTGTTCCGGATGTAGTAAGTAAATCATTTTCTGCATTGATTCCGGGAATCGTAATTTTAACATTTTTTGCAGTTGTATTAAAAGTAATTGAAGCGACAGGACTTGGAAGTTTAAATGCAATTCTTTCTATTGTAGTAGGAAAACCATTAGGATTGATTGCAAGTACATTGCCGGGAACATTCGTTGCAGTATTATTAAATTCTCTGTTCTGGTTCTGTGGTGTCAATGGTGGACAGGTAGTCGGAGCAGTTATGAATCCTCTTTGGATCCAGTATGCAGATGCAAACCGTATCGCTCAGGCAGCAGGAGAAGTTCTTCCAAATATCGTAACAGCGCCGTTTATGGATCTGTTTGTGTATATTGGAGGGGGCGGTGCGACAATCGGTCTGGCACTTTGCCTGATGTTTTTTAGCAAGAGCAAAGAATACAAAACACTTGGAAAAGTATCTGGTATTCCAGCGTTATTTAATATTAACACAGCAATTTTATTTACCTTCCCAACAGTATTAAACCCAATCATGTTGATTCCGTTTGTACTGACACCAGTTGTCAATGCAGTAATTACATATGTAGCGATGCTGACAAACCTTGTTCCTTATACAACAGGTGTAACACTTCCTTGGACAACACCACCGATCATCGGAGGATTTTTAGCGACAGGAAGCTGGAGAGGTGCGGTATTACAGATCGTGCTTGTGATTGTGTCCTTTGTTATCTATTACCCGTTCTTCAAAGCGGCAGATAAGAGAAACTTATTGAAAGAAAAAGAAGGTGCAAACTAATGAGTATAAAAATTTGGTATCAGACAGAAGAGCAGGAATTTCTGCATGCAGAGATGCAGCATTATTTTGAGGCAGTATTACAAATGCAGGCAGAAAAAGCATCCGAGCAAGATGCAGATCTGAAAGTGATCGTGGAAAAAGAAGATACAGATATGGATCATATCTGTATCGAACTCCACGGAGGAAAGGGGAAGATTCAGGCAGATTCTCAAGTGGGAGTACTGATTGCCGTGTATCGTCTTTTCCATGAATTTGGCGTGAGATATCTTCGTCCGGGCAGAAAGAATGAATTCTTCCAAGTTCTTTCCGAAAACGACTGGGCAGAAAAGGAAATCTCTATTGAGGAGACAGCAAGTTTCCGACACAGAGGAGTCTGCATTGAAGGAGCAGATTCTTATGAGAATCTGAGAGATTTTATCGACTGGCTTCCGAAGATTGGAATGAATACGTTCTTTATCCAGTTTGAAAATCCATACTCATTCTTTAAGAGATGGTATGAACATGAATTTAATCCATATGCAGAAAAAGAACCGTTCAATACAGAAATTGCTCAGGAGATGAGCGATCGGATCGATCAGGAGATGAAGGTCAGAGGAATTGTGCATCATCGTGTAGGTCATGGATGGACTGGGGAAGTGCTCGGATATTCTTCAAAGTATGGATGGGAATCAGGTCTTACCCTTCCGGAAGAGAAAAAACATCTTGTGGCAGAATTAAATGGAAAAAGAGAGCTGTTTGATACAGCGCCGATCTTGACAAGTCTTGACTTTGCAAATCCGGAAGTCGGAAACAAGATGGTAGAACTGATCGTCAATTATGCAAAAGAAAGAAGAGATGTAGATTATCTGCATGTATGGCTTTCCGATGCGAGAAATAATATCTGTGAATGTGAGCACTGTCAAAAGGATCTTCCATCAGATCAGTATGTCCGCATTTTAAATCAGCTGGATGAAGCGCTGACGAAAGAAGGTCTGGATACAAAGATTTGTTTCTTGTTGTACCATGAACTGTTGTTTGCGCCAGAGAAAGAAAAACTCAAAAATCCAGAGAGATTTACAATGATGTTTGCGCCGATCACGCGTACATTTGAAATGAGTTATGAAGATGTCAATTACGAAACAGATGTTCCGGAACCGAAGGCATATGTAAGAAATCAGATTGTGCTTCCGAATTCATTGGAAGAGAATCTTTCTTATCTTTTTGCATGGAAGAAGATGTTTGACGGAGACAGCTTTGTATATGATTATCCGCTTGGAAGAGCACATTATGGAGACCTTGGTTACATGAAGATCAGTCATGTGATCTACCGCGATATTCATTTCCTGAAAAACTTGCAGTTAAACGGATATATCAGCTGTCAGGAACTTCGGGCAGGATTTCCGCATAACTTCCCGAACTATGTTATGGGACAGATGCTCTGGAACAATACACGCGATTACGAAGAGCTCAAGGAAGAATACTTCAGCAGCATGTACGGAGAAAATTGGAAAGAAGTGATCACTTATCTGGAAAATCTTTCTGCATATTCTTCCTGCGATTATTTCAACGCAATCGGTGAGAGATTAAATCCAGTTCTGTCAGCAAGATATGAAGTGTGTGTAAATCTCGCAGAGGAGATGCTTCCGGTGATCGAGGCAAATATAGCCAAAAGAGATGGTCTTCAAAAGCAGGAGTGGAAACAGTTAGGATACCACAGAGAATATGCGATGAAGATGGCAGAGGCACTCCGTTTGATCAGTGCAGGAAAACATACAGAAGCACAGCGTATGTGGAGAGATGTACTTGACTTCATTCGCAGAAATGAAATGGCATTCCAACAAAACCTGGATGTGTACCGTGTCATCGAGGTAGCCAAGAATTATGCAGGATTCAAGTTGTAAAAGGACAAAAGTCCTTTTGTGATAAGGTGAGCGAATATGAAAAGAGACCATAAAAAAATCATTGTAACATTTTTGCTGCCACTACTTTTTCTGTATGCAGTATTTCAGTTATATCCATTGCTCCTAAATCTGTTTTATTCCATGTTGAATTGGAATGGAATTACAAAAACGGCAAATTTTGTAGGGCTGGACAATTATGTAGAAGTCCTGGGAGATGGTTTGTTTTGGAACGCAGTGAAAAACAGTGTATTGTATGCAGTGGCAGGAACTTTTTTTCAGGTAACAGTATCGTTCTTCCTTGCTTATCTTGTAGAGTATAATACATTTAAAAAGAAAAAAATGGTCCGCCTAGTATTTATCATGCCAATCGTAGCAACTTCTGCTACGATTGGTATTCTGATGAAAAGTATTTTCAGCTATGATGGATTTGTCAATACGGTCATCAGCGGTGTTGGTCTTGAGAAGATTGAATGGCTGACAGAACCTAAGTGGGCATTTTTAATGATTATCCTTGTATCTGTATGGAAAGAGACAGGGACATTATTTATTTACTGGATGGCAGGATTTCAGATGGTATCTCCGGCAGTAATTGAAGCATCTAAGGTAGATGGAGCCAGTGAACCGGCGTTTGTCCGCTACATTTTGATCCCGACAATGAAGCCGGTCATCTTTACGGTTACTTCCGTGGCATTTTTAAATGCCTTGAAAATGTTTGATATCATACAGACATTGACGAGTGGAGGCCCTTATTTTTCGACAGATATGATATCGACTTATATTTACAGGACAGCATTTTCCAGTTCGTTTGGAGCGCCGAGACTTAGTTATGCAAGTGCGGCAGTCGTGATGTGTCTTGTATTTTTGATTTTGTGCAGTGGATTGATACGATTCTTTCAAAAGAAGTGGAAAGAAGGAAAAGAGGCATGTTAAAGAAAATTTTATTATTTGTAAGCACAGCAATCTGGCTTGCACCATTCCTGCTGATGTTGTTGATCGCATTCAGCAGTAAAAATACGAATTCCTTTTTGGAGTTGTTTGCAGACAATCGTGCTACCTTTCAAAATTTTCAAAATGCATGGGAGCAGGCGGAATTTTCCCGATATTTTCTGAACACTGTGATTGTGACGGTTGTTTCGGTTGTTGTGATTCTTGCAGTTACAGCGCTTGCGGGATATATTATGGGCTGTTTTGAGTTCCGGGCAAAAAAGATTATTTATACGGTGATGATGATTTCTATGGGAATCCCGACAATCTTTTTTACAATCCCGGTGTATCAGATTTTGCGGATGCTCCATTGCGAGAGTTCTTTGATTGGGCTGATTTTGGCAGAAGTCGGTGGTGGACATGTAATTTTTATTTTGTTGTTTTCAAAATTCTTTCAGTCGATCCCAAAAGCGCTGGAAGAATCTGCAGTGCTGGAAGGGGCGAGTGAATTTGATGTGTTTTTCCGAATCATGTTTCCGCTTGCGGGACCGGTGATCGGAACCGTAGTGATCACGCAATCAATCTGGACATGGAACTCTTTCCTGTATCCACTTATTTTGTCTGTGAATCAGCCGAAAATCCGTACACTTTCTGTCGGTCTGTATTCTTTCCAGGGAGAAAATATTGTGGAGTGGGGAAGTATTGCAGCGGGAGCTTGTATTACCATTCTTCCGATGCTATTGTTATTTGTAACATTCCAAAAATATTTTATCCAGGGAATTTCAGGGGCAGTCAAAGAATAGCGGAAAGAAAGGGATGCCATATGAGAAAAAGAATTGCAGTGCTGTTGGCAGGAGCATTGATAGGTATGACTGGCTGTGGTGGAGTAAAAGTCGTAAGTCCGGAAGCGGGGAGCAGCAGTCAGAAAGCAGAGTTTGAAAAAATTAAGACACCGGAAGATGAAAAAGTCGTATTGAATATCGTCGACTGGAGTGACAGTACGAAAGATGCCAGAGAAAAATTGAATGAGCAGTTTATGAAGGATCATCCAAATGTCACTGTAAATTATACGACGCTGACACAGGCGCAGTTTAATGAAACGATGCTGTCCGGAATTCGGGCAGGAGATGCTCCGGACTTATTTCCATTACCGTCTACGGTTACGTTTTCCACGGCAGTCAGTGAGGGATGGTTTCTTCCGATGAATCTATATTTGGAAGAAGATTTCTTTGCGCAGATCCAGCCGGAATTTCTATGTGAAAATGTTACAATGAAAGGGGAAGATGTCTATCTTCTTCCAGAAGCGGTAGACATTCCGAGTGCACTTTTATTTTATAACCGGGCTCTCTTGGAAGAAGTGGGAGCAGAGATTGATCCGGAGAAAGTAACCTGGGAGGAGTTTCGACAAGTCTGCGAGCAGGTTACGGAAAATGGAGATGGCAAGTATTACGGCATGGTTGCAAGCGGTGCACAGAAAAACCGTATGGATATTGAGCTTCGTGCATTTTCAGAAGTAGGAGGAGCAAAATTAGGACCGGCAGGACAAGTATTTTTACAGGAAGAGCAGACAACATTTGCAGATTCTGAAGTGGTTCAAGCGTTTGACCTCTATCAAGAATTGTATGAAAAAGGATGTTTTCATCCGGATACAGCATCGTTGACAGCGCCGGAGGCAAGAAAGCTGTTTGGAGAAGGCAAGGCAGCATTTCTTGTGCAGGGAGCATGGTGCATTCCAGTTTGGGAGAAGGATAATCCGGATTTGGATTTCGGAGTGATGAAAGTTCCGGTGAATGAAAAACTTCCGGATGGGAAACTACTGCGTCCATTTACAAAGGGATGGATGGGAATTTCAGCGAACAGTAAACACCCGGATGTTGCGGCAGAATATTTAAAATATCTCTATTCTTATGAATATCAGAAAAAACTGATGGCGCAGGGAGGATTTGTGTCTGTGCGAGGGGATCTCGGAGAAAAAGATATTGAGAATGAACATATGAGACGTTATTATCAATATGCGATGGAACAGAGCATTGCTGTTCCGAATCCGGTGGCAGAAAACGGCAATATCGAGCTGGTTTACAGTATGATCCAGCCGGTTGTTCCGGATTTTGGTGACATTGCCTCTTCTATTTTTTCTGGAAAAGAGATTTACAAAAAAGAATTGAAAAACTACGCGAGTCAGATGCAGGAGAACCTAGAACGATCCGTAGAAACCGTGAAGAAACAGAAGGATATCTCTTTGTCAGATTTTAATTATAAGGACGGAAGGTAGAGAAGTTCCTTTTGGAATTGCTTTAGACAGAAAAATAAAAATGTTTTGAAAAGATGTAAAAAGTATTGACAAATTTATATTTCTGTAATAAATTAATAAAAAATAACTTTTTAAACCGTTGAGAAAGAGGAGTAGGTTATCAAACGACATCCCAGAGAGTGGCAGGAGGTGCGATTGCCATATGAAGTTGATGATTGAATGGACTTTCGAGGGCGGCCTGAAATCAGTAGGAGAGTATGGTACGTCGGGAACCGAACCCGTTATCAATCAGGAGTGTATGTTAGTACATGAGAAAGAGGACAGTACGTGTCAATTTGAGTGGTACCGCGATAATAATACCTATTATTACCGTCTCAAGCAAGAGCTTGAGGCGGTTTTTTTCGTGTTGGCAAGGATCGTGAGCATTTTTCCAGGAAGGCGCTCGTTGTGCTTGCACAAAAGAGAGCATTACTGGAAAAATATTCGCGGGCTGCCCGCGACTGAGAGGCGAAGCCTCGAAGTGCTCACGATCCCATTGCGAAATGTGAAGCATAGGAAGGCGCTCGTTGTGCTCGCACAAAAGAGAGCGTTCCTGGAAAAATATTCGCGGGCTGCCCGCGACTGAGAGGCGAAGCCTCGAAGTGCTCACAATCCGAATTGTCTAATCTTTGCTAACATCATAGTTATCTGCCTGGCAAGTGGATATCAGCATAATTAAAAAAGGAAAAGGAGCAGAGAAAGATGATGAGAAGAATGAGTAAGAAGGTAGGAAAATTAACAGGAAGTCTGGCAGCTGTGCTAGCGATTGCAGCGATCACAGGCTGTGGAAGCAAGCAGGAAGCAAAGAACGAGCAAGGAGAGCAAATCTATCGTATCGGTATTTCACAGTTTGCGGAGCATGCCTCTCTTGATAACTGCAGGGAAGGGTTTTTGGAAGGATTAAAAGAAGAAGGGTTGGAAGAAGGGAAAAATCTAAACATCGAAGTGAAAAATGCAGCGGCGGATATGGGCACTGCAAGTCAGATTGCGGATCGGTTTGTGGCAGATCAGATGGATCTGATCTGTGCAATCGCAACCCCAAGTGCACAGACTGCATTTAATGCGGCGATGGATACAGAGATTCCAGTCATCTATACGGCGGTGACAGATCCAGAAACGGCAGAGTTGGCAGGAAAAGATAAAAAGCCGGCAGGGGAAGTGACCGGGACAAGTGACAGACTTCCGATCAAGGATCAGCTTGAAATGATTCGTCAGATTCTTCCAGAAGCGAAAAAAATCGGGATTCTCTATACGACAAGCGAAGTAAACTCTTTGTCCGCAATTCGGGTATATGAAAACTATGCAGAAGATTATGGATTTGAGATTGTGACAGCAGGTGTCAGCAATACATCGGAAATTGCGATGGCAGCAGAAGCATTAGTAGGAAAGGTAGATTGTCTGACTAATCTGACAGATAACACGGTAGTAAATTCCCTTCCGACGATTCTTGAACGAGCAAAAGAAGCAGAGATTCCAGTATTTGGAAGCGAAATTGAGCAGGTCAAGCTTGGATGTCTGGCGGCAGAAGGACTTGACTATGTGGAACTTGGAAAGCAGACTGGGAAAATGGCAGCAAAGATACTGACAGGAGAGGCAAAGGCATCGGAATTGGAATATGAAGAGATTTCAGGAGGAAATCTTTATTTGAATACTGCAGTGGCAGAACAACTGGGGATCTCTTTTGGAGAGGAACTTTTGGAAAACGCTGAGATATGCGAATAAAGGATATGAGGAAAGGAAGGCAGGAAAATGAGCTTGATCATAACAACAATGGAGCAGGGTTTCATCTATGGAATACTTGCTCTTGGTGTCTATATTACTTATAAAATACTGGATTTTCCAGACTTAACTGTAGATGGAAGTTTTCCGCTCGGCGGAGCGGTAGGAGCTGCGCTGATCACAAAGGGAATGTCCCCATTTCTGGCACTGCTTCTGGCATTTCTGGCAGGAGCGCTGGCAGGAATGCTCACTGGATTGATTCATGTGAAAGGAAAGGTCAGAGATCTTCTGGCTGGGATCATTATGATGACAGCTCTGTGGACGGTAAACTTACGGATTGCCGGGACTGCAAATGTCCCACTGTTTTCTCAGAAAACCATTTTTAAAAATGATCTGATCGATAGGATGTTTCCGGGAACATTTAGAAACTATGCCACACTGGCACTGATCTTTGTTATTGCGGTTGGGGCAAAATTATTGTTGGATCTTTATTTGGGAACAAAGTCAGGATTTCTTCTGCGGGCGGCAGGTGACAACGACAAGTTAGTCACTTCTCTTGCAAAAGATGCAGGAAATGTGAAAATCATCGGACTTGCGATTGCCAATGGTCTTGTGGCACTTGCGGGATGTGTATTCTGTCAGGAGGAGAGGGTTTTTGAAATTTCTATGGGAACTGGGGCGATGGTCATCGGGCTTGCCAGTGTGATCATCGGAACGAGCCTGTTTCGTAAGCTTTCCTTTCTGAAAACAACTACCACTGTCTTTTTCGGAGCGGTGATTTACAAGTTGTGTGTCGGTATTGCAATTAAAAACTTTGAACCAAGAGACATGAAATTGATCACAGCAGTGCTGTTTCTTGTGATTTTGTTGATCAGTACGGAGAGAAAAAGGAAGGTGAAAGGAAATGCTTGAATTAAATCATATTTATAAATACTATAATCCTGGGACGGTTCATGAAATGTGTTTATTTGAAGATTTTGGAATGAAAATAGATCGGGGGGATTTTGTTTCTGTGATTGGAAGTAATGGGTCAGGGAAAACCTCTCTTCTAAATCTGATCTGTGGCAGTATCCTGCCGGAAGCAGGGCAAATCTGCATGAACGGGAAAGACATCACAAAGGAAAAGGAGTATAGGAGAAATCAGAAGATTGGAAGAGTGTATCAGAATCCTGCATTTGGTACTTGCCCGGGGATGACGATTCTTGAAAACATGGCGATAGCGGATCACAAAGGAAAACGTTATGGATTTGCAAGAGGAATCAACAAAAAACAGATTTCCTATTATCGGGAACTATTATCTTCCTTAAGACTTGGTCTGGAAGAAAAGTTGGAGACAAAAGTGGGAGCATTGTCCGGCGGACAAAGACAGGCAATGGCTCTTTTGATGGCTACGATGACACCGGTGGATCTTCTGATTCTCGATGAACATACAGCGGCGCTGGATCCAAAGACGGCAGAGCGGATCATGGAGCTGACAGATGAAATTGTGAAAAAGAAACAATTGACAGCGATCATGGTGACACACAATCTTCGCTATGCTGTAGAGTATGGGAATCGGCTCTTGATGATGCATCAGGGAGAGATCATAATGGATCGGTCAGGCAAAGAAAAGCAGCAGACAAGTGTGGAAGAAATTTTAAAGTTGTTTAATGAAATCAGCATTGAGTGCGGCAACTAAAATAGAAGAGAGAACATAAGGATGGAACAGCAATGTCCATCCTTATTTTTCACAAAATTTAGAAGAACGGAAACGAAGATTTTTGTATAATATTTTCGCGCAGTTCTTGTTGACGGTGCTTGCAGGAAGTGGTAATATTGTTCGTGCAGACACATTATCTAGTTTGCTAAAAGATAATAAAACACTAAATATAGATGAAATAATGGGGAAAGGAAGCAAGTGTAGTATGGTGAAAGTAATCAAGAAAGACGGGACTTCAGAAGAGTTTAATGTACAGAAAGTAGTAGTCGCAGTCAATAAATCAGCTTATCGTGCATTGATCCAATTTACAGATGCAGAGCTTGAATTTATCTGTAAATTTGTGGAAGAGAAAGTAAGGGATATGGGAGTGGAAGAAGTCCGGATTGCCGAGATGCACAACATCGTAGAAGGTGCATTGGAGAAAGTGAATCCGCTTGTGGCAAAGAGCTATCGTGATTACCGCAACTATAAGCAGGACTTTGTGCAGATGCTTGACGAGGTGTACAAAAAGAGTCAGTCAATTATGTACATCGGTGATAAGGAGAACAGTAATACAGACAGTGCGCTCGTATCTACAAAGCGCAGTCTGATTTTCAATGAACTGAATAAGGAGCTTTACAAGAAGTTTTTCCTGACAACAGAAGAGATTCAGGCATGCAGAGATGGATACATCTATATCCACGACATGTCCGCGAGACGCGATACAATGAACTGCTGTCTGTTCGATGTAAAGAACGTGCTGAGCGGGGGATTTGAGATGGGAAATCTCTGGTACAATGAGCCGAAGACACTGGATACAGCATTCGATGTGATCGGAGATATTGTTCTAAGTGCAGCAAGCCAGCAGTACGGTGGATTCACTGTGCCAAGTGTAGATGATATCTTAGAGCCGTTTGCAGAGAAATCATTCCATAACCATGTGGAGAAATATCTGGGACTTGGAATCGAGCGGGAGAAGGCAGAAGAGGTCGCATGGAAAGATCTGGAAAAAGAGATGGAGCAGGGATTCCAGGGGTGGGAATACAAATTTAACTCCGTATCTTCCAGCAGAGGAGATTATCCGTTTATTACAGTGACAGCAGGAACCGGAAGAAGCCGTTTTGCAAAGCTTGTCACGATCACGATGCTGAAAGTCAGAATGAACGGACAGGGAAAAGAAGGTCATAAAAAGCCGGTATTGTTCCCGAAAATCGTATTCCTCTATGATGAGAACCTGCATGGACCGGGAAAAGAACTGGAAGATGTATTTGAAGCAGGAATTGAATGTTCAAGAAAGACAATGTATCCGGACTGGCTGAGTCTGACTGGAAAAGGCTACATCGCAAGTATGTATAAGCAGTATGGTAAAATCATCAGCCCGATGGGATGCCGTGCATTTTTATCCCCATGGTACGAAAAGGGTGGTATGTATCCAAAAGATGAGACAGATACGCCGGTATTTGTCGGAAGATTTAACATTGGCGCAGTAAGTCTTCACTTGCCAATGATCTATGCAAAGGCAAAACAAGAGAACAAAGATTTCTATGAAGTACTTGATTACTACTTAAACCTGATCCGGAAGCTCCATATTCGTACATATGAGTATCTTGGAGAGATGAAAGCATCGACAAATCCGCTTGCATACTGTGAAGGTGGATTTTACGGTGGAAATCTTGGTCTGCACGACAAGATCAAGCCTCTCTTAAAATCAGCGACTGCTTCCTTTGGAATTACAGCATTCAATGAGCTTCAGCAGCTTCATAATAAAAAATCACTTGTGGAAGACGGCGCATTTGCACTGGAAGTATTAGAGTACATCAACAAGCGTGTCAACGAATTTAAAGAAGAAGATGGACATCTGTATGCAATCTATGCGACACCGGCAGAAAATCTCTGCGGGCTTCAGGTAAAGCAGTTCCGCAAGAAATACGGAATCGTAGAAAACGTATCTGACCGTGAATATGTCAGCAATGGATTCCACTGTCATGTGACAGAAGACATCACACCGATTGAAAAGCAGGATCTGGAGTATCGTTTCTGGGAACTCAGCAACGGAGGAAAAATCCAGTATGTGAAATATCCGATCAACTACAATAAAGAAGCAATCAAAGCCCTTGTGCGCCGCGCGATGGATATGGGGCTTTATGAAGGGGTCAATCTGTCTCTGGCGTACTGCGACGATTGCGGACACGAAGAACTTGCGATGGATGTCTGCCCGGTATGCGGAAGCAAAAATCTGACGAAGATCGACCGGATGAATGGATACCTTTCTTATTCAAGAGTCAAAGGAGATACACGTCTGAACGATGCAAAGATGGCGGAAATCGCAGAAAGGAAGAGTATGTAAGATGCGATATCACAACATAACAAAAGACGATATGCTAAACGGGGATGGACTTCGTGTCGTATTGTGGGTGGCAGGCTGCTCTCACTGCTGCAAAGAATGCCACAACCCGATCACATGGGATCCGAACGGGGGATTGGATTTTGATCAGGCAGCAAAAGAAGAGATTTTTGAGGAACTTTCCAAAGATTATATCAGTGGAATCACATTTAGCGGAGGAGATCCGCTTCATGTCAGAAATGCTTATGATGTCAAAGAACTGGCAAAAGAAATCCGAGAGAAATTTCCACAAAAGACAATCTGGCTTTACACAGGTTCTCTCTGGGAGGAAATTAAAAACACGGAGATTGTGAAATATCTCGATGTGCTTGTAGATGGCGAATTCGAGTGTGATAAAAAAGATGTAAGTCTTCACTGGAAGGGAAGCGCAAATCAGAGAGTCATCGATGTACAGGAGTCTCTTCGCCAAGAGAAAGTGATCTTGCACGATTCCTAAAATTTCATTTTTGTCGGCGAAAATGTAAGTTTGGCCGGCAGAAAGACAGGGAAAGAAAACGATAGATTAGCCGGGACTTCTTATGATTTTCAGCATGGAGGAACCGGCTACCTGTTTCGGAATACAGAAACAGAAAGAAGAAACAACAAGAGAGAAAATAGAAACGGGAGAAAACAAATGAAACGAATTGCAAAATTTCAGAAAGTAAGTTACGAGCAGTTTACAGAAGGATGGATCGATACTTTTGGTGCTACCAATGCAGAAGAAATCAAGACGATTTACGATCATATCAAACTTCCAAAGCGTGCTACTTCAGGATCGGCAGGATATGATTTCTATGCACCGGTGACATTGACAATGAAACCAGGGGAAACTGTGAAAGTTCCTACAGGAATCCGTGTGGAGATGGAAGAAAATTGGGTTCTAAAATGTTACCCGAGAAGCGGTCTTGGATTCAAATATCGTCTGCAATTAAATAATACGGTTGGAATTATTGACAGCGATTACTTTTACTCTGATAATGAGGGACATATTTTCGCAAAGATTACAAATGATACAAATGAAAATAAAACCGTTGAGATTCCAGAAGGAACAGGATTTATGCAGGGAATCTTTGTGGAATATGGAATCACAGTTGACGATGATGTGACAAGTGTGAGAAACGGTGGTTTCGGAAGTACGACACAGTCATAGAAAATGCGAAAACTGTAAAAAAGTATGATAAAGTACTTGCAATCCATAGATTTGCTATGCTATACTTAAACGGTCGTAAAAAACACGCATATGGCAATCTCTGCCGGTGCCAATATTCTTCAATGGATTCTGAATAGGACTTTCATCTGTATTTCATTTGAGAGAAAGATGACAGCCAGATAAGATCAGGACCGCATTATATATAGAAGAAACGGTTGCAGAGTACAGGAAATATGCGGAAGAGTAAAAACCAATGGAGGAAAAATCATGAGCGTTATTTCAATGAAACAGTTATTAGAAGCAGGTGTTCACTTTGGACATCAGACAAGAAGATGGAACCCTAAAATGGCAGAGTACATCTACACAGAGAGAAACGGAATCTACATCATCGACTTACAGAAATCAGTTGGAAAAGTAGATGAAGCTTACAAAGCAATCTCTGACATCGCAGCAGAAGGAGGAACAATCCTTTTCGTTGGAACAAAGAAACAGGCACAGGATGCAATCAAATCTGAAGCAGAACGTTGCGGAATGTTCTATGTAAACGAGAGATGGTTAGGTGGAATGCTCACAAACTTCAAGACAATCCAGAGCAGAATCGCACGCTTAAAAGATATCGAAAGAATGGCAGAAGACGGAACATTCGACGTATTACCTAAGAAAGAAGTTATCGCAATCAAAAAAGAGTGGGAGAAACTTGAAAAGAACTTAGGCGGAATCAAAGATATGAAGAAAGCTCCAGATGCAATCTTTATCGTAGACCCTAAGAAAGAAAGAATCTGTGTTCAGGAAGCACACACACTTGGAATTCCGTTGATCGGTATCGCAGATACAAACTGTGATCCAGAAGAATTAGACTATGTAATTCCAGGAAACGATGATGCAATCAGAGCAGTTAAGTTAATCGTTGCTAAAATGGCAGACGCTGTAATCGAAGCAAACCAGGGTGTTACAGGAGAAGAAGAAATTTTTGAAGAAGTAACAGAAGAAGCAGCTGAAGAAGTAACAGAAGAAGCTTAAGATTGGAACTAAATGCTTCAGCCTGAATACAGGTTGAAGCATTTTTTTAAAGAAACTATTATCAATGGAGGAAATGATCATGGCAATCACAGCTAGTATGGTAAAAGAATTAAGAGAGATGACAGGTGCAGGAATGATGGACTGCAAAAAAGCTCTTAATGAAACAAACGGAAACATGGACGAAGCAGTAGAATACTTAAGAAAGAACGGACAGGCAAAAGCTGACAAGAAAGCAGGAAGAATTGCAGCAGAAGGTCTTGTAAAAGCTGTTGTAAAAGATGACAAAGTAGCAGCAATCGTAGAAGTAAACTCTGAGACAGACTTCGTTGCTAAGAATGCTGACTTCCAGGCATATGTAGAAGAAGTTGCAAATCAGGCAGTAGCAACAGAAGCAGCTGATATGGATGCTTTCTTAAGCGAAGCATGGTTAGCAGACAACACAAAGACTGTAAAAGATGCTTTGACAGAGAAAATCGCTGTTATCGGAGAAAACTTAAGCATCAGAAGATTTGAAAAAGTAGTTACAGACGGATGTGTAGTACCTTACATCCACGGTGGCGGAAGAATCGGTGTTTTAGTAGAAGCTGAGACAGACGTAATCAACGACGAGATCAAAGCTTGCTTAAAGAACGTAGCAATGCAGGTAGCAGCTATGTCTCCAAAATACGTTTCACGCGATGAAGTATCTGCAGAATACTTAGAGCACGAAAAAGAAATCTTATTAGCTCAGGCTAAGACAGAAAACCCAGAGAAGCCAGACAACATCATCGAAAAGATGATCATCGGACGTCTCAACAAAGAATTAAAAGAAATCTGCTTATTAGATCAGGCATACGTACAGGATGGTGACTTATCTGTTGCTAAATATGTAGAAAAAGTAGCAAAAGAAAATGGTGCTAACGTAACAGTTAAGAAATTCGTTCGTTTCGAAACTGGAGAAGGATTAGAGAAGAAAAACGAAGACTTTGCTGCTGAAGTGGCTGCACAGATGGGAAACTAATTTATCAATCGTAAGACTGGTAAAAATCGAATTAAATAGCGTATTTAAGCGGTTTCTGACTATTTTGACAAGTGTTATAAACTACTGTAAAATCTCACAAAATATCATGCTATTTTGGGTACAGATTGGGTAGGGTATTGGGTAAAGAAATTTACCCAACCTCTTAATGAGGAATTTGCTTGTTGTTTAAAATAGAAAGGGAACGCTGTGAGTGATGAGGGTGTATTGTATTTTGCAATATACCCTTAAATTTTTGGAAAATAATGTTAAAGACTAGGAAATGTGTTAGAATGAAAGAAATAAACAAATTAGAATTTATCAGAAAATGAGGAATAGTTGAAATGGAGGCGCTATAATAACATGAAGATTGAAGGGAACCAGAAAGAACTGGATGCAATGGTAGAATTTCATAAGGGAAACCGTGTCGAGGGGCTGAGACTGCAAGAAGAATTTGCAGCGGAATTTCGTAAGGAGTATAAAGACAAAGATCACTGTCCTTGCCTGAAAGCCTGTCGTTATCACGGAAACTGTAAGGAATGTGTAGCAATCCACAGAGCGCATCAGGAACATGTTCCTAATTGTATGCGACCATTGATTAATAAAAAATTGAAATTGATGTCAGAATTAACAGAGCATACCTTGGCAAATGAAATAGAAGCTCCACATGAGATTTTAAGAAAATAGGCAAGTCAAATTTCAGTTTGTAGCAGACAGTTTTTGATAGGACTGTCTGCTTTTCTTTTTCAATCATAATTGATAGTAGTGCTATAAAATGGTTCACATCCATTGTGAAAAGACCATTTAGAACAGTGTAGATTGATTGTAAGGGTGGTGGGAGTTCCGTTGATTTGGTTATGTTCTGCTTCGATTTCCGCTACCACTTCATCTGTATTCCAGTATTGATATACGATAACTTGCAATTCGGTATCACGATTAGCCCCATTGCTGAATGACATACTGTTAAATACAAGATAATCGGGCAAGCTAATGTAATAGAGAACACCTGCAAGCAAGACTAGAATAATAGTGACAAATAATAATTTCTTTTTCATTTTGATATACCTCTATTTTTATATAGTTATAGGGATAACTATATAGTACCTCACTATATAGTGAATTACTACATAAAGATTTATTGAATATACTTTTATGTAGAGGTGAGGCAATGAAGTATGGACATTTGGAACTTCACATAGAGGAACTGCTGAAAGAAAAAGGAATTAGTAAGAATACCATTTGTAAGGAATTGGATATACCGAGGTCTAACTTTAATCGTTATTGCAGAAATGAATTTCAGAGATTAGACGCACAACTAATTTGTAAACTGTGCAGTTACTTGGATTGTGGAATAGAAGAATTGATAGAGCATGTGAAAGAATGAGAGCCTGTCGGATTGAAGAAAATTCGTGCAGGCTTTTGTAATGTCAAGAAAAAGAGAAACGTAGTGAGGTCAAGGAACAAGGCGAAGCCGATACGCCGTAGGGCAGTCCTTGACGGAACGGACACAGCCAACAGCACCATGATACAGCAGAGGACTTGAAAGGTCAGAAACCTTGCAAGTCCTCTTGTCTGTTACTGGGCATTATGTTTTAAATAAAGTGCTTCTTTCACCACTTCTTTTTCAAATGCTTTTATGTGACAATCATGTACTTCATTGTCGATATAAAAGCAGTCGTCAGCCTGTGAGTAGGAAAGTTTGGTAACTTTCGGTTCATAGGTTTTTGTATCAATTCCATAATAGTAAATCGTGGCGGTTGTTAATACCATGTGTATGCTTTCAAAAACTCTTGTAAAAATAGTATGTCTGTCGGAATAGAAGAAATCAGACGGACATTCGTAGAACTCGGAACTATCCTCTTTCAAAAATAAAGGTAATATGTGCATTGCATTTCCAGCACGATTAACAAGAACATAAAAGCGTGGAATGAGGGCGGCATATTGCGTCATCATGGCAATATATATATCGTCTAAATTATCAAGAAGATACTCGGAACAGGAGTTGTTATAAAAGACATATTGCAGGGCATTGTCATTTTGGCTTGTATGTTCCATAGGTACATTTTGTCCGTAAAGCCACCGCAAATCTACATCTAAGGAGTCGGCAATCAATTCCATTTTATCGGCTTTTGGATTGTATTGTCCCGAAAGATAGGAACTGAACGCTCCTTTGCTGATACCTGTATCTTTGACTATATCTACCTGTTTTTTATTTTTTGCTCTCATGGCAAATTTAATCCGTTCTGCGATTGTATTCATCTGAAAAACCCTCTCTTTCCATATCTCGTTATAACTTCTCATATCGTATCGTCTAAGGATACTATACCACAAGCTCAGAAAAAAGAAAATAAAAAGTTTATAAAAAGCTAAACTTTGTATTGCAAAATGAATTTGCCTGTGCTAATATACAATTAAGTTCAGAAATAACTGAACAATAAACGACGTCGTAATAAGAAAATGAAAATATAAGAAACTGACCTATCGGTTCAACGGGGAGAAAGGAACGTGTATGCAGATTACATTAACAAAAGAACAAGTAAAAGAAGCCTTTGGAGAACTTCGTTTCATGGGTGCGGATAACTGTTACCGCTATGATAAAGACAGTAAGAAGAAAACAGAGGAAGTGGAAGCCTTAAAACTTCATCTTGGAAGCATGAGGCTTGGGAACAGCGTGGATATTCGATTGGAAACAACGGAACTTCCAAAGATTGAGCCTTATGCGGTGGTGGAACTGGAAGAACCAGTATATGCCCCTTATGTGCAGAGAGGAAACTTTCCTGTATTAGTGGAGAAGATTACCTGTAAGGGTATCCGCCCTGTTCCAAACAAAACTATGTAGGCGGTCAAAGTTCCTGCCCTCGTTCTGACGTACCAAACGGCAGGTTGAGGGCAGGGCAATGGCAACGCCATTGCAGATAAGGAGGTTTGATAAATTTGGAAGAAAGAAACGGAAGTTTTCTTCCAGAACTCCCCTACACTAACAGGGGAGTAATACGGCAGAAAGAAGAATTAAGTGCCTTGATAGATTGGTGTCAGATAACCATTAAGGAAGTTCCGTTAGAAGCAGTCATAGAAGATGTGTTGAGAATACCTATGGAACTTATGACGGTAACAGGCTATGAAAAAGGGATTGCAGGACATGAGGTTGTGGCAATCTTCGATAATATCAAAGTGCTAAAGCCAACAGGAAACGCACAGTATCAAGGCTTTCAGATTTTAATGAGTGGGAAAGGCTGTCGCAACTATGAGAATTTTTTACAACTCAATGAGGAAACATGGTTTGATTTTTTAAACAGAGTTTGTCAGTATCACATCAATTTTCCTAGGATTGATTTGGCGATAGATGACAGAAAACCGTATTTGAGTATTCCCGATTTAATTATAAGGACAAAAGAGGGATTGCTTTCTTCAAAGTTACGAGAGATAGATTTTCACGACTCGGGCGAACTGAAAGAAGAAGTATTTCAGAGTAAAGGTGGAAGTCTTTATCTCGGCAGTTCAGCCAGTAATTTGAGATTGGTATTTTACGAAAAGGGATATGAGCAGAATAAAAAGTATGGAATAGAATTAGACGAAAATTGGAACAGATATGAATTGAGATTTCGGCAGGAAATGGCAGTAAGTGTAGTACAGGAATTATTGAAATATAGAGATGTGGCAGGACTGGCAATGGAAGTATTGAACAGCAAAATACGATTTTTAGAAAAGCCGACAGACAGCACGACAACACGAAAAAGGCTTTACCCAACCTATCAAGCGTGGGCGGAACTGATGAAAGATATAGGTAAGGTTAAACTTACCATACAACCACAGAAGAAAAGTTTACAAAAGGTGTGGGAATGGTTAGAAAAGTATGTTGCTCCGTCTTTGAAACTGTTTGCAGAGGTTGGAAAGATAGAGCAGAGAGATTATATTGGTAATCTCATAGTAAATGGAGAAATGAATATTACACAGAAACAGTTGTATGATGATTACATAAAAGCAAGAAGATTAGAGGAAAGGGGATAATCGTATAGAAAAAGCATTATTGAATTTAAAAGAGGTAAGTGAGTATCTTGGAATTGGAGAAACAAAGACAAGAGAACTATTGAAAAGCAGAAACTGTCCGTTTTCCATGAAGATTGGGTATCGGTGGTATGCGAACAGAAGATTATTAGACACATGGCTAGAGCAACAGACAAAGAGTTATTGAAGTTCTGATTGAAAAGGAGGCGAACTTATAGTAGTATATGGTTAAAATCACAGAAGTTCCCTTTTTATTTATCAAGACATTTGATTGATAGAAAGGGTAGAGATTATGGGTAAAGATTTAAAAGGAAAAGAATTAGGAACAGGTTTACGTCAAAGAAAGGACGGTAGATACGAAGCAAGAGCAAAGATAAACGGAATAGACATTAACTCGTATGATATTGACTTGAAGAAATTAAAAATATTGTTTGAAAAGGCAAAAGAAGAAGCAAGAAATAATATTGATATGAAACGTCAGAAAATAACGCTGAATGAATGGTTTGAGGAATGGTTTACAAATTATAAAATTCCTAACATCAAGGAAACAAGCGTGTTCCCTATGCGTAGCAAATACTATAATACATTTGGAAAAGCAATAGGGAATATGAAAGTGGCGGATATACGGAACTTAGATATTCAGCGGGTTATTAACGATATGAATAAGCAAGGGAGAGCGTCTTCTAGTATGCGAGATGCTTTAGGCAGAGTTCGGGAGTGTTTGGAGTCTGCAAAGAATAATCGTATTATAGACATCAATCCATGTTTTGAAATCAATGTACCCTGGGAAAATAAAACAGCAGAAAGACGGTTCTTATCAATGGCAGAGCAAACAAGATTTTTGCAGGAAGTAGAGCATAACTGGTATAAAGAAATGTTTTATATTATGTTTCTGACAGGTATGCGAATTGGAGAAGTTGGTGGTCTGAAATGGGAAGATATAGACTGGAATAAGAAATGTATCAACATTCAAAGGTCTTTATCCTGTCAATATGAAAATGGAGTAAAGACCATGCGATTAACAAAGCCTAAAACACATAATTCATACAGAAGTATTCCGTTTATGGCAGAAACAGAAGAAATTCTGTTATCCCAAAAAGAAAAACAGAACAGGCAGAAAAAAGCCTATGGAAATCGTTGGCGTTCAAGTGGAGAATTTGATGATTTGGTGTTTACTACTTCTTTAGGAAGTCCGGTTATTCGGAATGTAGCAGAAAAAGAAATTAAGAAAGTAGTAAAAGCAATCAATTTTCAAGAAGCAATAGAAGCAGTAAAGGAAAACAGAGAACCGATAGAGTTCAAAGACCTTTATCCTCATGCAATCCGACATACATTTTGTAGCAGGTGCTTTGAAAAAGGAATGGATGCTAAAGTAGTGCAAATGCTTATGGGACATCAGCATTACAGTACAACGATTGATATATATACTCATGTGACAGAAACAAAATTTGAAGAAGAAATAGCAAAGTTTGGTAGCGTGAGTGAAAAACAGAAAGTTCAGAAAACTAAAAACTCTACCCAGTGTGCATAAAAGAGTACCCAACATAGCAAAATAAGAGGAAATTGCTTTCAATGAGACTGAAAAGTTTCTACCCAAAGAGGAATTGGGTAAAATGGAAAAGCATAATTACGGAAAGCGTAGAAAACCTTGTAAAAGGGGCATTTGAGAAAACAGTAAATAAAAGTTGGCAAAGCAGATGGGAAACTAAATATTTCTTATAAGTAAATCGAATTACACATAGAAATTACAGGGGGCGGTGATGAATCGTCCCTTTTCCTTTAGAAAGACAGATTGGTTTACTATCGCCAATCTGTCTTTTAATATATATAAAGTAGGTAGAGTCCAATAAAAAGTACTATAATGGCATATGTTTAAAAGGTTAATGAGGAAAGGGAAGTCTAAGCAAATATAATGTCGAGGGAAATGAAAAGACAGGTTGAGGAACGACGTAAGATATTAGAGTAAAAATTTGAAGAAAAGTATGAATGAATTCCTGATATTTTGGGTTATACATGCTTTCGGACAAGTGAGAAGGGGAGTTTTACGGTTACGGGATTGACATGGGCAAAAGCGATTGTGGTAGAGTATGCATTATCAGAAACTGAGGTGAAAAAGAACCTATTTGAGGATGGAGACTTGTTCTACTTGAATGAACTAGATGAAGAGCAGATGTTACAAGTTATGATACAAGAAATAGAAGCGTAGATATATCTCTGATTGAAAAAGTTGGCGACACTATTCTATAGTATTTTAGGAAATATGCGCCCGGTTTATGAGATGATTAGAAGATATATACGAATTTTGGATGTTATAAGATAAAAGGTGAACATTATGAATCAAGAGAAAATTGTTCAATTAAAACAAGGTTTAACAACAGCCTTTATTAATCAAAATACTTCTTCAAACTTGGCTTATAAGCCACAGTTTGTATCAAATAATTATAGAGAAGGAAGAAAAGTTATTTCATCCATCGAGGATGAACTTTTGTCATGCGAAGAATTTGCAATTAGCGTTGCATTTATTACTATGGGAGGGATTACACCGCTTCTTCAGACTTTGAGAGAACTAGAACAACGCGGGATATCCGGCAAAATTCTAACAACGGATTACTTGATGTTTAGCGATCCCAAAGCACTTCGTATCCTCGCAAATTTTAAAAACATTCAATTAAAAATGTTTATTACCGAGAATTCTAAAGAAGGATTTCATACGAAAGGGTATATTTTTAAAAAGGAAGAAATGTATCGAATTATTGTTGGAAGTTCCAATATGACATTAAGTGCACTCACAACAAATCGTGAGTGGAATACCAAAATTGTTTCGACAGAACAGGGAGAATATACGCAAAACATTGTTGCTGAATTTGAAAATTTATGGAATGCGCAGCAATCACTACCATTCGAACAATTTATAGAAGCTTACACTAATATCTACATAAAAAATAAAATTATTCAAAAGCAGAAAGAATTGGCGAAGCAAGCAGAAATTACATCTTTAGAAGTATATCGTTTACAACCAAACTCTATGCAGATTGGTTTTATAAATAATCTTCGAAAAATTTATGAAACTAGAGAGGACAAGGCATTATTAATTTCTGCGACGGGAGCAGGGGTTATATTATTGACAGGCGAAAAAACCTTGATTTATAAGGGTTTGGAGCCTGCCTTTTCTATTTTATCTATGTACTGAATGATGGGTACGGCAAACGTGGCAATATAACTGCAAGAGAATTTTCATATAATTAGGTTGGAGAGTAATCAGGAAACAAGTATGAAAATTTCTGATTATAACAAAAAAGAGAGCCACAGAGTGACTCTCCCAGTGCAGTCCGAAAACATACACCTCAATCAATATATATAATATACAACATTGAATCAAAAAATGCAAGAATTTTTTGAGAAGGACTATTAGGTGTATTAGGATTACGAATTTAAATATGTTTCTAAAGCAGATATTTTTACAGATACATTTTGTGAAATTATCATGTTGTAAATGTTTGGAGCAACAGAATTCTGCAATAAAACATTTTGAGCCTTGTATTGATGTAATAGTTCTTTGGCTCTTAACCCACTGAAATCAATTCTTTTTAGTAGACAACAAATTATTATTATGTAATCTATAAGAGAATATAGAGTAATGTTTTGGATTCCTGTCTCGTGTTCCGTCCAACGCTTCAATACATGACTGAGTTTTCTGTCCTTGAAGCGGGTATCGAAAATGATATTATTGTGAGCTACAGCATTTCTGAGAGCTTTTATTGTGTATAAGATATTAGATAAAAGTTCACGGTTTGTATCGATAGAGATATCGAACATATTTAATTGACTAAGAATTGTTTCTCTAGTTGAAGTGTTTAGGCACTCAAAAAAACTTGCAAGATCGCTTAAATAAAAGATTTCGAATATAACCCATAAAGGAGCATCTTCACCACGATTATAAAAATGACGAACCATTTGATTATCTTTTTTTTCTTCAGCACTATATCGGCTTGAGAGTTTAGAGTACACATTATTTCGTAGCTTTAAGCGGTTTAACTGTAAACGAGTATTAGACGGATTGTCACTCATACGTTCCTTGTAAACGTAATCAAAGGTCCCATAACGAAGACGATCGACAGATGTATTACATACAATATTTTTAATAGCTGTTTCTATAAACATAAGATTGGAATATAACGCGGCTTTTAAGTTGTTGTCGTATTCGATTACAGCCACAACTTCACTAAAATTGGTATAAGGTAATTGATGGTTAGCATCTTTAACAAAACGGTAACCTTTATATCCGTGATAATATCCATAACTGATAAGTTGTTGTTTTTGTTTACTTCCGTTTATTTGAACATTGCAATCATTTCGCAAATGTCTCATAAGTCCATTTATTGTTTGTGGTGAATTCATTCAATTGCCTCCTTTGGTATGGTTTACAAAAATTTTATCAAAGGAATGGAATTAAGGCAAGAAAGAATATCATTTTATGCTTATTTTGATGTGGAGAGTTTGAATTAGTAGAAAAGACAGATTTAGATACGCTGAATAAATTCAGTGCTTCTGGCCTGTCTTTTGTTGTTGTTATTGTTATCGTTTCTTGGATTTCCCTTTGCCGCGTTTGCTCAGAGGCGATTTTAGCAAGTCAGATTTACGAAAGACATTGATTAGAGTGACAAGCTCTGCCTTTGTGATTTTGCTATATTTGATTCCCAACTGTCTAAGTAGCATAACTACCTTCGCTTCTTCGGCGGATCCTTCGAATTGTTTTAATTCATCTAAAGCATTTATAGCAAGATTCGTTGCAGTAGTATCCGCGGTGGTGCTGTCATTTACATGCGCATCACGTATGGAAGACAAAATTTCCATCATGTCCCTGTTAATGGCTGTGCCAAAGAAGTCGTCCTCAGAGAATTGTGCGACTTTGAGTGTTTGCATATAGACATCATTTGGATCAGCACCTTTTTTAGTAATCACCTGTTGGCGAATGGCTTCGAGCATCATATTCGTATCGTGAAGTCGACTTGTTGCAATGCGATCTACGTAAATTTCAGAGTCTGTCATCATCTTACGAAAAGCAGGATGCGAGATTATTTCTGAGAGTAAGCGAGTATTGATCTTGCCGCTTTTTAATACAGCAATTGCCTCATCCGTCAGATGCAGTTCTTCGATAGGTGTGTTTGCTTCGATATCATTCTCTGTTATTCCAAGAAGGTAGTCAACGGATACACCATAAAATTTGGATAAGACTTCCAGGGAATGGCTGCTAATGTCCTTATAGTCATTGTTTTCATATTCACCCAAGGTTGAGCTGGAAATTCCAGTGGCGGCTTCAAAATCCTTTAGCGTTAATTTCCTGACGACACGGAGATCCTTTAGCTTTTCCTGTGTTGTTAATTTTACATACATGTAGTATCACTCCTCTTCAGATTGAGTTATTTATATCATAACAAAAACAAATGTTCGATTAAAGACTAAATTGTACGAAAGCATGGAAATGTGTCATCAATAGGACATCTTTCCGATGTTTTGGATATACGGGAAACGGCTTTTTTCTCTGCTATCATTTAGTTCCCATCGGGGAAATAAGTGAATGAGCGTACGAGCAGTACCTGGCAGGGGAAGCGGGCCGAGATGGTGAGTACACGGAACGGAAGGTTCTAGTGGAAGGGACACCTAGCCTGCCAATGCCAGAGATAACAGGGCAAGCGAAAAGAGTCTCTGATTCTGATCTGTGGGCAGGCAACTGCCGTGACCGTAAGCGAAAGTTGCAGGGAATCGAGTGATACGTCAAAATATAGAACGAGGCCGAAGTTCTGTGACATGATTGGCAGTGAAGACACCGCCTGTCAATCTTGGATAAACATGATAGGTGTAATTGGAGTGGTAATGATAGGTATGAATGCATTAGGAGGAACGATATGCAGAAAAAATCAATAGATACAGGTCAGGCAGTGATGGAATCGACGATGGTAATTGGCAATTGTGCTTTGATCATTGAAAGTCAACCTGGAAGGAATTTAAGTGTGACACAGAAAAGACTAGAAAAATTCAGCAACATTGTAAAGGTGGATTTTCCTGAGAAGTCAGGGTATCGACGAATCGGAAAGTATAAGGTGAAGGAAACATTTGCAGGGGAAGAAAGCCTGACAAGCTTGCTGACACAGTATGTAGAACGAACAGTAGCAATACGATATTAGGAGGAATGTAAATGGCAGAAAAGAAAATCTATCAACTAGCCATCTATCTTCGTCTCTCTAAGGGGGACGGAGATGTGGACGGTGTAGAAAAGGCAGAAAGTAACAGTATTTCCAATCAGAGAATGATTATCGATTGTTATTTGAGCCAACATCCAGAAATGCAGGTGGTGGATACTTATATCGACGATGGATATACAGGAACGAATTATAAGCGCCCTGAGCTGAAACGTATGCTTTACGATATTGACGATGGCCGCGTGGATTGCATTATCGTGAAGGATTTATCCCGCTTTGGGCGAGAGAGAATTGAGACTGGAAATTATATTTCTAAGGTATTTAAGGAGAAAGGGGTTCGCTTCATTGCAATCAATGATCATTATGATTCCTTGACAGCAGATGGAAGCGAAACTCACCTGATTATGCCGATCAAAGCATTGACGAATGACAATTTTAGTAGAGACATTTCGCTGAAAGTCAGATCCAGCTTGGCAGTGAAGAAAGAAAAAGGTGAGTATGTCGCTCCATTTGCTCCATATGGATACAAAAAGGATCCGGAAAATGTGAATCATCTGATTATTGATGAACCAGCGGCTGAGGTTGTTCGAAAAATCTTTGCAAGAAAGATTGACGGATTAAGTGCCAATGCGATTGCAGATGAATTGACTCGTATGGGGTATTAATACCAGCAGATTATAAGCGAAGCTGTGGTGACAACTACAAAAAGGGAAGAAAACCGGATAGATTCGTGTGGTGTGCAGCGCAGGTCATTCGAATTTTGAAGAATGAAATGCTGATTGGAAATATGGTGCAGAGCAAATCTAGCCTAGTCAGTTATAAGGTCAAGAAATTGATCCATAAGCCACGAGAGGAATGGGATATCGTGGAAGGGACTCATGAGCCGATTATCAGTGAAGCAGATTTTGCTATTGTGCAATCGTTGTTGGAAAGAGATGTCATAAAGATAGCGGATACAGAGAATCCAAATATGTTTGCAGGTCTTGTATTTTGTGGAAACTGCGGAAAGTCCTTGATTCGAAGAAAAAGAACATTGAAAAGTGGACCTGTATTTCATTTTCTTTGCTCAGGCTATAACAAAAAGTCAGGATGTACCAGTCATGACATTTTGGAATCGGAGATGATTGAAATTGTATTAGAAAGCATCAACCGCATGATTTGTAAGCTATGTCACTATGACGAGCTGGCAAGAAGCTTGGAGGATTTGCATATTCCAAAGGATGCCGTATTGGTGCAGAATCAGGAAATCCAAAAGCTGAAAGAAGAGCTTTCCAAATGCGGGAGATTAAAATCAGCATTGTATCAGGATTTGAAGGAAGGGATGATCAGCGGAGCTCAGTTTGACCGATATCGCAATCAGTATACGGACCGAGAGATTCGACTACAACATGCAATCCAAGAACAGAAAGCCTTGGTGGAGAAGATTTATAAAAATGGAATTGTGGAAGATGGTATTTTGAAGCAATTTCAGGAAAATCCGCATGTGGAGGAGTTAAACCATCGTTTGCTAGTTAGACTGATTAATCGAATTGTAGTGTACGACGACAATACGGTGGAGATTGTATATCGCTATGCGGATGAACTGAAAAAATGTGAGCAGATACTACACAGTATCGTGAGGAGGATATCATGGCAAGAACGAAAAATAGATATAATGCGGTGGCAAAACCGGCTCCGAAGACCGAAGCCACCAATGAATCATGGAGAACAGGTCTATATGCAAGACTGTCTGTTGAGCTCATCAGTCGCAAATCAGAATCGATTGAAAATCAAATGGAAATTATGAGAAAGTTTACAGACGGAAAACCTGAATTCTTAGAGCTTTTTGAGTATGCAGATAAAGGGTATACAGGTACAGACTTTCACCGTCCTGCATTTGAAAATATGATGGCAGATGTTAGGAGTGGCAAAATCAATTGTATTATTGTGAAGGATTTATCCCGACTTGGACGAGATTATCTAGAGACTAGTAACCTGATTGAAACGATATTTCCATTTTTGGGTGTTCGATTTATCTCGGTAAATGATCATTTTGATACGAAAGAAAATCATAACGGAAATAAGGAATTGGAGATTGCTTTGAAGGATCTTGTCAATGATATGTATGCAAGAGATGTATCAAAGCGAGTCAGCACAACGAGAAAACAGGAACAGATCCGTGGGAAATTCCTTGGAAGCAACGCACCATATGGCTACCAGATTGATAAGGAGCATCCGCTTCGTCAGTTGATTGTGGACGAACCAGCAGCGAAGGTCGTTCAAAGCATTTATGAAATGGTGTTGGATGGACTGCCACTCAGAGAAATATCTATGAAGCTACAGGAACAGAAACTGAGTATTCCAGGGCAATATTTGCGAACAGGACACCTTTACCGAGAATGAGAGGACGAGGTGAAGCTGTGGAGAATCGGAACAATCAGCAATATCTTGCACAATCAACTTTACATTGGAAATACGGTGCAGGGAAAACGAAAGACAAGGCATTACAAAGGCGAAGAGAGACATGTTACAGATAAGGACGAATGGATCATCGTGGAAGATACACACGAGCCGATTATATCAAAAGAAATGTTCGATAAAGTGCAGACGATTCTTTCTGGAAAAGTTGAGGCGAGTAGCTTTTCATCAGAGCGAACTAAATCTATTCCAGTGAAGGAAAACCGCTTCAAAGGCATCTTGTATTGTGGGATTTGCGGAGAGCGATTGCACTATGCATCGATAGTTTCTTCGAGAGGAGAAGCAGAGCGAAAATACTATTTTTCATGCGAGGGAAATTATAATCTGCAAGTGGCTACACATAAAGGCATCCGTATTACAGAAGAGACACTGGAAGAAATCTTGAAAGAGTTGATCGGTGAGCTGTTCCGCCAGTTTCATCAGTCAGATGATTCCCTTACAAGGATTGTGGAAGCAGAATGGAAGAGCGGAAATGCAAGATGGATGAAGGAAATACGAAAGAGTGAGCGAAAATTGAAAAATCTGGATGCAAGTGCTTCTGTAAGATACAAGGATTACGTGCTTGGTGTGATTTCCAGAGAGGCATTTCTAAGTGGAAAAGGTGTGGACGAAGAAAAACGTGAGACACTGGACCATGCATTGCAACAGCTTCGAGAAAAACAGATGGCTTATGAAGCTGGAATTCGAGAAAAAATGCAGTGGCTGCTTGGATTGGAACGAGCATCCGAAGGAGAATTGGATGGAGAGTTGATTCAGCTATTGATTGCTCGTATTGAATTATATCCAAGGCATGAACTGCGGATTACATGGCGATTTTCAGAGCGGGATCTGATTAGAAAGGACGGGAAGTAGCATGGAACGAATTGCAATTTATCTTCGTTTATCCAAAGAAGATGAATGGGTGAAGGATGAAAGCAATAGTATTTCTAATCAGCGAGAGTTGATTATGGATTACATTGAGAAGGATAAAAAACTACGAAAAATGGAAGTGATTGAACTGAAGGATGATGGGTATTCTGGCAAGAACATGAACCGACCTGGAATACAGCAACTATTGGAACTGGTGCGCAAGCAACAGGTGAAAGTGATTATCGTAAAGAATCTGTCCAGATTTTCCAGAGATTATTTGGTCATTGGACAGTATACGGAACAGATTTTTCCATTTATGGGGATTCGTTTTATTGAAATCAATGATAGCTATGATAGTAGTCTTTGTGAAGGCGGTGTCGGTGAAATTGATGTGGCTTTTAAAGCATTATTATACGATTTCTACAGCGAGGACCTCTCGCAGAAGGTGAAATCTGCGATTGCCGTGCGCAAGGAACAGGGAAAATTCATGAATACATTTGCTCCGTATGGATATAAGAAATGCAAACATGACAGACACATGCTAGAGATTGATCCAACAGGATCAGAGGTTGTTCGACGCATCTTTTCCGAGTATGCTTCGGGAAAAGGACTCTTGAAAATCAGTGCGGATTTGAACCAAGATGGAATCGATGCACCGGCGGCTTACATTCGAAAGCGAGATGGGAAAGACTATTTTCACAAAGAAAATCAGGGGAATCATTGGTTTCCATATACCGTTTCCAGAATTCTGAGAAATGAAATCTATGGCGGAACAGCAGTAATCAACAAGGCCCATGCAAGAGGAGTTGGTTCCAAAGGTGGGGAATATTATCCGAAGGAAGAATGGAAACGAATTGCAAATGCATTTCCAGCAGTGATTGATGCAGAGACGTATGAACTGGTTTGGAATAAGCTGGAGAAAAACAAACGTCCCAAAATTAAAAATGACCCCCATCTGTTGAAGGGAAAAGTCTACTGTGGACATTGTGGGTATTGTATGATGCACACATATACAGGTGCAGGTGTCTATTCGTGTTATTGTAGATTTTCCTTAGAGAATTCCGAGAATTGTGTCACATCCATACGAGATCGTGATTTGGAGGAAATCCTTTTGGTTCTTATTCGAGAGAAAATCAATGCACAGATGGAAATGGGCGGGATTCTTGCAGAGGAAGAAGAAAAGAAATCGAAAAAAATTGTAATTGCGAAGAAGCATCTTTTGGAAATGCAGCAGTCTTATGAAAAGATTGATGCAGATTTATTTCAGGCATATGAGTCCTACCGAGCAGGCATCAGAGAACGAGAAACGTATTTACAACAGCGAAGTACGTACGAACAGATGCTAGATTAGTTACAAAAAAACATTGCATGCCAGAAGGAAGCGATGGATCGAATGAAAGAGGAATCGTCGATTCCAAGTTGGTGGAGCAAGAATCAAAAATACTTGCAGATAAGGACCACACGATGGATGTGGTTTGGAACTTTACAAAGAGTTAGCGCAGAGGAGCAGGCCGATAGAAAGGTCCGCTCCTTTTTGCGTTCTGTTAGGAGGTGATGCGTTTGAATTTATTTCATGCAGTCAAAGAAAAAATAGATGCACGAACAGTGGCAGAGCATTATGGGGTGAAGGTGAAGCCGAATGGAATGGCATGTTGTCCATTTCATAATGACAAGCATCCAAGTATGAAGGTAGATGCATTTTACCATTGTTTTGTTTGTGGTGCATCGGAAGATGCCATTGATTTTGTGGCAAAGATGTTTGGATTGTCACAGTATGATGCAGCACAAAAAATCAATCGGGATTTTTCGTTAGGGATTGAGATTAAGCCTCAGAAGCGACAATCACAACCAAAGAAAAAGAAGACGGTGAAGACCAAGCAGGAGAGAGCTGCTTACGTAAAACAGAAAATCCAGCAGTGGGTAGTTGAAGCAACCGATATTCTGATCAGGTACTTAAAGTGGATTGAGTTTTGGAAAGAATTTTACAAGCCTCAGACTGCGGATGAGATGTGGAATCCCCTTTTTCAAGAAGCTCTGGAAAAAGAGGTTCTAATCAACCGCTACTTAGACACATTGCAGTTTGGTAGTGGCGAAGACATTTTGGAACTATTTGAATGGAAACGAGAAGAGGTAAAACAGTATGGCGAAAGAATTGATGAATATCAGCGAGGAGTACTTGCTGAGATTAGAGAGTATTGTGCAGGAGGAAATGACGACAGTGGAGGATGTTCAGCGTGAACTGGAGGAGGTGGACTACACTTCAAGCTCGATGGTAGAAATTGAATATGTGCTGAATCACGATCCCCATCTTCGAGGTGTAATACAAAGAAATGAAATGACAGGGCAGACAGATATTCTTGGTCCGGTTCCGTGGAAACGACGAGGTATTCATCTGACCGATACAGATATGAATAACTTGGCTTTGTATATTGAAAAAAATTATGGATTCAGCGACAAACAGCTTGGCAAGGTAGTAGACATTGTGGCCAATGATAACAGCTTTCATCCGATTAGAGAGTATCTGGAAGGTCTTGAATGGGATGGAGAAGAACAAATTGCAAATGCATTGCATCATTTTCTAGGTGCAGAGCAAAATGATTATGCTGCTTCGGTGATGAAAATGCATATGCTTGCAGCAATCCATCGTGTCTATGATCCAGGATGCAAGTACGACATTATGCTTTGTCTTGTTGGTGGACAGGGAATTGGAAAATCCACTTTTTTCGATATCTGGCAGTCAAAGACGAATGGTTTACGGATGATATTAAATCGTTAGAAGACAAGAAGGTTTTTGAATATTTGCAAGGACATTGGATCATTGAGCTTGCAGAGATGTATGCAGTGACAAATGGAAAAAGCATTGAAGGGACCAAATCCTTTATCGCAAGACAGAAGGATGTATACCGTATTCTATACGAAAAGCGTGCAGAGAATCGAGAACGGCAGTGCGTGTTTTGTGGAACATCCAACGATATGACATTTCTGCCTTATGACCGAACAGGCAATCGTCGATTTGCTCCAGTCAAGACAAATCCCGAATTGGCTGAGGTTCGAATTTATGACGATGAGAAAGCATCTAGACATTACATGGAACAAATGTGGGCGGAAGCGATGGAACTCTATCGCAAGGGAGATTATCTACTTACATTTTCAGATGAAATGGAAGCTTATGAGAAAACACTTCAGACAGAGCTTATGCCAGAGGACACGCAGGTTGGCATGATCCAGCAGTTTTTAGATGACTATGAAGATGATTATATGTGCACAGCGATTATCCATCAGAAGGTATTTAATAGAGTTGGTATTCCGAAGAGATGGCAGTCAAAGGAATATACGGAGATTATGGACAATGACATTGTTGGATGGGTGAAGCACGGAAGCAATCATCGATTTGGCGATGGAATTGGAAGTCAGAGAGCGTGGAGACGCGAAAAGCCAAAGAAAGATCCGGATGAATTCATGCAGGTGACAGAACAGATGGAAATCTCTTTTGATTAGTCAAAGGAGCTTGGAAAAAGTTTTTTCATGCTGTTTACAGTTTTTCGTTTACACCCATTTGTGTGAACAAAGAAATAAAAAAATATTCAGACAAAATTAGAACGAAGAAACGGGCATATGCAGATGGCGGATACGACAAAAATAGGATAAAATAAGCCCTCGGCGTATGAGAGCGAAATAGACCCATTGCACAAGCCGTAGTTTGTTCAATGGGTATTTCGCGATTGCATCGAGCTGGATGCCTGCGGCATGTAGTCCTATTTTCTGACGTGTTCATTGCCGGAAAGGATAACAAATGAGCAATGGAAAACACAGCTTTGTTCGCATGACGAAGCTAAACAATGTACGTGGACGTGTGAACTATATTACAGATCCGAAACGTCAGGAAAATCTGTATGCCACATGTCCCAATGTTCCGAGAAAAAGTTGGTACTATCTGTCAAAGGAAAATTAGCGGGATTTTCGTGATAGCGGTACAGCGGGAGAATGCATCGAGGCACGAGAACTGATTATTATGCTTCCACCAAGTTTGATTGAATATGATTATGAGACACTTCTAAAGTATTTCACTGGTGTCTTTGCAGAAAAATATGACGTAGCCTGTCAGTCTGCATTGCATCATAATAAAGCGAAGACTAATCTTCATATCCATTTAATCTTTTCAGAACGGAAGGCACTTGAAGAACCAGAACGAAAGATTGCGAAGCGAAATATGTTTTATGACGAAAATGGGAAGCATGTACGAACAAAAAAAGAAATTTTAGATGCAGATGGAACGATACAATCTGGTTGTAAAGTGATCAAAAAAGGGGACGTGTATGAAACAAATTTCTTTGCACCAAAAATCCACACTTCAAATCAAAAGCATTTCTGAAGGAAGCAAAGGAATTATTTACCGAAGTCTGTAACAGTCTCGTGAAAAATGAAAATGAAAAACTTGCCGTATATCAGGAAAATAGTCCGTATTTTGCTACAAAGAAAATCGGAAAGAACAATCCAAAGGCAAAAGAGATTCAGACAGATAATTACCTACGGCAAGAATGGAATCGTATGGTGGATCGTGGACTGATTGAAGGTGTGCAGGAGGAAGAACTCATTGTAATCAAGAAAGACCATATTGACAATGAGGTGGCCGAATCTGTGAAAGAGCATGGGTATCAGCCAGGATTATTCACCCAGTTGTTGCAGAAAGCGATTGGAAAACTTCGGTCCTTTATCGATTTTGTACTTCTTTATGAAAATGTAGAGAAGGATGAAAATGGAAATCCGCTCATTTACGAAGATGTCGTTTTGGACATGACACCAGCAGCTTTGCCACCGAGAGGGAAAGGCCCATATCCATCATCGGAACTGGAGCAGCTAGAGGTGAGACGTTTGTCTGCAATCGATGAAAAACTAAAAGCTGGTAATCGAAAGGTCTACGCAATCTAGAAAGACACAGAGAGACTGCAACAGAAATTGAAGAAGGTTCCGAAAGGCTTCTTCCATCGGAAAGAGCGAAGAGAACTGGAAGAAAAAATTGCTTCCAACCTTATGCGATTAGAAAAAGAAAAAGCACGATTAGATACGATTCCGATGATGAATGGATTTGTAACGGTAGCAGTATTTAAGAAAGCATTGAAGCAAGCAAAAGCGGATCTTGTGGCGAAGGAACAGCTTCAGGAAGAATGGAACAGACCAGATCCAAAGCCCGAAGCAGTATATATGAATATCCCAGCAAATGCGAAGCGAGAGCCAATGCACGAGCAACCGTCCGCAGAAAAGCATGGGATTAAAGAGCGATTGGCTGAGAAGAAAATGGAACTGGAGCAGCAGTCTCAGAAATCGAAAAGAAAAAAATCGAGGGATCGAGATTGCTTGTAGTGGAAATAGAATAGAGGTCCTAGTCAGTATCGGCTGGGGCAGAATGGGAAGAGTCTGTGCGAGATGGTAACATGGACTTTTCTCTTTTATGGGGAGAAATTTTAATTATGAATGATAGAGAAATGTTATCAATGGAGCAGTTGATCTGCTTTGATATCGATGTTGAAGATGATGAAGATGGTGAATTCAGAATTATTGATGGCTGATGATTCAGGCACCAGATGGATTTGGTATAGATGAGGCAGTGACGGAACAGTATTTGGAAGAGCATCCTAAGTTGAAGAAGTGGTGGGATGAGAGAAGGTGATGGAAAAGAAAATATGTTTGAAAAAAATGACCCAATCCACAAACTTTATTCCCACAGATAGTTGAATATATGGTATAATTTAAAACAGTATCTTTATGTTTTTTAAAACTGGTAAAAGGAAGAATTATGAGTGTATCGTATAAAAAACTATTCAAATTAATGATTGATAAAGACATTAAGAAAAAGGAATTAAAGGAAATGGCATCTATTGGAAACAGCACAATGGCAAAATTAGGAAATAATGAAAATGTTACAATTGAGGTGCTGGCTAAGATTTGCAATGCTATGGATTGTACGTTGGATGATATTGTTGAAATTATCCCTGATGAGGAATAAAAGGTATGGAAGTAAGTTTTGAAAATTTAGAACAGGCTGATTTGATTGTTGACTGTGTTTATAAAGGAGGAACTGCTCCAAATATGTCAGCAGAGCCTTTTCATAAACTAATACCAGGATGTGAAAATTCTGGAGGCTTTAGAAAGAAATTACGTGAAGATGGTTCAGGCAAATATGCATATGTTATTCTTTATACATCTATGGAAGAATTAGAATGGCCAGATTTTCTTGAAGAGGAGACAGGAATATTTAGATATTATGGTGACAATAGGGAACCCGGCCGAGCGTTGACTGACACAAAGAAGAAGGGGAATTTGATATTAGAAAAAACATTTGAGTTGTTGAATCAAGGTGTTCATTTGGATGATATTCCACCGTTTTTTGTCTTTAAAAAAACAGGAAATGGGAGAGATATTCAATTTCTTGGATTAGCAGCACCGGGGAATCCTAAAATTTCTCCAGACAAGGATTTAGTTGCATTTTGGAGAACAGTAAAAGAAAAACGATTTCAGAATTATGAGGCGTATTTTACTATACTGAATACAGGTAGTACACCTATTTCAAAAGAATGGATAAGGGCACTGATATATGATCATAAAAATAGTATGCGGTATGCTCCTGATGCATGGAAAAAGTTTGTCAAAGAGGGACGTAATGGGATAGAAGCGCTGAGGGCCCCTCGTATATTTAAGATTCCAAGTAAATATGATCAGTTAGGTAATAGTGATGAAGAAGGAAGAATTTGTTTAGATATTATTCGAAGACATTATGAAGAATTTCCACAAGGATTTGAAGAATGTGCTACAAATATTGTAAGCAAGATGGATTCTAACTTTATTGATTTTACATTAACAAGACCTTGGAGAGATGGCGGCAGAGATGCGATTGGACGCTATGCAATACATTCTGGTGGTAAAGTCAATTATCCGTTGGTTATTGATTGCGCATTAGAAGCTAAATGTTATGGCATGAAAAAAGGTGTAGGAGTTCGTGAAATGTCGCGTTTGATTTCTAGAATTAGATATCGACAATTTGGTATTATGGTAACAACTGGTTATGTGGATAATCAGGCATATTCTGAAGTGGTGGATGACGGACATCCTATTCTAATTGTTACAGCTTCGGATATAGCAGGTATCTTAAGAAATAATGCTATTAATTCGACAAATGTTGAAGAGTGGCTAGCTTCGGTAGATAGTGACTCAACAAAGAAACGTTTAGCAGCATACTACAATAAGATGCAGGAGACACAAGCAATAACTAGGAGTTGATTGTATTGCCAAAAAAAGATGTTCCAAAAGAACCTCGTTTTCAAGGAAAGGTATCTGAACAACGTCATAGAAATATGAGCAGAATTCGTGGAAAAGATACATCTATTGAAATTAAACTTCGAAAAGCGCTATGGCATAAGGGACTTCGATATCGTAAAAACTACAAGGAATTGCCAGGAAGTCCAGATATTGCTCTGACAAAATATAAAATAGCTATCTTTTGTGATAGTGAATTTTTTCATGGTAAGGATTGGGAAGTATTACGTCCAAGACTTGAAAAGGGAAATAATCCTGATTATTGGATCAAAAAGATAGAAAGAAATATGCAGAGAGACATTGAAAAAGATCAGTCCCTATTATTTTTCGGATGGACGGTAATCCATTTCTGGGGAAAGGATATTATGAAGAATACAGAGGAGTGTATTCGCGTAATTGAAGAAGAGATATTTAATCAAAAAATTGAAGATGAAGAATGGGAAGATACAAATGAATTATTTGACTGAATATGATAAAGCAGATCCATTGTCCATACAAGAGTATTCTCAAAAGATGGTAGGAAAAAGTTTTCGTGAGATTTGGGAGGAAGATGAACAAAATCAACCAACACTCGTGCGAGAAACTGGTCATTATGGATCAACAAGTGTAAAGGAGAAAAAGAGAAATAAAGGAAATTTAGGTCAGATTGTAGAAGAAAAGTTTTTCCACTATGAATGTAATAGTGATGCAAGACCTGATTTTCATGAAGCGGGTGTAGAATTGAAAGTTACACCTTATAAAATAAATAAAAATGGTACATTATCGGCAAAAGAACGTTTGATTCTCACGATGATTGATTATCATCAGCTTGTGGAAGAGACATTTGAAGATAGCCATTTCTGGAATAAATCTAAGTTGATTTTGTTGGTATATTATCTGTATCAAAAGGAGATTAAATCTAATCTAGATTATAAGATTGGATATTCTAGGCTATTTACGCCACCAGAGCAGGATATTGCGATTATTAAGCATGATTTTGAAATTATATCCGCAAAAGTGCGTGCAGGTAAAGCACATGAGTTGTCAGAAGGGGATACACTGTATCTTGGAGCAGCCACGAAAAGTGCAACATCAGAAAATCGAAGAACACAACCATTTAGTGATACTCCAGCGAAGCCACGAGCATTTTCATTTAAGACATCCTATATGACATATGTATTGAATCATTATATTGTTCCAGGTAAAGATACATATGAGCCTATTGTTTCGGGACCAGTGGTGGAGTCTTTTGAGGATTATGTAGTTTTGAAAATAGCTTCTAATAAAGGAAAAACAGTAGAAGAATTGTGTAATATGTTTGATATTACTTTTACAAAAAAGCCTAAGAATCTGGAAGCGATGCTTGCTTATCGAATTCTTGGGATTAAAGGAAATCAAGCGGAAGAATTTGTAAAAGCAAATATTGTCGTGAAAACAATACGAATTGGAAAGAACGATAAAATAAAAGAAAGCATGTCATTCCCAGCATTCAAGTTTAAAAAATTGATTCAAGAGAATTGGGAAGACAGCACCTTTGGAAATTATTTGAGAGAGACAAGATTTTTATTTGTCGTGTATAAATATGATAGAAACGATGTTTTAAGACTTCAAGGATGTCAATTCTGGAATATTCCATATGAAGACTTGGAAAATGATGTGAAATCTGTATGGGAAAAGACAAAACAAGTGCTATTAGATGGTTTAAACATTCAAATTATCAATGGGAAAAGACATACGAATTTTCCAAAGGCAAGCGAAAATAGAGTGAGTCACGTAAGACCGCATGCAATCAACGCACAAGATACGTATGAACTTCCAGATGGAAGAAATTTTCCAAAACAATGTTTTTGGTTGAATAATACTTATATTTACGATCAGTTGAATGACGAATTGAAAGGTTGATCAATTGATTAAAATATGATAGAATGTAGAACAGAAAAAGAGAGAGGAATTGGTTAAATAGATGAAAAAGACAGTATGTGAATTATTTGCAGGAGTAGGTGGGTTTCGTTGTGGCCTGAATTCAATTAAGACGTTAGAAGATATTAAAAAACCAGAAAAATGGGACACGGTATGGTTTAGTCAATGGGAGCCAGCTGAAAAAAGTACACAATATGCACATGATTGTTACGTTTATCATTTTGGAAGTTGTTTAGATAAAAATGGAAAAGATACAACAAATTACAATATAGAGGATGTGGATAAAACTACATTGCCGGATTTTAATTTATTGGTAGGAGGATTTCCTTGTCAGGATTATTCCGTTGCGTCTTCATTGGCAACATCTAAGGGACTTGAAGGGAAAAAAGGTGTATTATGGTGGTCAATCCGTGAAACTTTAGAAGCAAAACAACCACCATTTGTATTGTTGGAAAATGTAGATAGATTATTAAAATCACCGGCAAAACAAAGAGGACGTGATTTTGGAATTATCTTAGCATGTTTTAGAGATGAAGGATATACAGTAGAATGGCGAGTAATCAATGCAGCAGACTATGGTTATCAGCAGCGTCGAAGAAGGACATTCATTTTTGCATATAAGAATGATACAACTTATGCAAAAAGAGTTAGAGAAAAAGTTCAATATAGTATGGCAGCTGATATTGAAGAGAATAGAGAGGCTATGGGAAATGTTTTGTTGGAGGAAGGATTTTTTGCAAAAAGTTTTCCAGTTGAGATAGTTGACAAGAATAAAATTCATATTAAGGAATTACCAGAAGGTCTGGGAGAGCTGTCTGAACATTTTAGTTTTGGATTCGAAAATACAGGTGTAATGATTGACGGTGTGATTTACACAGTAAAAACACAGCCTGTTTACGAAGGAAAGCAAATTACACTCGGAGATATTATGGAAGAGAGTGAAGTAGACGAAAAATACTTTATTCCAGATGAAAGATTATATTATACATATCCAGAAGTAACACATAGTGATGAAAGTAAGGAACGTTTATCTAAAGAAGAGCGTCAGACATGGCAGTATATCAAAGGAGCGAAAAAGCTTCCAAGAAAAGCAGCGAATGGACATGAGTATATTTTTTCCGAAGGTGCGGTTGCTATGGTGGATGCATATGATAAGCCTGCAAGAACAATGCTTACATCAGAAGGAAGTTTTAGTAGATCTACTCATATCGTAAAAGATAAAAAGACAGGTCGTATCAGATTATTGACACCGATGGAAGCAGAACGTATCCAAGGATTTCCAACAAACCATACAAAATATTGCCAGGTGGGAGATAAAGTAGTTGAAATGCCTGTGAACAAGAGAAGGTTTATGATGGGAAATGCGTTGGTTGTAAACTTGGTTGAAAAAATGGAAGAACAGCTTTCGGTAATTTTTGATGCAGAGTAAATATTGTAAAAATGTATAATGCGTATGAAAAACTGTTCGGTTATAAAGCAAAGATAACAGAGGGATAAGGATAGTGAAATGAAACAATGGAGATTTGTATCAAATCAAAATTCGATGATTTCGGGTATTAATGATGCCGGTATAGAAACTTTTACTGCTGATATGAATAGGTCTTTGGTAAGAGAAATCATACAAAACTCTTTAGACGCAGTACGAGAGGATAATGATGAACCTGTACGTGTTGAATTTGAAATGATACGTATAAAACGAGAAGATATTCCGGATGTAAATACATTACAAAGTGCAATTAAAAAGTGTTATGAAAGTAATGCAGATGAGCCGGATGCCTTTCGATTTTTTAGTAAAGCGGATGAAACTCTAAATCAAGAGTATGTTAATGTATTAAGAATTAGCGATTATAATACTAAGGGGTTGGAAGGCAGTGACACATGTGAAAAAGGATCCAATTGGAGTAGATTAGTTAAAGAAAATGGTTCTTCTAACAAAGGGCAAAGTTCAGGAGGAAGTTTTGGAATTGGAAAGTCTGCAACTTTTGCTTGTTCTGATTTGAGAACTGTTTTTTATTCATCATTAGATATACAAGGATTAGCTTCAAACTTTGGTGTGGCAAGATTAGTCTCCTTTAATGATTCGGATCTTGGATGGACTACAGGAGTGGGGTATTATTCAGAGGATGATAGGTTTGTGGCCATTCCTGAATTGATCAGTTTTTCAGATACATACAAACGAACAGAAACAGGTACAGATATCTATATTTTAGGAATGTTTCAAAGCCAGAATCATGAAAAAGAGTTTATTGAAGCCGTGTTATTAGATTTTCTGGTTTCATTAGTAAAAGGGAAATTAGTTGTGGATATTCAAGGAAAAAGATTATCAAAACATACACTGCCTGAATATATTTCAAGATTAAATCCTTACCAAAATGAGGATATCAAGGCATTGATAGAATACTATAATCTTTTGACTTCTTCCAATCCCAAAATCAAAAAAATATCTTTAGATTCTAATGTTTATGGGAAAGAATTTGGATTTAAGGATGGAGAGTGCATATTGTATTTAAAAGAGGACGAGAAATTAAATAGAAAGGTATTAATTACTCGAAAAGCCGGAATGCGTATTTTGGAGCAAAATAGAATAAGTGGTAGCATTGAATTTACAGGTGTTTTAATCATGGATGGAGACAATATGAATAAAACATTTAAGGTTATGGAAGTGCCATCACATGATGCATGGGAACCAGGTAGATGTCGTGATAATAAATCTTACTATGAAAAGGTTTTAAAAGGATTTAGAAAATATATCAAAGATTGTGTTCATGAATGTTTTGGTAAAATTGATACTGATACAATGGATGCTATCGGGGCAAATGATTTCCTTCCAGATAAGATTGAAGATAATGATGAACCGAAACTGGTGAAAAATGATTTAACATCGCGTATAAAAAGATTGTTTGGAAAATCGGTAGAACCAACAAAGAAGAAGACTAAAGCACTAAAAATTTCTGAGATAGAAGCTGATGGTGATGAAAAAGGTGGAAGCGGACCAGGCGATGGAGAGGGTCCACCTCCTGGGACAGGACCACACCCAGGCCCAAAGCCAGGACCATTCCCTGGAGAGGAAGATGGTGAAAATCGAAAAACTGATGAAAAAGGAAAACAAGCTACTTATAAGGAAATATCAGTGAAAAAACGATTGATTTCTACAGAAAGAAAAGAGGGTAAGTACAGATTAAGCTTCTTTTCGCCGGTAAAAGCTTCTAAGGCTAAACTTGTGTTTAGTGTAGCAGGAGAACAAAGCGATTTTGAATTACCTATTAAAACAGCAGAGATTGTAGCTGCTCATGAGGAAACAGAAATTGAAAAAGTAGAAAGCAATACAATTTATTTAAATAATATGAAAAAAGGGGAAAGTATATGCATCGAAATTAAGGTGGATTTTGATTCATATTGCATGATGGAGGTGGATTATTATGCGTATAAAAAATAGGCTTTCACCATATCCGATTTTAAATGATTTCGGTGATGATTATATCAACTCCTCTTTTAAGGTAAAATATGATGTAAATACTCAATTTACAGAAGTTTATGGGAAATTATCATTTGTCTTAGAAAACGACGATATAAAAAAATTAATCAAAGAGAATAAAGCGGTGTACAGCGTACATGTTGAATGTCCGTCTACTTGTTATCGAGAGATTTTCGTGTCTGAGGAAGATGAAATCGATTTTAAAATAGACGCCACGTTAGTGTCTAAAACAATTGAAATACGTACTTTTGTGATTTTGAAAGAAAAAGTTATTGGATTTGAATCAAAGAATTTCCATCCGGATTATCAAGGGCAAAAATTTGATTTAGAACCACATCAAATTATTGCTATTGGAACAGCAAAAGATTACGAGATAAAGAAAGATGATAGAGATTTGGATACATTGCCATCTATCATTAGAATAGTACGTCTTGAAGATAAACATAAAGGAGCTCTCAGCGTCAACACTGATAATGATGAATATATTATCGTGGGACTTTCAACTGAAATATACGAACTATATGCTAAGTTGGGAAAGAACTCATTTAAAAATACGTCTTTTAGTTTAGTGTTACTTCCAGCGCTTGTTGTTGTAATACAAAGAATGTGCATAGGAAAAGATGATGAGACTATAACAACAATGCACTGGTACCAAGTTATTGAGTCTCTTTTGAATAGTAATGGATTTGATATTGCAGACTTGAGCATTGAAAATGATAGTTTGCTATCTGTATGTCAATCAATATTTGCGGATCCTATTGCAAAAAGCTTTAAAGAACTTGAAAGTTGGAGCGAAAGGGTGTAAAAAAATATGAATTTAATATATCTTTCACAAGAAGCAATTGATGATATAAAGGTGAATTTTAAAAAATATAAGAAGCATTTTTGCGATGAGTCCAATGATTGGTTTCTTGAAAGATTTAAGAAATATGAGTGGATACATGAATCTAAAATCGAGTGCAAGGATTTTAGATTGGATATGGATGAGGATTATAATATTTCAGACAGAAAAAATGTAGAGATTCTGTACGAAGCACTTCGAAATCTGAGTCCAGCACTGGCATCCGACGAACGACTTTGGGCGGGGATGTTAATTTGCCAATTATGGGATTTTGTTAGATATAGGAGAAAGAAGGAACTTGACAGTGGTAGCGAACGAGATATACTTAATTCCTTTTTCTTCATGCGAGGTATCAAACGATCTTGTTTTATGAATTGTTTGTCTAGATTATGGTGGACTGGATATTTGCTTTATGATGAACAAAACAGCAATCATTATCATGCGGTAGATTTAATATGTGAATCAGCATATGCGTCAAATATAGTGCTGATTTCATCAAATAATTTTGTGTCAAACAAAAACCTTGCGTTAGGAGTAATGGATTGTATCGAACATCGTAAAATGTTGGGTGAACATATAGGGCGCTATCATTATGTTGAAGCTAATAAATACATTAACTGCATAGGTGGTGTTACACTTTTAGATGCCTTGAAAAGGAGTGAAATATGTACGCTTACAAATAAAAGATTAAATCAGATATATGGATGTATGGATATTTAATAAAAATATTTCTGATTTATGGAAAGATGAGGAAACTGACTATGAGGGTTAAACTGTGCGAAGTTCCTTGGAAAGTACCTGCCTTAACAGATGAAGCCAAAGAAGCTATGGAAATCATTGGAGAGAATATATGGAAAGATGCTTCAATGGAATTTCATTCTGTGCAAAACTTAAAGATAAAGACGGGGAAAAGTATTCTAAAAGGTATGCAAAGATATTTAAATAAGTTTTTAGATGAACGATTTAATGATTACGGCTGGTATGGTAATGCAGGTTATTTCGTTAAGAAGCAAACGTGGATTCGAATTACATTCAGGCATCAAATGAGTTTAGGGTCTGATATTCTAGAGGCGATTAAAGCATGTAAAAAAGATGGCATGGAATTAGCGATTATATTGGCAGCTAGTAGAAAGACTTTGGATTTGATATCGCCTAAGGATGCACCAGCTATGATTTCTTTTGAAAAGCTTCAGAAAGAAGTAATGAGTTTAGAAGGTGTGTTGGATATTCCATTAATCATAGGCGAATTATCATCTACGACAGTGTTGTCTGATTGTAAAAATGTAGAATAATATATTGAGTTGCTAATTTAAATTTGTATTTTCCTTTAGTCTTTATAAGGAACAGAAATGAATCGTTAGAAAAATAGATAGAACTACTACAGTTATTGTAAATTGGGGGTGCCTATGTCAAGATTAACCGATATAAAAGCAAGAATAAATCTCCTTGAAGGGGGCGCATTTCAGGAATTGTGTGATGCGTTGTTGTCGCGAAAAGGTTATGAAGAAATTCATGCATATGGAATGCAAGCGGGGACAATGAAGACAACAAAAGGGAATCCTGAGACCTACTTTAAGAGCAAAAATGGTAAATATATTTTTGTTGCATATACTACACAAAAAGACGATTTATTTAAGAAAGCGAAAGAGGATATAGAAAAATGTTTAAATTTTGAAAAGACAGGGATTCAAGAAAAAGATATTGAGGAAATAATTTTTTGTCACACATCATCAAATTTATCGGCGGGAAAAGACAAGGAACTAAAAGATATGTGTGCTGAAAAAGGAATTTTATTCGATATTTATGGTATAGATAGAATAGCAGATGAAATATATCGAAATTACAAAATATTAGCTAAAGATCATTTGGGGATGTCTATTGATACAAATCAAATATTGGAGCAAAGAGATTTTATTAACCGGTATGATACAAACGAAATGATGGCACCATTATCAACTAAATTTCAATTTAGAAAAGATGAATATGAAGAAATGATGTCAGCTTTGCACTAAACGAAAATGGTCGTTGTTGTTGGAAAAGCAGGTGTAGGAAAGACAAGATTATCATTAGAGGTAGCCAAAGATTTTGGAATTAAATATGAATATAAGGTGTTTTGCATCAAAAGTATGGATTTGTCAATATCAGAAGATGTTGCAGCATATATAGATAAACCTGGAAAGTATCTGTTTTTGATTGATGATGCAAATGAACTAGTAGGACTAAAATTATTTTGGAATATATCAATATGGAAGATTCTGGATATGATATAAAAATAATATCAACATTAAGGGACTATACGGCAACTCGAGTTATTAATGAAATTTTGCAATATACGAAACCGCACATAATAAATGTGAATCCTTTTACAGATGAGCAAATAAAAGAATTTTTGAATGTTAATATGGGAAGTTGTAATGAAGATTTTGTGGAATCTATTATTCGAATTGCAGAAGGAAATCCGAGAATTGCATATATGTCGGGGAGATTAGCAAAAGCAAAGCAGTCATTATCTGCAATTAGTGATGCAACACAGTTATATGAAAGTTATTATACCAAGTTTCTGACGAATTCATCTATTACTACAGATAGAGATTTGTGTTTTGCTGCAAGTGTCATCTCTTTACTTCATACAATCAATCTATCAGATATAAGTTTTTTAGAAAGTTTATTAGATAAATTGAGCATAAATCAAGAAACTTTTCTGAAAATGATATATTGTTTATGTGAGGATGAATTTGTTGAAATTAAGCTTGATAAAGTTGCAACAATCTCTGATCAATGTCTGCGAAATTATATGTTATATTATGCGTTTTGCAAAAAACGAATTGTGCCATATTCAGAATTATTGGAGATAGGATTTAAAAGTTTTAAAAATGGAATCGTAAAGGCTACAAGTATTTTATGGAACATTTTTAGCTCGTCAGAAGTTCATGAGTATTTGTCTTCGGAGATAGAGAAAGTGTGGGATATATATAAAACTGAAGGAGGAGAAATATTTTATGAATTTGTCAAATGTTTTCATGACTTTAGACCTGAGGAAGCTTTGTTGATTGTAAAGGATAGAATAGAGACAGTTGATGAAGATAAAATTAACATTGATGAAATAGATTTTTCAGTGGATAAATATCATACAGAAGATGTAATAGTAGAAATGCTTTCTGGTTATTGTAATCGTACTCTTTTACCAGAGGCAGTTGAACTAATGTGTGAATATGTAGAAAAGAAGCAATCTGCGATTGATACTGTCATGCAGTGTATAAAAACAAATTACAGTATTGATAAAAATGCTTATAGGTATGAGTATTTTACAGTAAATACTATTGTAGCAGGTGTAAAGAAAAGAAGAAATAGTCCTATTATTACAAAGCTCTTTCTGGGGATTTCTAATCATTTTTTAAATGTGTTGTACTGACCGACAGAATCTGGTAGAGGAAGGACAATAACGCTGTATACTATACCTATTATATTAACAGAAGGGTGTAAAAAGTATCGTGATATAATTTGGAAAGAATTAGATTTGCTTAGTGAAGAGGCATATTGGGAGAAAGATATTAGAAATATTTTGGAGAATTATGCTGAGGGCTGGTACGACGAAGTAGAAAAAGATGTATTCGAATTTGATAAAGAATATATATTGAAGTTGGTTGATAAACTGTGGGAAAAAAATAAAGTAAGATATTGTGTTTTATGTAAAAAATTAAAAAAGAAATGGAAACATTATGGTATTGAATTCGCAGATGAGTTTAATGCAGTTTGTGAATGTGAAGAGTGGAAAATATATAATATATTTTCAGACAAGCACGGGGAAACGGAAATATCATATGAAGAAGCGGAAAAACAGTGGGAATTTGAAATTAGAACATATGCTGAATCTTTGACAAAAGAGGATATTTCTAATCTTGTAGATAAAATAAATCAAATCATATTTGAGTTAGAATGTGAGAAATATGCGATAATCCATAGTTTGGAAATCATTGTAGATGAACTATCAAGTGATAAAGAAAAATTATGTCATTTTGCAAAAGTGCTTGTTGATAAAGGCAATTTTATTGAGTTACATCCGTATACACTTATAAAGAATTTAATAGAACAATATGGCGATGAATATGTTTATAACTTTATATGGAACATGGAATTTGCTCAAAAAAACAAGTGGCAATTTGTGTTCTTTGAAATATTGCCAAAAGAAAAAATCAATTCTTTGTGGTTAGAAAGATTGATTAAATTTTTTCAGGACGATGGAGATAAAGAAATTAAATCATCTTCGCATAGGCATTTGAGATTTTTGGATAACTTTATTGAATTTGAGCCCAAAATATATTGTATAGTTACTAGGATTATCTTTGAAAAGCAAGTGTATAGTAAGTTTATGGTACGAATGTATCTTGAAGGGTTGTTTAATGATTATGTGTGGAAACCGGAAGAGTTAATGGGTAAGTTTTCCGATGATATTGAATTGTTGAAAAAAATATATTTATTTGCAATAAAATCAAATCAGCACACAGATTATGCCGGTAATTTTATTAAGTATTTTATAAGTGTTGATAATTCTTGGGTTCAGTTATATTCAGAGTTTATTAACGGAAATGAAGATGGATCCTATTTACATGAACATGATAGAATTATGGCATGTTGGGAATTGGATAACTATATAAATATTTTTGATTACTTATTCGATATTGTTGTAGAGAAAAAGGAATATTATAGATGGCAATCTAAAAGCAAATTTAAAAATTTACTTGTGTATGAGCAGAAAAAAGTCATAATAAATGAAAGAAAAGATGAGTGGGTATTAAAAACAGTTGAGAGATATAATAATGACTACAAGAAAATGATAGTTTTGTTTGAGGCATTGTCGGAATTGGGAACAGATATTCGTAAAAAAGCTTTAGCAATGTTTGTTCAGAATAATAAGGATTACGAAAACTTTACTAAGTTATCATTAGAACTTAACCATTGGGGTGGCTTTGGAAGTATGGTCCCTTGTATGCAAGAACGAGTCATATTTCTCGAGTCTCTGTTGCCTTATTTGACCGGTATTGATTTGCTTAAACATAAAAAGTACATACAAGATAGAATACGACAATGGAAGAGTAGAATTGAACAACAGGAGATACAAGAATTGATGGAGTCTTTGTATATTTAAAATTGTTTGTATAAAAGAATAAATGCTAACTCTTGTACTATATATTAAATAGCATATCCCCTCTTGACAAATTCGGGTACTGGAAAAACTTACGCTTCTGCATTTGCAGCAAGAGAATTGGAATTTAAACGTGTGTTATTTTTAGTTCATCGTAATCAGATTGTCAAACAGGCATTGAAGTCTTATCGGAAAGTATTCGGTGGCCAGGTTTCTATGGGGATGGTGACTGGAAAATATCAAGATTACGATGCTGATTTTGTGTTTGCCACGATACAGACATTAAGTAAAACAGATATTCTTAGTCAGTATAACAAGGAGCAGTGGGATTTGATTATTATTGATGAAGCTCATCATAGTTCTGCAGACAGCTATAAGAAAATTATGGATTATTTCAAGCCAAAGTTGTGGTTGGGGATGACAGCAACACCGGATAAACGCGATGATTATCTAGGAGATAGAAATATCTATGAGATTTTTAATCATCAGATTGCATACGAGATTCGTTTGCAAAATGCAATGGAGGAAAATTTGTTATGCCCATTTCATTACTTTGGACTCACTGATCTGGAGATTATCGCCGATGTCGGCAAATCATCGGAAGAAAAAGTTGAAAATTTTAGATATTTGACATCAGATGAGCGTGTGTTAAATGTAATGAAACAGGCAGAATTTTTTGGATATAGCGGAGAAAGAGTGAAAGGATTGATTTTTTGTAGCCGGATTGATGAAGCCCGTGAGCTATCTGTTAAGTTTAATGAAAAGGGCTGGAGAACTCTTGTGTTAAGTGGTGGTGATTCAGAAGCGGTGAGAGCAGCAGCGATTGAACGGCTTGCTGGTGAAGAGAAAGAAGATGCATTGGATTATATTATTTCTGTGGATATTTTTTCAGAAGGTGTAGATGTTCCAGAGATCAATCAAGTAATTATGCTTCGCCCAACAGAGTCGCCAATTATATTTATTCAGCAGTTAGGGCGTGGACTTCGCAAAGCAGAAGGCAAAGAATACGTAGTTGTAATTGATTTTATTGGAAATTATCGGAATAATTTTATGATTCCGATTGCACTTTCTGGAGATAGAAGTTACAACAAAGACAATATCCGTCGCTATGTAACAGAAGGGGGACGCGTAATTCCGGGAGCAAGTACGATTCACTTTGATGAAATTTCTCGAAAGAAAATTTTTCAGGCAATCGATAATGCAAATTTCAGTGATATTAAATTAATTCGTGAGAATTATGCAAATCTAAAAAATAAGTTGGGCCATATACCCGCACTTGCCGATTTTGATAAATATGGAGAGATGGATGTACTTAGAATCTTTGATAATAATAGCCTGGGATCTTATTATAAGTTTCTTGTAAAATATGAAAAGGAGTATACAATTCGTCTGTCGAAAGAGGAAGAAAACGTAATTGAGTTTGTTTCCAAAAAAATGGCGAGTGGAAAAAGAATTCATGAATTGGAAATGTTGAAGCGATTGCTCAAGTATCAACATGGAATAGTGGACTTATTAAAGAAATCATTGCGTGAAAAATATAATTGTTCTATGGATGATAATTGTGTAGAGAATGTTGTGAATATAATGACAAATGAATTTCCTACCAGTGCAGCTAAGAAGAGGTATGCTCAGTGTGTATTTTTGAAAAAAGAGGGTTCGGATTATGGTGTGTCTAAATTATTTGGAGAAATGTTGAAGAATAAGGATTTCTATAAGATTTTAGAAGAATTAATTGACTTTGGTATTTCGCGTTATAAGGAAAATTTTAGTATGAGATATCAAGACACGGACTTAGTTCTGTATCAGAAGTATACATATGAAGACGCTTGTCGTTTGTTAAATTGGGAAAGAAATGAAGTGCCATTGAATATTGGTGGATATAAATATGATAAGAAAACAAAACCCTTTCCTGTATTTATTAACTATGACAAGCAAGAAGATATTAGTGATACAACCAAATATGAGGATCACTTTATTGGCAATAATCGCTTGATTGCAATTTCGAAAAGTGGTAGAAGTATAGAATCGGAAGATGTGCAGAATTTCTTAAATGCGAAAGAACGAGGAATAGATGTGCAGCTTTTTGTGAGAAAGAATAAAGATGATAAAATTTCCAAAGAATTTTATTATCTTGGTAGAATGGCTTCAACTGGAGGTGTAAAAGAATTTATCATGCCCAATACAGATAAAACAGCAGTGGAAATTGAATGGGTATTAGATACTCCGGTGAGAGAAGATATTTATGAATATATTGTAAATGGATAATAGAAACGGTGGGAGATCAAATGAAAACAATTAGAGTAGTGGCAGCGATTATCATTGATGAGGGGAAAATATTTGCAACTCAGAGAGGATATGGGGAATTCAAAGGTGGTTGGGAATTTCCGGGAGGAAAGATTGAGCCTAATGAAACACCGGAAGCAGCAATTGTAAGAGAGATAAAAGAAGAATTGGACACAGAAGTTCAGGTAATTGAATTGCTGGATACAGTCGAATATGATTATCCGAAATTTCATTTATCAATGGATTGCTTTGTCTGTCAGGTTCGATCAGGAGACTTAGTATTAAAGGAGCACAAGGCAGCTGTATGGCTGACCAAAGACGCTTTGTATAGTGTAGATTGGTTGCCGGCAGATCGTGTCTTGATTGAGAAAATAGAGAAAGTAATATAGTCTTTTAAGAAATGATGAGAGCGCTTGTAGAAATACGGGTGCTTTTATTATGCGGAAAATGAGAGAGGAATTTGATCAAGCATTGACAATAAGGGGAAGGTATGATATTATAAAAAGCAATTAATTCAATATAGTAAAGTGGTCAATTACTAACGTGATAACGCAAGAAAAAGGAGGATGAAAAGAATGAAAAGGAATTTAGCAATATTTTTGATGGGAATGACAATCGCAACAATGGTGCTCGGGGGATGCAAAGATAAAGAAAATATTTCCAAAAAGGATGGCAAGGAATCTGAGAGTGTGGAGGATAAGAAGACATTTACAGTGGGATTTGATGCAGAATATCCACCATATGGATATATGGATGAAAATGGAGAATATACAGGATTTGATTTGGAACTGGCAGAAGCAGTCTGTGAACTGGAAGGTTGGGAACTGGTGAAAAAACCGATCAACTGGGATTCGAAAGATATGGAATTAAATTCCGGCGCAATTGATTGTATTTGGAATGGATTTACTATGAATGGAAGAGAAGAGGAGTATACATTTTCTACTCCGTATGTAGATAACAGTCAAGTAATCGTTGTGGCAGAGAAATCCGGCATGAAAACTTTGGAAGATTTGCAGGGAAAGAGCGTTGGCGTGCAGGCAGCAAGTGCTGCACTGGATCTTTTACAGAGTGAAGAAGAAGGTGGCCAGAAGGCACTGGCAGATACCTTTAGCGCTTTGAATGAGTTTGCGGATTATAATACGGCCTTTACAGAACTTCAGGCAGGTGCGCTCGATGCTCTTGCAATAGATGTAGGAGTTGCTAATTATCAGATCAAATCCAGAGGAGAAGGATACCAGATTTTGGAAGAAACTTTGAATACAGAGCAGTATGCAATTGGATTTAAAAAAGGAAATCAGGAATTATGCGATGTAGTCAATGCCGACCTGAAAAAATTGACAGAAGACGGAACGATTGCAAAGCTCGCGGAAAAATATGAGATTGCCGATATGGTAACTCTAAAATAAAAAAGATCCCTTTGAAAGAGGACTTCTTTTCAAGGAGATTCTGATAGGAGGAAGAAACATGAGTTTTGGGGTAATGTTGAGGCAAATGACAGCAGGGTTTGGACAGACTTGTCTGATTTTTGTCATGACACTGATTTTTTCGCTGCCTTTAGGGCTGTTGGTCTATTTTGGAAGAGTCAGTAGAATCAAACTAATCAGCTGGATTGTGAAAATTTATATCTCGGTGATGCGGGGAACACCCTTGATGCTGCAACTTCTAGTATGGTATTTTGCACCATATTACTTGTGGCAGATGAATATTGGAGGATACAAGCTGACAGCAATTCTTCTTGGATGTTCTTTGAATTATGCAGCCTATTTTGCGGAAATCTATCGTTCTGGCATAGAGTCTATTCCAAAAGGGCAGTATGAAGCTGCTGCACTCCTTGGATATTCCAGACAGCAGACGTTTTTGAGAATCGTACTGCCACAGATGGTAAAAAATGTGCTCCCATCTGTGACAAATGAAGTAATCACACTGGTAAAAGATACATCTCTGGTATATTCATTATCTTACATTGAAATGTTTGCGGTAGCAAAACAGATTGCAGCAGCACAGACAACGGTTGTTCCATTTTTTATCGCTGGTGTATTTTACTATATTTTCAATTATGCAGTTGCATGGGGAATGGAATTGTTTGAAAAAAAGTTGAACTATTATCGTTAGGAGGTTTCCAGAATGAGTCTTTTAGAAATGAAACAGATCAAAAAAGAATTTGAAGGTACAACGGTAATTAAGGATCTTTCGCTCTCCGTAGAGGAGGGGGAGGTTTTGGCAATCATAGGGCCATCTGGATCCGGGAAGTCTACGTTGCTTCGCTGCGCAACAATGCTGGAAACTATCGATGACGGGGAAATACTATATCAGGGAAAGAAGGCAGTATGGATAGAGAATGGAAATCCAACCTTTCCGAAGAAGCAGAAGTTGAAAGAAATCCAGTCTTGTTTCGGTCTGGTATTCCAAAATTTTAATCTGTTTCCGCACTTTTCTGTCATAAAAAACATTGCAGATGCACCAATCCATGTGCAGAAGAGAAACAGGGAAGAAGTTTACGAGGAGGCAAAAAAGCTCTTGGCAAAGATGGGACTTTCGGATAAGGCAGAGGCATATCCTTATCAGCTTTCCGGCGGGCAGCAGCAGAGAGTGTCGATTGCGCGAGCACTGGCCATGAAACCGAAGATGTTGTTCTTTGATGAACCTACATCTGCATTGGATCCGGAGCTGACCGGAGAGATCTTAAAAGTAATCAAAGATCTGGCGGCAGAGCATATGACGATGGTGATCGTGACACATGAAATGGATTTTGCACGGAAGGTAGCGGATAAGATCATTTTTATGGAGAATGGTGTCATCGCGGTGGAAGGAAATCCGGAAGAAGTCTTTGCATCTGATCATGGAAGAATGAGGGAGTTTTTGGGAAAATTATCCATGTGATTCTTTGTAAGCAACTTGCTTAATAGTAGGCAATGCCGTATACTTTATGTAAAGAAAAGTGCAGGAGAGAATCCTCGTGGGGAAAAGAGAATTGCATTTGCAGACGAGATTTTTTGCGAAAGCAGATTATGAAATATTTATATTGTAATTACAAAATGGAAAACAATAATATTTGGAAGTAGAGGAAAGGAAAATGATTATATCACCGTCATCATTAGATACAAATCTAAGCCAGATTCTTGGTGAAGTGAATTCGAGGAAAACGCAATTACCAGAATTACTTAGAAGCGTTTTATAATACAAAACGAATCCATAGTCACTGTGATTATATGTCACCAAATGATTATGAAAAGTTGCATCGGAAGCTTCAGCAAGACGAATTGCCGCTTGCAGGTTAAGATGAGGAAAATCTCATTTTAACTTGTACTAAATCTTGACATAGGAGCAGTCAGTGGAAGATAAGAGTTTAAATAAGTATGGCAGAATGCGCAGAGCGTTTCTGCAGAAACAGAATCCGACACCGGATAAGGAAACAGACGATATGGCTTGGGTAAGACATATGGATCTGCTGAGAGAAATGTCAGAGGACGTAGTGGTTAGGGAAGTGGTTTGTACATAATGTGAATTGCAACCAGCTCGAAAACGGGCTGGTTTCTTTATCGGCAAAATTGCCGGTAAAACTTAAAAATAGGGTTTTACTTTAAAATGTGAGCAAAAAGATGCCTTGTAAAACGGATTTTTGATTTACGAAGGGATTTTTTGAAATTTAAAAGGAAATAAACCACATGAGTATATATAAAATGTGATTTCTATCAGGCTGTTATATGTTTTTGTAATGGCACATAGTTAATTAATACCGGAAACGGCAAAAATAAAAGAGATAAATACGAATATATATTTGATAGTTTGCCGATAATGTGATATACTATACCATAATAAAGTGCAAATTTTGAGTTGAATTATAACGGAGGAGAGCAAATGCGATACCTTTCAGTTACTGAAATAGCAAAAAAATGGAATGTGTCAGAGCGTAGCGTCAGAAATTACTGTGCTCAAGGCCGAGTGAATGGTGCATTTCTTACCGGAAAGACTTGGAATATTCCTGAAAATGCAGAAAAACCGGAGCGTTCCAACAAAAAGAAAGAACAGCCAATTACATTGCTGGATATTTTACAGGAACAGAAAGAAAGTAAGTATTCCGGCGGCATTTACCATAAGACACAGATTGATTTAACATACAATTCTAACCATATTGAAGGAAGCCGTCTGACTCACGATCAGACAAGATATATTTTTGAAACCAATACTATCGGTGTGGAAAAAGAAGTGTTGAACGTAGATGATGTTATCGAAACAACAAACCATTTTTGCTGCATTGATATGATTATTGATAATGCAAAAGGTGCACTTACCGAAAAGTTTATCAAGGAATTGCACCGCACACTTAAAACAGGTACAAGCGATTCCCGTAAAGATTGGTTTATGGTTGGTGACTACAAAAAACTGCCAAACGAAGTCGGTGGTATGTATACCGCACTTCCGGAAGAAGTTGCCGATAAGATGAAAGCTCTGCTGATAGAGTACAATGGAAAAGAAGAAAAGACTTTTGAGGATATTCTGGACTTCCATGTAAAGTTTGAACGTATTCATCCGTTCCAGGACGGCAATGGCCGTGTAGGCAGATTAATTATGTTTAAGGAATGCCTCAAATACAATATCGTTCCGTTCATTATCGAGGATAATCTGAAAATGTTCTATTATCGAGGATTGAAAGAATGGAATAATGAAAAAGGCTATCTGACAGATACCTGTCTGACAGCACAGGATAAATATAAAGCGTATTTGGATTATTTTAGGATTGTGTATTGAAAGTTAGTATAAGCCTTAAGGTGAAATTTTTATAAAATGGTTTGCAGTGCCGCTTAATATATAATATGTTTGGAATTGGAAGGATGGGGAATAATATGACACAGGAAACTATCAATCAAATTCTTAAATTTAGAGATGACAGAGATTGGAAACAATTTCATAACCCAAAAGATTTGGCAATCTCCATTTCTTTGGAAGCATCAGAATTGTTGGAAGTATTTCAGTGGAGTGGAGCTGAAACTTCTTCAAACAATAAAATAGAAGAGATAAAAGAAGAACTTGCAGATGTTGTAAATTATTGTGTCTTGATGGCGGATGCATGTGGATTGGATTTGGATGAAATTGTGCAAACGAAAATAGAAAAAAACAACGAGAAATATCCAGTGGAAAAGTCCAAAGGAAAGAGTGACAAATATGATAAATTGTAATGATGCGAGGTACGGTTTATGGTGGTTATGGATGAAATTAAAGAGTTTGAATTTAACGAACATGGATTGCAAAAGTTAAAAGAATTATCAAAGGGGACAAATTGGCCTGTAGTCTATCTTATTCACGATAATAACAATCTCTATATAGGTGAAACTACAAGTGCGGCTGCTCGAATGAGTCAGCATTTGAAAAATGAAGAAAAGAAGGATTTAAAGGTTATAGAGGTTGTTTTTAATGGGCGTTTTAATAAATCGGTTATTTTAGATTATGAGCAGCGTTTGATAAAGTATTGTTCAGTGGACGGAAGATTCAAAAATATATTGAATAAAAACAAAGGTCAGCAAGCTATACATGATTACTATCAGAGAAAATTTTATCGAAATCAGTTCACTGTTCTATGGCAGGAAATGCTCGATAAGAAGCTTGCAAATTCTTCTGTTGAAATTATTGAAAATAAAAATATATTTAAGTTTTCCCCTTATAATGCACTGAATGGGGAACAGAATGAAGTAAGTATAAAAGTAATCAATGAAATTATAGATAGCTTTGTAAATGATAAAAAGGGCGTTAGTCTTGTTCATGGGTGTGCTGGTACAGGGAAAACGGTTTTGGCAATTAGTATTATTAATTCATTGGTAAATGCCATTAATATAGATGATAGTTTGTTAGATATTAAGGCAGAAGCATTTGAAGATGATATTGATCAAAATAAACGTAATACTTTGTTAAGATTGAAAAAATTTATTCAAACACAAAGAGGTGGAAAAGAGTTCAAGATAGGATTTGTCTTTCCTATGCCAGGAATTAGAGGAACAGTTAAAAATGTATTCAAAGAGTGTGGTAATGGGCTTGTAAGTGAAATGGTTATAGGACCAACAGATGTAATTAAAGAAGACTATGATATTCTTTTTGTCGATGAATCACATAGATTGTCGAAACGTAAAAATCTTACAGGATATAAATCTTTTGATGATGTTAGTAGATTGCTAGATTTAGAACCAACTAAAACTAATCAGCTTGAATGGGTTTTAAAATCAGCGAAGCATATTGTTCTTTTTTATGATAAATCTCAAAGTGTAAAGTCATCTGATATTTCACATGATGAATATGAAAATACTTTGAAAAAGTATAATTACGTAACGAATGAACATATTCTTGAGACACAAATGAGATGTGAAGGTGGAGACACCTACCTTCAGTATATTAAGGATATAATGACCTGCAGGAGAAAAGAATGCGAAAATATGGAAAATTACGATTTTCTGATTTTTGATGACGTTAATTTACTTGTGGAAACTGTACGTAAAAAAGATGATGAAATGGGATTGTGCAAAACAGTTGCTGGATTTTCATGGGAGTGGAAGACAAAACAAAAGAATAAACCTAAGGATGATATGTCTTGTTATGACTTACTCGTTCAAAATGGTGAATATGATATTCGGATTGAAAATCACAAATATATTTGGAATTTGACCAATGAATCATGGCTTACCAGACAGGATTCGCATTGTACGATTGGATGCATTCACACGACTCAGGGATATGACATGAATTATGTGGGCGTTATATTTGGCAAAGAGATTGACTATAATTTTGATAGTAATTCGATAGTAATAGATTTGAAGCAGTATAAGGATTCAAAAGTAAAAGCTGGAACAGATGCGGAAACTTTAAAAAAACTAATTATTAATACATATACTACGATTCTAGCTCGTGGTATAAAGGGATGTTATGTTTATGCATATAATAAAAATATGCAGAAGTATTTGAAAAAATTCATAATTCCAGCGAATGAAGTTACATTAGAAGAGAGGTAATTTGTTCATAAATTATCCGCGTGTTGTTCATTATTGGAAAGAAATCAGGAGAAAAAATATGATACGAGTGCTTTTCATCTGCCACGGCACTCTTTGAAGAACTCTTTAAAAAGTCAGTAAAATCAATACTTGGAAGGTATTTGTGGGGAAGAAATAACCCGAAAATAACCCATAGATTTTTGTGTGAGTGTTACAAGATAAATAATTATAATTTAGGGATGTGACATGATGAGAATGAAAGCTGTAAGAATTCTAATAGTGGAATCTTATAGCTTTTTTTATAAATGAAGTTGAAAGTAAAATCTTTACAATTTGGTATAGCGTGTTTTAAATGTAAAAAAGCAAGCATAGGGAGTGTAGCCACACTCCCGGCAAAATCCCTGACCCGGCGCACCTGCCGGGCCGGGGATTTTCTCTCTGGGGAAGCCCCACCCCTACACTCTTGCAATTTATAATTATTGTATTTATTTCATTTTTTCGTAATGATATAATAAAATGTAAGAAAGAGAGGTAAGTTATGCAGGAAATGACACATAGGCACACCCGCGAATTGGATATATTTTACAACGAGCATAGAGATGTCTGTACGAATTGTGGAAGAAAATTTCAAAATGGTATGTGTGCGCATTTGGGATATGATACAGAAAGAAATCCTGTTGTTCTTTGTGATGATTGCGCATATTTGTTATCAGAAACCGTGATTCGTTACCATTGGGCGAAACTAGAATATGAAAAAGTTTCGCCAGAATCTAAACTTTGGCGTTACATGGATTTAAGCAAGTTCCTTTCAATGATTGGTAAAAAGTCACTATATTTTGCATCTGCGGAATCATTTGAAGATATATATGAGGGTGCAAAAGGCACATTGGAACGGAAAGAAAAATGGGACGCATTTTATCTTGATTTTTTTAGAGATGCAATTCAAACCGCGCCCGGCATGAAACCAGAAGACTTAACAGACGAATACATTGAGGAAAATACAACACGTTTGTTGTCCGAGTTGAACGCCAGTGGAAATGCCCGAAGAAAACATACATTTATAAGTTGTTGGCATTGTAACGAATCTGAATCAGAAGCAATGTGGAAATTGTACTCAACAAATGTGAACAATGCACTTGCAATTCAAACTACATATCAACAGTTGTATGAGGCTCTTGACAAAGACCCCACAATAGAAATTGGAAAAGTCAAATATATTGATTTTTCCAAAAGATTTTCTTCCATAAATGGTTCGTTCTGGTATAAACGAAAAGCATTTGAACACGAGAGAGAAGTCCGCGCTATTACCACAAGTCATCAAGCACATAGCGGTATAGAAAAAGCAGTCGATCTTGACAAGCTAATTTCAGCAGTGTACATTTCTCCTTATGCGCCAAAATGGTTTGAGGATGTAGTGCGTGATGTAATGCAAAAATATGAATTGAATAAACCCGTATATTATTCAGAGATGTTAAAAACACCATTCTATTGATATTTCATATAAAAAGTTTCCTGCTTTTCTTGTTAGGGCAAGGCCCTGTTTTCTTTGTTCCGTTTTTCGTTGATCCGAAAAACGGAACAAAGAAAACCAATAAACCACCTGTTATGCAGGTGTGTTCCCAGATAGCTTTAGCTTCAAGCAAAAAAACTCCTGTTAGATAATAAGTGTAGGTTCGCCAACCGCACGAAATTATATAAAGGAGGTTATCCTAATGGACAAAAATAGTTTAGCACATACGAAGTGGGAATGTAAGTACCATATTGTATTTGCGTCAAAGTATAGAAGAAAAGTTATTTATAAACAGATACGAGCAGATATCGGGCATATCTTAAGTGAACTATGTAAGAGAAAAGGGATTGAAATCATAGAAGCAGAAGCGTGTCCAGATCATATACATATGTTTGTAAGAATACCGCCGAAATATAGTGCATCTGAAATAATGGGATACTTAAAAGGAAAAAGTTCGCTAATGATATTTGAGAGACATGCCGATTTAAAGTACAAATACGGAAACCGACATTTTTGGTGTTGAGGTTATTATGTAGATGCAGTAGGTAAGAATGCAAAGAAAATTGAAGAGTATATTAGAAACCAATTACAAGAAGATTGGGAATACGATCAAATGTCACTAAAAGAATATATAGACCCGTTCACGGGTGAGCCGGTAAAAAAGGGCAAATAAAAGAGGCTCTTTAGAGCCAAGCCTGTGACCGCAGTGAGGAAGGCGGACTATTCAGAGCCTCTTAAGAGGCAAGCAGGAACAGCGGCTTATAGCCGCAGAGCAAACTACCGGCTAAGCCGGTAGTCATGATTATAAATGAAGTTGAAAGTAAAATCTTTACAATTTGGTATAGCGTGTTTTAAATGTAAAAAAGCAGATAGTTCTTTACATATAGATGTAACAAAAGAGATATTTTTGTGAAGGTTGTTTATGAGGTGAGATAAGAGCATTTAGTGGGGTTAAGACTTTTATATGTAACAACACGTGTTCAAAAGGTACGATTTAAGCGAAAAAAGCCTCGTGACCATGAGGAGAATAAAATCAAAAAGTATTCTGTGATAAAGTATAAAGGCTTAGAAGAGAAAATGTCTCTTCTAGGCTTTTTTAGTAAGAAAGTAGTTTGTGTGTTTGCTTTTGAAGCTATAAGAAGTATAGTAAAATTTGCACCGGAGAGAACAGGATACCGTACCAAGATTATATTTGCTAAAGAGAAACTATTGATAGATAGAATGTCGGATATTCTGCTACGATTTTTCAATATAGATTGAGAAAGTTTTTCTGATGAAGTGTAATAATATGTGGTTATATGCTTTGTAGAAAAATCCGTAGGAATTAAAATTTTTTGTTTTATGGAAAGATTATAATTATGATATACTGAAAGAAAACGATAAAAAAGAATTTGGAGGGATGATCAATGAAAAAAAGATATCTGTGCTAAGCATACTTCTTTTTATATTTTGTTTGACAGCTTGCGGAAATAAAAAAGAAGAGGATGCTCTTCATCTAGGGGTTAATGCAATAATTACAGAAATTGATGCAACTAACCAGAGCATAACAGTAAAAGATTACGATATAGAAGATGATATTTTAGGAAGCAAATGTATCATTGATTGTTCTAAAGTCCCATTAATCTATTGCGATTATGATACAGGTGATGTGGAATCAATAGACTTTAAAGATTTACAACCTAATGATGAAATCATCTTATCTATTAGAAGTTCGGAAATTCAACGAAGAAAGAGTATGGATAGTGTAAGTTGTGAAATTGAGGTCGAGCAAATTCAATTAGGAACCCAGCGATTAAGTATAGACAAGTAGATTAATTTCAATCATAGGAAGAGTTGAAATTGACGAGGTGACAAAATGATAGAAATGGATGATAATCAATTGGGCAGAAACATTCAGCATTTACGAATAATCCATAATGAGACATTAGAAGAATTGGGCGGTATTATCCACTGTGCCAAATCAACAGTTAAAGGATACGAAAACGGAAGAAGAAGACCAGATTTTCAAACATTACAATTATTGGCTGCGCATTATAACAAACCAATAGATGAGTTGCTTTATGCAGATTTGACTGAGTTAGAAAGTATATCCATCGATATGAACTCGCCGAGTCATATAATGGAATTGATGAAAACAATTTTGCCATTGTACAGTTCTGAAGATGCTATGGGAAACGCGAACTTTAAAAATGGATATGAACTGTCTCAAAGATTATTAGCGGCCTTTTCTAATGCTGAGGTTCTTCCTGGTAATATGATTGTTAGGATATTTGAATCGTTTGCTAATGCTACTGACGAGTCAGAGAACCTAGAAGCAGTAGCAAATCTTGTGTGGAGTATTTTTATATGGTGGTCACAGATATACGATATAAACCAAATCCTATCTTTACAGAACAAGTTGCAGTCAAAAAAGTTGAGTTTTAAAGATTGGATGCAACTCAAGGATACTGAAGATGCATCTGTTGCAGAGAAAAGAGTCAGTTTCATTACGGATTTTGGTGCGATAATTACTGAGGCCTTGAAAGCTTTAAAATCTGAACCGGAATGGTCTGATTTGGCGGATTACTACATTGCACTACGCTATATAGTGGGTATGGTTGATACTGATTTATCAGCAGAGATGAATTCGGCAGTTGGTATGCAGATGATGCTGTCGTTTATGATGCTGGGAAATAGTTACGCTTTTAAATTTTGCAAAATCTGCCTCTCTGAAAGTTGATAGTTCTCGAAATGCGAACATCGGTTTCCGATTTGTCTGTTATACTGTAAGTACAAAGAATAACAGGAGGTAATCGCCATGAATGAAAAGCATAAATTTGTCAATTGGGTTAAGGATCATAAGAAGCAACTGCTCATCGCAGGAATTAGTGTCACAGCTGTTATCGGGATTATTATCGGCCTAAAAAATAAAGAAGCTATCAAGGAACTGTGGGAGAATCTTGAAAATAGCCTAAGCAAAACAACGGAAAAACTACCTGAGTCCATCACTATAGTGAAGACAGATCCACAGTTGATTGAAGAAGTGATTCCTGTTAGGCTGTACACTTCTCCACAGGAGACTTTTGGTGTTAGTCAACATATTAGAAATTTATCTGGTGGCAGACATCATTCTATTGAAAAAGCAGCCGAGGCAGCAGCGTTAGGGATAGACCTGTTGCCGCATCAGACACTTGTTGATACATACACAAAGTTTGCTGCGTAAAGTAAAAATTCCAGCTTGTCGAATTAAAAGAGTTAAGAAAATTAGAATTTGTATGATTGAAATGAAAACTTCAAAAATATATTGACTTGTACGTAACGTACACCCTTATACTATCATCACAAGGAGGTGTGTCCGATGTTATTGAATGAAATTATTAAGGAAGTCGGAATGACAAAGCGTGCAGTTAAATACTATGAAGAAAAAGGATTGTTGTCAGTAGATAAAGATAGCAACGGCTATCGAAACTACTCCATGCAAGACGTTAAAACTTTAAAAAAAATTTCGGTATATAGAAAGCTTGGGATTGGTATTAAAGATATACAAACCCTTTTGGAAAAAGATGATAAAAGTATTCTTTTACGTATTTATCAGGAAAAATTACAGGAAAAAATTTTACAGGACTCAGAACTTGAAGCGTTGAAGCAATTTATAGATGATGGTAATGCAGACAAGGCAAATGAGATACTTGATTACCAAACTGTCGAAAATGCGATTGAGTCTTTATTACCGGGGAAAGAATGGGGAGATTACTTAAAAAGTCACTTCAAACCATTTCTTAATGTGAGATTAAAGACTCTGGAGCAGAAGCAAGCCTTACGGAACATATTAGAGTATTGTGATGAAACGACATTGAAAGTTCCTTTTATTATGGGAATAGGTGTAAAAATAGCAGGTGGGATTGCACCGGAAACAAGAACTGCAGATGAGATGATAGCTTATTATCGTGATATGAGTGAAAGCGAATATGAAAAATTAAAAGAAATGGTAAAGAAAGGTGCTAAAATGAAAACTGGCATTATGAAATATCATCCGTCATTTATTGCCCAGAGAAAAATGCAGAAAGAGTTCCAAGATAAAGGATATAACGACATATTCATTCCTAATTTGATGGTGCTATCTCCACAGTACGCAGAATACAAGAAAGCCTTAGATAAGGTAAACGATAGAATGTGTAGAGAACTTGGACTGCATTATGATAGCAATTACAACTTAGTTATAAAAAATCTCGAATAAATGAGTGTATCTAAAAAAGAAACAGAAGTTGGAAGGAGAAGTACTTATGCGTACCAAGAAAGCAATATTTAGTGTTTTAACCATTATATTCGGTTCTCTTGGACTGATGAACATAGTGTCTACTGATATAACACTGCCAATTATGTTTGTTTTTATGGGATTAACCTTTTTGACGAATGCAAGGGAGTGTTATGATAATGGTGCAAAGAAAGATGCTATGATATTTGCAGGTGTAGCAATTTTTGTCTATGTAGTTACTGCATATAACTTGATAAGCAGATTTATGTAAATTTCAGCTTGTCGAACTGAAAAACACTGTAATGACATGTGTAAAACAAAATATAAAACACCCCACTGAGTAGGTAGGACTAAATACTCCTATGATTTCGATTTTGAAGTCATAGGGGTATTTTTTTGTGCAGAAAAATAAAAAATTTCCTTTTCCACCCTGTATTTTCCCCTCTGAGCCTTTCGTTATATGAGAGCAAAAAAATAAAATTCCTTTTTTATTTGTAAAAACCCCTCTCTACGTTCTGATATATGAGGAACAAATTACATTTGCCTTAAAAGAATCGGGCCTGATTCAAGAACAAAGAAAAAATGAAAAGAGAAAGGAGAAACTACATGAACAAAACAATCTTAATGGGAAGACTGACAAAAGATCCGGAGGTGAAATATCTCCAGGATGAAAACAGTACTGCAATGGCACGATACACGCTGGCAGTAGACAGACGATATCGAAAGGATGGAAAGGCAGAAACAGATTTTATTTCCTGTGTTACCTTTGGGAAGAATGCTGAGTTTGCAGAAAAATATCTGAAAAAAGGTTTGAAGATTTTAGTAAGCGGACGCATTCAGACAGGAAGCTATGTGAATCAGGAGGGGAATAAAGTTTATGTCACCAACGTGATCATAGAAGAACATTATTTCGCAGAAGGGAAGAAACTGTCAGGATCAGAAAAGAAAGAAGATACCGATCCAGATGGATTTATGAATCTTCCAGACGGAGAAGAACTTCCGTTTGAGTAAGAAAAACTCGGATGCTGAAAGCAGAAGAGCGCACTTATATACCTTAAAAGGTATGTGCGTCCTACGGAAGTAGCATCTTTCTGAAGGGGAATTCCGAAAGTGTTTGCGGATGATCCATCCGAAGAAGGGTTCCCCTTCCGGCAGAAATGCCTATCCCGTAACAGAGAAAATGGAAGAGTTGAAAGAGGAGGAAAAGAACGATATGGCGAAGAAGAAAACATTTGAGGAATATACTCAGGAAGCACTTTATGAGATTGAAAAAACAGAAGCTGCATTGAAACAGGCAAAGCTTGAGAAGGAGCAGGCAGAGCACAGGATCCAGAGATCCTTGAATTATCTGGATACACAGAAAAAGAAAAAGCGAAAGGCACGAACCCATCTGTTGATCCAGAAGGGAGCAGCCATAGAAGCAATCTGTAAAGATACCAAATATCTGACAGAGGCAGAATTTTATCAGCTGATGGATGAACTTCTTCATGATCCTGCTTGTAAGTTTTGTGATGTTGTTCATGAAATGGTTCGTGGACGGGTGGAAGCGGCAGAAGCAAAGGAACGAAAATTTGCAGAAGAGGAAGCACTATTAAAGGCGATGCAACGAGGTGAACTGCCACAGGGAGATGCGTAAGATGGGATGTTATCACTTTCATTTGAATCAATTATCCAGAGGAAAAGGACAGTCTGCCATTGCCAGTGCTGCTTACCGAGCCGGTACAAAACTGGAATGTACGTATTATGGAGAAGTAAGTGATTATACGAGAAAAGGCGGTGTGGTGTTGGCGGAGATCCACCTTCCCAAACAGGCTCCAGAGAGATTCAAAGACAGGGAGACCCTTTGGAATGAGGTGGAATGGATTGAAGGAAACAAGAAAGCACAGCTGGCACACAGCTTTGATATTGCCTTGATGAATGAGTTTTCTATGGAAGAAAATATTGAGCTTGCAAGAAGATTTGTGGAAGAACAGTTAGTCGCAAGAGGGATGATTGCAGATCTGACAATCCATGATCCGAAGAAGGCAAAGGATAAAATCCCAAATCCCCATATGCACATCATGGTACCTATCCGTCCTTTAAAGGAAGATGGTACCTGGGGACAAAAACAAAAAAAGGTTCCAGTGCTGACCCTAGATGGACAACCGGTTCTAAATCAGAAAGGAGAGCCAGTATTTCGGGCGGTACATACAACGGATTGGAGCAGGAAAGAAACCTTGGAAGAATTGAGAAGTGTCTGGGCAAGGATGTGCAATGAACTGTACGAAGAAAAAGGATTCACAGAAAGAGTTGATGCCAGATCTTATGAGGAACGGGGGATTGATAAGATCCCAATGGTGCATGAAGGACCGAATGTACAGGCAATGGAAGCAAGAGGGATTTCAACCGTACTGGGAAGTTTAAACCGACTCATCCGAGCCTTAAATGATATGAAAGAACGGGCAAAGAATCTTCTTCAATGGTCCTTGTTTCGAGAAAGCCAACTGATGGAACGGATGGTGTTCTTACATCAGCCAACCTTAGCGGATTATCTGAGAAACTATTGTGATAAGAGAAATGCAGTTGCAGAATCCTACGCTTATGGAACACAAAAGGCGAAGAATACAAATCTGAAACAATTTGCAGAGACGATCCGCTTTCTGGAAGAGCAGGATGTGAGAACCCCAGAACAGCTGACGGAGAAAATCCAGGAATTAGATATACAGCTGAATGAGGTGAGTCAGCGGTTGAATCAACAACTGTCTGCTCTGAGAAGTGTCAACAGCAATCTTTATGCAATGAAAGAGTATTTTGAAACAAGACCTGTTTATCTGGAATTAAAGAAGAAATATTTTGGCAGGGAAAAATTCAAAGAGGAACATAAGAAGGAACTTAGCGGATATTATCGTTCGGAAAGAATCTTAAAAGAAAATCTAGACCCAAGTGGGAAGATCCCGGAAGGACAATGGAAACGAGAAGCCGCTCGTTTATCAGAAGAGATAGCTGCTTTACGAAAAGAAGATAAACGGATCCATGCGATGTTACGAAAGTATGAGGGAATCAAAAATCATGTGGAGGCTTTGATGGCAGAGGAAGGAGAAGGTGTCTCTCTTCCGGAAACAAACAAGCGGGAGCAATCCACAGAAACAAAAGAAGCAGTGAGAACCATGAAACGAAAGAAGAAACATCATGGAATGGAATTATAGGAGGGATTTTAGAAGATGGAAGAATATACAAGAGAACAGATCCAAAGAGCAGATGATACCGATTTATATGTTTTTCTTTCTGGGAGAGGAGAACAGTTCAAACGATGTGGAAAGGAATACCGGTGGTTACGACATGACAGTGTGATGATCAACAAGAGCGAATGGTATCGTTTTAGTCAGAATAAAGGCGGTCATGCCATTGATTTTATGAAAGAATTCTACGGTCTTTCTTTTGCAGAGGCAGTTAAAGAATTATTAGGAGAAGAGGGAGCTGGAGAAACCAACAGAAGAACGGCGAAGGAAGATGCAGGCAGACAGAAGGTCTGCCCCATCCCCTTGCCTGGATTGGAACTGCCAGAAAGAAATGAAAGCTGTGAGATTGCAAGGAAGTATCTGATTGAGCAGAGGAAACTATCGGAACAGCTGGTAGATCAGATGATTGCAAAGGGGGATATTTATGAAAGTAAAAACTATCACAATGTGGTATTCGTTGGAAGAGACAAAGAACAGAATCCCAGATATGCAGCTATGCGGGGAACTGATGAGAACCGATATCGTGGGGAAGCAAAAGGTTCGGAAAAAGCCTATGGATTTGGCCATATAGGAACGGATGAAAAACTATTTGTGTTTGAATCTCCCATTGATCTTTTGTCTTATATCACTGCAGTTCCGGAAGAATGGGAAAAGCATAGTTATATTTCCCTGGGAGGATTGAGTGAAAAAGCAATGAAACGGATGTATACAGAATATCCTCATATCCATTCCATCTACTTGTGTCTGGATAATGATGAGCCTGGAAATGAGAGATGCAGGCAGTTTGTTTCTCTTATTCCGGAGGAACTGAGTGTGTACCGATTAGAACCGGTGAAGAAAGACTGGAATGAATGTCTGGTAGCAGAAGTTCCGGTAGAAAATATGGCAAAGCAGATGTGTTGGAGAGATGCCAGGGAAAAACCAGTTCCGGTCATGAAAATGTCGGAGGTTGAGGAAACGGTGGTTCAGTGGTTATGGTATCCCTTCATTCCCTTTGGAAAGGTTACTTTGATCCAGGGGAATCCGGGAAAAGGAAAAACATGGCTTGCAATGGCAATCGCCGCATACTGTACGAATGGAAAAGAACTTCCCAATGCACTTCCCATAGAACCCTTTAATGTGTTGTATCAAACAGCAGAGGATGGGATAGCAGATACCATTAAACCTAGATTAGCAAAATGTGGTGCAGATATGACAAGGGTGCGATTCATCAATGAAGATGAAAAACAGCTTTCTATGACGGACGATCGGATTGAAAAAGCCATTCGACAGAATAATGTACGACTCATGATCATGGATCCCATACAGGCTTATCTGGGAGCTAATGTGGATATGAACCGGGCAAATGAGATCCGTCCCTTATTTCGACATCTCAGTACGATTGCCGAGAGAACTGGATGTGCCATTGTTCTCATTGGACATTTGAATAAGTCATCGGGAAGTCAGAGTGATTACCGTTCCCTGGGATCCATTGATATCGCAGCGGCAGTACGAAGCATCTTATTTGTAGAAAAGGTGGAAAAAGAGAAGGAACAGGATATCCGAGTGGTATATCAGCAAAAGGATTCTCTTGCTAAGAAGGAAAATCCGGTAGCATTTTCTTTAGGAGAAGAAGGCTTAACCTGGTTAGGGGAATACGATATATCCATTGAAGATCTGCTGATGGGGAAAGCAGGAACGAAAAAGGAAACGAAACTGGAAAAGGCACAGAAGCTGATTCTGGAGTTATTAACCAAACGAAAAGTGATGTGTTTAGAAGAATTAGAGGCGGAACTACTTGCCTATGGGATTTCTTCCAGAACAGGAAGAGATGCAAGAAAGCAGCTGGAAAACAGACTGAGCTACGATTGGTGTCAGGGAAGAAAAACAGTTGCGTTAATCACAGAATAAAAGATGACATTGGCAAAAAACCACTTTGGCATTGGCAGTCTTTATAGATACCTTTGCCAGCCGCCAATGTCAAAAACAAAGATACTAGAAGGAGGCATACAAATGACAAGTTATGAAATACCTTATTGGAAGAAGTATACATTATCCATTGAAGAGGCAGCATCCTATTTTCGTATTGGAGAAGGAAAGCTTCGTAAGTTAGTCAGTGACAATCCAAATGCAGAGTATTTGCTTTGGAATGGGAATCGTGTACAGATAAAACGAACAAGATTTGAAAAATTTATTGATACACTCAGTGCGATATAAAATGAAATTTAAAAGAAGGAGGTGTTCGAATTAGGGGTTACATGATATACTAACAATATCATGTTGCGTCCCCTTGGAGGTAGGATATGATTTCAAAGAGACGTGATGATAAAGGCAGAGTTCTCCAGCAAGGAGAATGGCAGGAACCAAGTGGACGTTACCGCTATAAATATACAGATTCACTTGGTAAGCGTAAAATATTATATAGTTGGAGATTGACAGAAGCAGATAAGATGCCGGAAGGTAAACGGGCAGATCTTTCTCTCAGGGAAAAAGAAAGAAAAGTTCAGTCCTTACAGATGCAAGGGATTACAGGAAGTAACATTACAGTGCTTGAACTTGTGGAACGATATCTTTCCCTGAAAACAGGAGTAAAGCATAATACTTTAGCGAATTACAAATTTGTGGTGAATGTATTGAAAAAGGAAGAATTCGCTTATAAGAAAGTGGATGATGTGAAACTTTCTGACGCAAAGATTTTTCTGATAAAACTACAAAGAGATGGTAGAGGATATAGTTCCATTCATTCCATCAGAGGTGTTTTAAGACCTGCTTTTCAAATGGCTGTGGATGATGACTTGATTCTAAAAAATCCATTTGGATTTGAATTAGGTACAGTACTTGTTAATGACAGTCAGAAAAGACACGCTGTTTCTCCGGAAGATGAAGCAAAATTTCTCGAGTTTGTAAAGAATGATCCACATTATAATCAGTATTATGATGCATTTTATATCTTATTCAAGACAGGTCTTAGAATATCTGAATTTTGTGGGCTTACTGTAAAAGACTTGGACTTTAAAGAAGATATTATCAATGTGAATCATCAGTTGCAAAGAACTCGAGAAATGAAGTATATCATCGTATCTACAAAGACAACAAGTGGTACTCGGTTACTTCCAATGGAAGCGGATGTAAAAGAGGCATTTCTTCGAATCTTGAAGAATAGAAGGAAACCAAAACGTGAGCCGATGGTGGATGGATATGGAGGATTTCTGTTTCTGGACAAGAATGGAAGGCCAATGGTTGCACTTCATTGGGAAAAGTACATGCAGCATGCAAGAGAAAAATATAATCGTGAGAATTTGTTGCAATTGCCGCCAGTTACTCCACATATATGCAGGCATACTTATTGTACAAATATGGCCAATTCAGGGATGAACCCAAAGACACTGCAATATCTGATGGGGCATTCAGATGTATCTGTAACACTTAATATTTATACGCATACCGGCTATGATGATGCAAAGAAAGAACTTGCCAGATTAAAAGAAGCAAGGGATGAACTCGAAAAGAAAAAGTTTATAACCCAAAAACATGCACAAACAACTCATGTAAGCCTTATCTCATAAGGAATTTGGGACTTTAAAAATAACCCATTTGTACCACAAATGCCCGAAAAAACATGAGAAAATACAAGAATTTATAAGAAAAAGAACCTTTCAAGTAAAAAATGCACAAAGGCTGAAAAGCCAGTATTTATAAGGCTTTGAGAGGATATGAGGAGATAAAATGGAGAAAATAAAGGTACTATTTATTTGCCACGGCAACATCTGCCGCAGCACCATGGCTCAATACATCGCACAACATTTAGTAACCCAATCTGGCATGGAATCTAATTTTTACATTGATTCTGCTGCTACCAGCCGCGAGGAAATCGGCAACCCTGTCCACTATGGCACGCGCCGGAAGTTGGAAGCGGAAGGGATTTTCTGTGGGGATCATCGTGCCCGCCAGCTTAAGAAAAGCGACTATGACGAGTTTGATTTTTTGATTGGAATGGATACGCAGAATATCCGGAATATGTACCGGATTTTAGGAGAGGATCCGGAACAGAAAGTGTACAAGTTGCTAGATTTTACAGAACGGAAAGGAGATATTGCAGACCCATGGTACACCGGTAACTTTGATCTGACTTATCGGGATGTTCTGGACGGATGCAGAGGGCTTCTGAAATTTATCGAAGAACAGGAGAGTGTTTAACAAAAAAGAATATTTTATGTAACACTATTATGGCAGAGGAGAATTATTCATCCTCTGCCACAATATCTTCCAACACTTTGATCAAGTCGTGGATATTTTGGATCCGCACATTTCTTTCTAAAATAGTATTTTTCAGATTTACCGATAAGGATTCAAATTTTTCCCGTATTTCAGGAGCAATATAAGACATGTTTCTCACCTCGTAGATAGGATAGGCAAAAAGGAAAGGACCTATACAGTTTTCCTGCAAAAAGTAAAAGAAATTTATTCAGATATTTACAAATGGAAATGAAAATCGCTATAATATTGTCCAGAGTAGAGTTGCCTTTTCGGGAACTCTTTAGAAAACATCAGACATATATGAGAGAAGTATTTGAAAGCAGGGTACAAGAGGGCTACCGGAAGAAAGAAGAAAATAGAGTAATGGGATAAAAAACGTTAAAATAGAAGGTATAGACTAAATGCGAGTGAAGCATCCGCCGATGAAGATAGAGGGCATTATTTTTTCTGAACTATAGGTAGAGCGAACTTCTCAAAGCAGGATAGCAGAAATCTATTTTCCCTCTGTGCTGATATTTAGAACAATAAATTTTGCGTGTACAGGATGTGCAGGCGGATAAGAAATAGAGAAAAGAAAGAGAGACTGAGCATGAAAAGAGAATTAGAATTATATATTCATATCCCGTTTTGTATGAAAAAATGTGCATATTGTGATTTTTTGTCCGGTCCGGCTCCGAGGGAGACGATAGATCGCTATGTAACAGCGCTTGTGGCAGAAATCAGGCAGTATCAAAAGTTGGCAGAGAATTATCGAGTTACAACGATTTTTTTTGGAGGAGGAACACCATCGATTTTGTCGGGAGGTCGGATGAAAGAAATTTTTGATGCGCTCCGGGATGTGTTTGAGATCCAAGCAGATGCGGAAATTACGATGGAAGCGAATCCAGGTACGGTCACAAAAGAAAATTTGCAGGCATACAGGGCATGTGGGATCAACCGGATCAGTTTTGGACTGCAGTCGGTCGATGATAAGGAACTGAAGCTGCTTGGGCGTGTACATACGATGCGGCAGTTTGAAGAGAGTTATGATCTGGCAAGGAAGGCGGGATTTCAGAATATTAATATAGATCTGATCTCGGCAATCCCAGGGCAGACAGTGGAATCCTGGGAGCACACATTGGATACCGTGATCCGAATGAATCCGGAACATATTTCTGCGTATAGTCTGATCATTGAGGAAGGGACGCTATTTTACGAGATTTATGGGGAGAACGCAAAAGAAGAGCGGGATAATCAGTGTGAGAAATGTTTGGCTGATGACGGGAAACAGATGGATACAGGCAAGAACTTCCCAAAGCTTCCGGATGAGGAGGCAGAACGCCGCATGTATGAATTGACCGCAGAGAAGCTGGAAGCGGCAGGATATCTACAATATGAAGTTTCTAACTATGCGAAGCCGGGATATGCGTGCAGGCATAACATGGGATACTGGCAGAGGGTGGAGTACCTTGGGATCGGCACTGGGGCGGCATCTTTGATTGAAAACGAGCGGTATCAGCATATTTCAGATACGGATCTTTATATCCGGGCAAATGGAAGGTTGGATCAGATCGAGGAGGAAAAAGAGACGCTAGATTGGAATGCACAGGTGGAGGAGACAATGTTCCTTGGCCTTCGGATGAAAGAGGGGGTAAACAAGCAGAAATTTAGAGAACGGTATCACAGAGAAATACAGGAAGTATATGGAGAGGTATTGGAAAAACTCAAAGAAGAAGGATTGCTTCGCGAAGAGGAGGAGCGAATCTGCCTGACAAAGAGAGGAAATGATCTGAGCAACTATGTACTTGCACAGTTCTTGTTATAACCTATAAAAATGTTTCAGATAGAAAGGCAATTGAAAAATTTTCAGAATGATAGAAAGGTTCCGGAAATTTTTTGATTGCTTTTTTGGATTGAAAGTTTCTAAAAATGTACATAATCTCGATAGAAAATAGTTTTTTACAAAAAATATAAAAAATATGTAAACTAGGTTGACAAACGAAAAGCATAGTGCTATCTTAATAATCGTAAGGTGTTAGCACTCGTAAGAATGGAGTGCTAATAAAGAAAAACGAGGAGGTGTGAGATGAAAGCAGATCATGGATTGGATGATCGGAAACTTAAGATTTTGCAGACGATCATTAAGACCTACTTAGAGACCGGGGAACCGGTAGGATCCAGAACGATTTCCAAATATACAGATTTGAATCTAAGTTCTGCGACGATCCGCAATGAGATGGCGGATTTGGAAGATCTGGGATATATCATACAGCCTCATACATCGGCGGGAAGAATTCCTTCAGACAAAGGATATCGGCTTTATGTAGATATGCTGATGGAGGATAAGGAGCATGAGATCACTGAGATGCAGGAGAAGATGCTTCAGAAGGCCGATAAGATGGAACAGCTTTTGCAGCAGGCTGCGAGAGTGCTGGCAAATAGTACAAATTATGCGACGATGGTTTCTGCTCCTACTTATAATAGGAATAAGTTAAAGTTCATCCAGCTTTCGCAGGTGGATGCCAATCAGATCATCGCGGTGATCGTCATGGAAGGCAACATTATTAAGAATAAGATTGTGGCGGTTGCAGAGCCGCTTGACAATGAGACAATGCTGAAGTTGAATATGCTGTTGAATACCAATCTGAATGGAATTGCGGTCGAAGATATCAATCTTGGCATGATCGCCAGACTGAAGGAACAGGCAGGAATTCACAGCGGTGTGATCAGTGATGTGCTTGATGCAGTGGCAAATACGATTCAGCTTGATAATGACCTTGAGATTTACACAAGCGGAGCGACAAACATTTTCAAATATCCGGAGCTGAGCGACAAGCAGAGTGCACAGGAGATCATCAGTGCTTTTGAAGAAAAGCAGCAGTTGGCAGAACTTGTGACACAGACGCTGGCAAGCGATGAGAACAAAGGAATTCAAGTTTATATCGGAAGTGAGACACCGGTACAGACGATGAAGGATTGCAGTGTTGTGACAGCGACTTACGAGCTTGGGCAGGGCATGCAGGGGACAGTTGGAATCATTGGTCCGAAGCGGATGGATTATGAGAATGTCATGAAGACATTAAAGACGTTGATGGTAGAACTGGATGCGATATTTCATAAAAAATCATAAGAAAGGTGGTACGACCATTGGATAAGAAGATGACACAGGAAGAAATGGTAAAAGAAGCCGTAGAGGAAGCAAAGAAAGCGGCAGAGGAACAGGACGCCGCTCAGGAAGCAGCGGGAGAAGATACAGAAGCGGTTGCAGAGGAAACCGTTGAGGAAGAAGCTGACAGCGAAGCATCCGAAGAGGAAGCTTTGGAAGAGACAGCAGAAGAAGGTTCCGAGAAAGGAGCAAAAGGGCTGTTTAAAAGAAAGCCGAAAAAAGATAAAAAAGATGAGCAGATCGAGGAATTAAAAGATAAGCTCACACGTCAGATGGCAGAGTTTGATAACTTCCGCAAGCGTACGGAGAAAGAAAAATCAGCGATGTACGAGATCGGGGCAAAAGATATCATCGAGAAGATTCTTCCGGTTGTAGACAATTTTGAGAGAGGACTCGGAGCTGTTACAGAAGAGCAGAAAGAAGATTCCTTCGTTTCCGGTATGGAGATGATCTACAAACAGATTATGACGACACTGGATTCTGTCGGAGTGAAAGCGATTGAGGCAGTTGGAAATGAATTTGATCCGGATTTCCACAATGCAGTGATGCATGTAGAAGATGAGGAAGTCGGGGAGAATATCGTTGTAGAAGAGTTCCAGAAAGGTTACACATACAGAGATACGGTAGTAAGACATAGTATGGTAAAAGTAGCAAATTAAAAATTCATTTAAGATGCATAAAGCATTTTGAATTTTATCAACAATAGATAGAGTAAGTAAACTTAGTATAAAATATAGGAGGATTTCATCATGGGAAAAATCATTGGAATTGACTTAGGAACAACAAATAGCTGTGTAGCTGTTATGGAAGGTGGACAGCCGACAGTCATCGCAAATACAGAAGGAGCAAGAACAACACCATCGGTTGTTGCTTTTACAAAGACAGGAGAACGTCTCGTTGGAGAACCTGCAAAACGTCAGGCAGTGACAAATGCTGATAAGACAATCTCTTCTATTAAGAGACACATGGGTACTGATTACAGAGTAACGATCGATGATAAGAAATATTCTCCACAGGAGATTTCTGCAATGGTACTTCAGAAACTGAAAGCAGATGCAGAAGGATATCTTGGAGAGAAAGTAACAGAGGCTGTTATCACAGTTCCGGCTTACTTTAACGATGCTCAGCGTCAGGCAACAAAAGATGCTGGTAAGATTGCTGGTCTTGATGTAAAACGTATCATCAATGAGCCAACAGCAGCAGCACTTGCTTACGGACTTGACAATGAAAAAGAACAGAAGATCATGGTATACGACTTAGGTGGAGGTACTTTCGACGTATCTATCATCGAGATCGGTGACGGAGTTATCGAAGTATTATCAACAGCAGGTGACAATAAACTTGGTGGAGATGACTTTGACCAGAAGATCACAGATTACATGTTAGCAGAATTCAAACGTGCAGAAGGAATCGACTTATCTACAGATAAGATGGCACTTCAGAGATTAAAAGAAGCAGCAGAGAAAGCGAAAAAAGAACTTTCTTCCGCAACAACAACAAACATCAACCTGCCATTCATCACAGCAAATGCAGAAGGTCCAAAACACTTTGATATGAACCTTACAAGAGCAAAATTTGATGAATTGACACATGACCTTGTAGAAAGAACAGCAGAGCCTGTAACAAGAGCGTTATCTGATGCAGGAATCTCAGCTTCTGAACTTGGAAAAGTATTATTAGTAGGTGGATCTACACGTATCCCGGCGGTACAGGAAAAAGTACAGAAATTGACAGGACATGAGCCATCCAAATCATTAAACCCAGACGAATGTGTTGCATTAGGAGCATCTGTTCAGGGTGGTAAATTAGCAGGAGATGCAGGTGCAGGCGACATCTTATTACTGGATGTAACTCCACTTTCATTATCTATCGAGACAATGGGTGGTATCGCTACAAGACTGATCGAGAGAAATACAACGATTCCTACAAAGAAGAGCCAGGTATTCTCTACAGCAGCAGATAACCAGTCAGCAGTAGACATTAACGTTGTTCAAGGTGAAAGACAGTTCGCAAGAGATAATAAATCTCTCGGACAGTTCAGACTTGACGGAATCGCACCAGCTCCACGTGGAATCCCACAGATCGAAGTTACATTTGATATCGATGCAAATGGTATCGTAAATGTTTCTGCAAAAGATTTAGGAACAGGAAAAGAACAGCACATTACAATTACAGCAGGTTCTAACATGTCAGACAGCGAGATTGACAGAGCAGTAAAAGAAGCAGCTGAATTTGAAGCACAGGATAAAAAACGAAAAGAAGCAATCGATGCAAGAAATGATGCAGATGCGATGATCTTCCAGACAGAGAAAGCACTTGGAGAAGTCGGAGACAAGATTGATGCAAATGAAAAAGCAGCAGTAGAAGCTGACATCCAGGCATTAAAAGACGTTCTTGCAAAATCTACACCAGAGAGCATGACAGATGCACAGGTAGAAGAGATCAAAGCAGGAAAAGAAAAATTAATGACAAGTGCACAGCAGTTATTTACAAAGATGTACGAACAGGCAGGCGCAGCAGCTGGAGCACAGCAGGCAGGACCGGCACCGGAAGCTGGACCGGCACCAGAAGGATTTAACGGTGACGATGTGGTAGACGGAGACTACAAAGAAGTATAATAAGACCAGATAAGTGCATTACCTGCACGGATTCTGCGGGATCTGAAGACTCACAGACAGTGGGAAATCAGGTTTCGCAGAATTTCCTTATGAAATGAAAGGTAGAAGAACAATGGCTGAAACAAAAAGAGATTATTATGAGGTGCTCGGAGTAGATAAAAATGCAGATGATGCGGCATTAAAGAAAGCTTACCGTGCACTTGCAAAAAAATATCATCCGGATATGAACCCGGGAGATGCGGAGGCCGAGAAAAAATTCAAAGAGGCTTCTGAGGCATATGCAGTACTTAGTGATGCTGAGAAACGGCGCAAATATGACCAGTTTGGACATGCGGCATTTGAAAATGGCGGTGGAGGAGCCGGCGGATTTGGCGGCTTTGATTTTAATGGTGCGGATTTCGGGGATATTTTTGGAGATATTTTTGGAGATCTGTTTGGCGGCGGCCGCAGAGGCGGACGTGCAGGCAATGGACCGATGAAAGGTATGAATATCCGCAAAGGAGTTCGGATCACATTTGAAGAGGCAATCAGAGGATGTGAAAAAGAGTTAGATCTTGTGATCAAAGATCCGTGTCCGAAGTGTAATGGAACTGGTGCAAAGCCGGGAACCAGTCCGGAGACTTGTTCCAAATGTGGCGGAAAAGGTCAGGTGGTATATACTTCCCAGTCATTTTTCGGTACAGTTCAGAACGTCCAGACTTGTCCGGACTGTGGCGGAACCGGTAAGATCATAAGAGAGAAATGTCCGGACTGTGCGGGAACTGGATACGTATCAAACCGGAAGAAAATTCAAGTATCGATTCCGGCAGGAATTGACAACGGACAGAGTATCCGCATCCGTGATAAAGGAGAACCGGGAACGAATGGCGGTCCGAGAGGAGATCTGCTCGTAGAGGTAACAGTATCCAGACATCCAATTTTTACACGTCAGGATATGAATATTTTCTCAACAGCTCCGATTACATTTGCACAGGCTGCGCTCGGTGGAGATGTGCGCATCAGCACTGTGGATGGCGATGTGATCTACAACGTAAAACCGGGAACAAAGACAGATACAAAAGTGCGCTTAAGAGGGAAAGGTGTTCCGTCTCTCCGCAACAAACAAGTGCGAGGAGACCATTATGTCACACTTGTGATCCAGACACCGGAGAAATTAAGTGCAGAGGCAAAAGAAGCGCTTAGAAGATTTGATGAACTAACTGGAAATTCCTTACATCAGGAAGATGGAACTATGGAAAAATCTGAGAAAAAGGCAAAACCGAAGAAAAAAGGATTTATGGATAAGTTGAAAGAATCTTTTGAAGAACAGTCGGATAAATAAGTATCTGGTTTCAGAAAAAGTAACAAAAATAGGACAGACAGAGAGATGAAACTCTTTGGACTGTCCTATTTGTCTGTCTGGGAAAGTGTTTTGTGCCAGTCATGATTTTCTGTAAGAGACAGTCGGGATCCGAATGGGAGGAATATAGAAATTGTCCCTTTTCATATAGTAAGCATAGCGGAAGGTATCTGCATCATTGAGTGGTGAAAAGTTTTCCCATGCGCTGGAAAAGGCAGAAAAATTCCGGGAAAGGGGCAGAAAAATGTGTGAAAGATTTTTGTTAAATGAACTAGAACAAAATCAGACAGGGGAAGTCCGTAAAATTTTATCCGAGCCGGAGATGAAGAGGCGTTTCCAGGACATTGGTCTGATCTGCGGAACGAAGGTGACCTGTGTGGGAAAAGGACCTTTTGGTGATCCGAAGGCTTATGAAATCCGAGGCGCAGTCGTTGCGATCCGAAACAGCGATGCGGAGCAGATCGAAATATGTCCAGAAAGAATTTCAGAGAAGGGTGTGTAAGGCAGATGGCAAAGCGAAGAGAAATGACAATCGCACTGGCAGGGAATCCGAATGTGGGAAAAAGTACATTGTTTAATGCACTGACAGGGATGCATCAGCACACAGGGAACTGGACCGGTAAGACGGTGAGCAATGCCAAAGGCTATTGCGAGCGGGACGGAGTGCTGTATACATTTGTAGATGTTCCGGGATGCTATTCTTTGATGGCACGTTCCCCGGAGGAAGAGGCGGCAAGAGATTATATTTGTTTTCAGTTTCCGGATGCTGTGATTGTTGTCTGCGATGGAACGTGTCTGGAACGGAACCTCAATTTTGTGCTGCAGGTGATGGAAGCAGCAGATCGAGTGATTTTATGTATCAATTTGATGGATGAGGCGGAGAAAAAAGGAATTTCCATTGACTTTGAGGCATTGGAAAGCATGCTGCAGATTCCTGTGATTGGGATGACGGCGAGAAGTGGAAGGGGGATGGAACAACTTTTTGAGGTACTGGGGAAATTTGCGGAAGGAACAGGGGAAAAAGACATAAAAGAAGCGATCATGTCAAGAAAACAAGCGTTTGGGCAGATTGAGTATCCGGAAGTGATCGAGCAGGAGATCTTCCATCTGCTTCCGGTTGTAAGAGAAGTGACAAAAGGGTGCTTAAAGGAACGATGGGTAGCGGCGCGGCTCATGGATCAGGATCCAGGACTATGTCAGGCAATTATGGATTGTCTGAATCTAGAATTTTCAGAAGCAATGCAACTGAAAAAAGCAGGAATGCAGGCAGAAAATCGGGTGAAAGAAACAGGGCAGCGTCTGGAGGATACAAGAGAACAGATGGCAGAAGCGTTTGTCAGAAGCGCAGAGGAGATTGCAGAAAAAGTGGTGAGCACTAAGGAGGACACTGGAAAGAAAAAGGGACGAATGGCAGATCAGATCTTAACAAGTAAGCTGATGGGATTTCCAGTTATGATTTTACTGCTTTTAGTGATCTTTTGGCTGACGATCAAAGGGGCTAATTACCCGTCGGAAGTGCTGAGCAATTTCTTTGGTGCGATTGAGGGACATTTGCTAGAATGGTGTCAGAGAGGAAAGCTGCCGGCGGCTATCTATGAACCACTGCTTTTCGGGGTATACCGCGTGACCGCGTGGGTTGTTTCTGTCATGCTGCCTCCGATGGCGATTTTCTTTCCGATGTTTACGATTTTGGAAGATCTGGGATATCTGCCGAGAGTAGCATTTAACCTTGACAAATGTTTTCATTGCTGTCATGCCTGTGGCAAACAAGCGTTGACGATGTGCATGGGATTTGGATGCAATGCAGTAGGAGTTTCTGGATGTAAGATTATTTCTTCCAGAAGAGAGAGGTTGATCGCAATGCTGACTAACTGTTTTGTTCCTTGTAATGGGAAGTTTCCAACCATTCTTGTGATACTTACGATTTTCTTTGCGGGAAATCAGACAGTTTCCGATTGGAAGCTGGCATTGCTTCTGACAGGTGTGATCACTCTTGGTATCGGGATGACATTTCTTGTATCGAAAATCTTATCGGGGACGATCTTAAAAGGGGAACCTTCGACGTTTCTGTTGGAGCTTCCTCCGTATCGCAGACCACAGATCGGAAAAGTGATCATCCGTTCCGTGCTGGACCGGACCTTGTTTGTTTTAGGAAGGGCAATCATCGCTGCTGCTCCGGCTGGACTTTTGATCTGGTGTGCGGCAAATATTGCAGTTGGTGAGCAGACCATTCTGATGCATTGTGCCGGTTTCCTTGATCCGCTTGGACGTTTCATGGGGATGGATGGCGTAATCCTGCTTGCGTTTTTGTTGGGATTTCCAGCAAATGAGATTGTACTGCCGTTAATCTTTATGGGGTATCTGTCTCTTGGAAATCTCACGGAATTTACAGATCTCCATGCAATTTCACAGGTTTTATATAGAAATGGATGGACACAGCTGACGGCATGCAGCGTGATTTTGTTCTCTCTGATGCACTGGCCGTGTGCTACCACCTGCCTTACTATTTACAAAGAAACGAAAAGCAAAAAGTGGACGTTGGCGGCCATACTGATTCCTACCTTTGCAGGGATACTCTGCTGCGCGCTGTTTGCACAGATCACGAATTTTGTATTGCGGTAAATAGAAAGAAGCTATATAATAGCAGTCAGAGGCGCGCGGGCGCAAAATACAAAAAGAATAATCAGAAAGGGAAAGAAAATGAAATACATTTTATTTGAAGCAGGTCCGGTCACAGTGTACAGCTATGGGCTGATGATTGCCCTCGGTGTGATCCTGACCTTTGTTGTGGCACAGAAGAGAGCGAAAAATTACGGATTAGACCCGGATGCGATTTTCTATATGGGAGCCTGGGGATTGCTGGCGGGAATTCTCGGGGCAAAGCTGTTGTTTTATCTGACAGAGATCAAGGAGATCATCAAAGATCCATCGCTGCTGCTGAATGTATCCGAAGGATTTGTTGTATATGGCGGGATCATCGGAGGGATTTTGGGAGCATACATTTATGCAAAGATAAAGAAGATAGACATTTTGGCTTACTTTGATCTTGCAGTTCCGTCCATCGCATTTGCACAGGGATTTGGAAGAATCGGATGCTTCCTTGCAGGATGCTGTTATGGGCGTGAGACAAATGCATGGTACGGAATTACGTTCCACAATTCTCCGTTTGCACCAAATGAAGTTGCACTGATTCCAACACAGTTGATTTCCAGTGTAGCTGATTTTGCACACTTTTTTATCTTGATCTTTTTGGCAAAGCGTGTGAAACACAAAGGAGTTGTCACAGCGATGTATCTGATCTTTTACAGTGTCGGAAGATTCCTAATCGAGATGTTGCGAAATGACCCGAGAGGAACGATCAGCGTAATGTCTACATCACAGTTTATTTCTATCTTTACGCTGGCCGCAGGAATCTTTATGTTTGTGTTCTGCCGCAGAAAGAGACAAGGAGAAGAAAAACAAGAAGCGTAGTAATTATTTTCTCAGTGCACAGTCTGCTTCCAGAATGGAACCGGAGGAGGGATCCTTCGTCTTCAGAAGAATTTCGCAGGACGGATTTACCGGATAGAGGAGAGGGTTGACGGCAAAATCACGGACGACAAGCTGTGAAGCCAGTTTTGTAAGGTCTTCCTCAGACTCGTAGAGAGCTTCGCTTGCGCGGTAGCCATTTTCTAAAATGCGGAAACGTTCTGCGCTGACCAGCATATAGTTTTCAATTGTATTTTGGACAGGGATCTGGTGGGCCTTCAGGTAGTTGATCGTCCGGTGAAAGGAAGGGTAGATCAGACCACCATCCCCGGTGTCTGTGCGAGGGTAAGCAAGCGTTAGAGAGCCACAGGGAAATTCTGTTTGCAAAGTAGAAAGGGAGAGCGATATCATTTCCTCAGAATAGATGGAAAGGAGCTCTTCCTTTTCTTCTGTGTTAAGATCCAATACATAATGAGAAATACCATCGGACCAGATGAGATTTCTTTTGGCAGTATGTCCGATACCTGACAGAAGAGGAAACATTCCTTTTTTGTATTTGTCCGACGTATAGATTTCCAGATTGACGTTGGACAGAGCAGATGCCGAGCAAAATGTTTTTGTGAGATGGGAAATATGAATCATAACTATTCCTCCTGTAGTTGTATCAAAAGCGATTTCGTCTCCGGACACAAGGCAAAGCCGCAGAATAGAAAAATAAAATGTGACAAAAATATTACAAAAATATTACAAATAAAATTATACAAAATATACCATCAGAATGACAAAGTGTCAATAAAAATATGAAAATAAAACAAAAAGTAGCAATTATAAGCGAAAAAACATGCTGTTTCATGCGTTATAGGAAAAACCTGTTGATAAATGCGAGGAGAAAGTGCTACAATAAAAAGAGTAATAGCGAAGCAATGGGAAGCCATTTTTGTGGCGGACTTTGCGGAGATAGAGTAAGGAGAGAAGTAGAGATGGCAGAAGAACAAAATAATGGTTCATGTTCTCCGGAAAGCTGTTCCAGCTGTGCACATGCAGACAGCTGTCCAAGCAAACAGAAGGAGAGCATGAAGGTAGCTCCAAATGAGTATACCCATGTAAAAAAAGTAATCGGTGTCGTAAGTGGAAAAGGCGGTGTCGGAAAGTCGATGGTGACAGCTTCGCTTGCCCGTATGATGCGCGAACAGGGATACTCTGTCGGAATTCTTGATGCAGATATTACAGGACCGTCGATTCCAAAGATGTATGGAATCCATGAGCATGCGGTGGGAAATGAACTGGGAATGTTTCCGTGTATTGCGAAAGATGAGACGAGAATCATGTCAGTCAATCTTTTGTTAGACAGTGAGGATACACCGGTGATCTGGAGAGGTCCGATCATCGCAGGTGTTGTGACACAGTTCTGGAATGAAGTATTATGGGGAGATTTGGATTATCTCTTTGTAGATATGCCTCCGGGAACAGGTGACGTGCCGCTGACGGTATTCCAGTCCCTTCCGGTAGATGGAGTTATTATTGTTACATCTCCGCAGGATCTTGTGCAGATGATCGTAAAGAAAGCCTACTACATGGCGAAGCAGATGGATGTGCCGGTACTTGGAATCGTAGAGAATTATAGTTATCTGGAATGTCCGGATTGCGGGAAGAAAATTCCGGTTTTTGGAGAAAGCCATGTGGAAGAGACCGCAGAAGAACTTGGAGTAAAGGTATTAGGGAAAATGCCATTAGATCCGAAGCTGGCATCTATCGTAGAAGAAGAAAAATTCTATGAAGTGACAAATGATTATCTGAAAGATGCTGCAGAAGTATTAATTTCATAAGGAACAGTTACATAGGAAGCTGCGCCGCTTTTCGACAAAGAAAGGCTGCGCAGTTTCTTTGTGCAAAAAAACAAAACAAGTATTGCAAACATATGTTCCTTGTGATAAGATAAAACAAACAGATGTTCCGAACAAATGTTTGAAAAAGAAGGGAGAGGAAGAGTCAGATGCAGGGACAGATACTAGGAAAATCAGAGATACAAAGGAGTATGACCACACAGCCGATAGGAAGAACTTTTGGGACAGTTCCGGCACTCTTTGGTGGGCAGAAGTCACTATATGAGAAGCTGAGGATTCTGTCGGATGCGGCGAAGTATGATGTGGCATGCACATCTAGCGGAACGAGTCGGAGGGGTGATGGAAACGGACTCGGGAGCTGCGAAAAAGCAGGGATCTGTCACAGTTTTTCTGCGGATGGGAGATGTATCTCACTTCTGAAGATTCTTTTTACAAATGAGTGTATCTATGACTGCAAATACTGTATCAATCGTGCATCCAATGATGTAGAAAGGACTTCCTTTACCCCGGAGGAGGTATGCCGGCTGACGATGGAGTTTTACCGGAGAAATTATATTGAAGGATTGTTTTTGAGTTCTGGAATTTGGAAAAGTCCCAACGAGACGATGGAGCAGATTGTGACCACACTTTGAAAATTGCGAAATGAATTCCACTTTCAAGGATATATTCATGTGAAGGCAATTCCCGGAGCAGATGAGCGCCTGATTGCCCGTGCGGGATTCCTCGCAGATCGTATGAGTGTCAACTTGGAGCTTCCGACAGCAGAGGGGCTCAGGCAACTTGCCCCACACAAATCCAGAAAAAATATACTTACACCGATGCGGTTAGTACAGAATGGGATGTCAGAGAATCGGCAGGAGATTCAGCTATACCGCAGCGCGCCAAAGTTTGTGCCGGCAGGACAGAGTACTCAGATGATCGTTGGTGCGACACCAGAGACTGATTTTCAGATTATGCGTGTGGCAGAGTCACTGTACCAGAAGTTTGATCTAAAGCGAGTATTTTATTCTGCATTTGTACACGTCAATGAAGATAAGGCGCTTCCGGCAGCGGGGGAGCAGGGGCCTCCTCTTTTGAGGGAACATCGTCTTTATCAGGCAGATTGGCTTTTGCGGTATTATGGATTTCGGGCGGAAGAATTGTTAGATGAACAGCAACCGAATTTCAATGTTTTATTGGATCCGAAGTGTAACTGGGCATTGAAGCATTTAGAGTATTTTCCGGTAGAGGTAAATCGGGCGGATTATTTTACATTGCTTAGAGTGCCGGGGATTGGTTACAAGTCAGCGGAGCGTATTGTAAAAGCAAGGAGAATGGGCAGCCTTTCCTTTGAAGATTTAAAGAAAATGGGAGTCGTATTAAAAAGAGCGCTATATTTTCTGACTTGTAATGGCAAAATGTTTGGTCAGGTACGGATAGAAGAGGATTATATTACAAGAAATCTCCTTCAGACAAAAGAGAGCTTGCCGGATTCTGTCAGAAATATGAATTATCGTCAGTTATCATTGTTTGATGATGTAAATTTTCGGGAAATCAATCGGATGGACGGAAGTCTTGGATGTTTAGCTGTTTTGGATGAGAGTGAATTAAAGGAAAAGGTGGCAGGATGAGAATTATTTACGTTTGTGAAGATAGCCTGACCGGGATCTTTTCAGGCATCTATGAGGTGTGGAAGAGAAAAATGACAGCGGAAGAGGCGGGGCTGGAAGTGGGAGATAGTTTTGAAAGACGATTGTTCTGCGAATATATTTTCTGTAAGGCGGAGAAAAGAAAGGCCCTTGCTGTTATCCGCATGATTCAAAAAAATCTTGGGGTGGACGTCTATGAGAAAATCTCTTATGCATTGTTATCGGCGGACAGAAGAAAGGCGGAGATGGTATTTCGTGCAATGCTCGAGGCGAAGAAATTATCTAGGAAAGATCGGTTGATGGAACATTTGGGAAATGAGGCAGTCAGAGCTGTTTTTGGAATGTACCGGCAGGTGGCAAACGAAGCACATCATTACAAAGGTTTTGTGAGATTTCGGGAATTAAAGAATAAGACACTGTTTGCAAAAATTGAGCCAAAGCATGCAGTACTTCCGTGTATTGCAGAACACTTTGCAGATCGCTTTCCACAGGAAAACTGGGTCATTTATGACAAGACCCATGAAGTGTTTCTGATTCACGAGAAGGGGAAAAGATATTACTTTTTGCAGCAGTATATGTGCATGAAGGGAGATTCTGGGAGTGCTCAGAATATTGCCGGTGGATTTTCAGAAGAAGAGATGGACTATGAGGCATTGTGGAAAGAATTTGTCCAGAGCATCAGTGTTGCAGAGAGGGAGAACCGCGCATTACAGAATCAAAATCTTCCGCTTCGTTTTCGAACAAATTTGGTGGAGTTTAGTAAAGAAGAACGGTCGGATTCCCCAAATTTTGGAGAGTTTTCTAGTTGACTTTCTGAGAAAATGGTGACATAATGGGTTCCGTGCTATACAAACAATCCATTGGAAAGGGGTGTTGGTAATGGAACAGAAATGGAAGATTAGATTATCAGCAAATGAAGATGTGAGAGACTTTGTAAGAACAGCAGAAAAATGTGATTTTGATATCGATATATTTCATAATAGAAGAATTATAGATGCGAAGTCGATTCTCGGTGTGTTAAGCCTTGATTTGACGCAAGTATTGACGGTTCGCTTTTACGGAAAAGATACAGCATTTGAAGATGTTCTTCAGAGATTTTGTGTTGCATAATACATCACATCAAAGTTCACAGGTGGCGGGATATTCCGATAGGAGTATGCCGCCATTCCTGTATAGAAATGTCCATGGATAAGAAAGAGGCGGTAGAGAGGGATGAGTGAGACAGTAAAGATTTCTGTCCGGAATCTTGTGGAGTTTATTTTAAGAGAGGGAGATATCGATCAGCGGCGGACGGCAGGAGCGGATAAAGAGCAGATGCAGCTTGGGGCAAGAATCCACAGAAAGATCCAAAGACAGATGGGATCGGATTACCATGCAGAAGTACCTTTGAAAATGGAAGTTTTGTGCGAAGGATTCACACTTTGTCTCGAAGGAAGGGCAGATGGAATTATTAAGCGGGAAGATGAGATTGTCATTGATGAGATCAAAGGGGTTCTCAGAGAGTTAAAGTATATCGAGGAACCAGTCGCAGTGCATCTGGCGCAGGCTAAGTGTTATGCATATATGTATGCATCACAGAATCATCTGGAAGAGATCCGGATCCAAATGACATATTGTCAGATGGAGACAGAAGAGATCAAAAGATTTTTGCAGACGTTTTCCATAGAAGAATTGAAAACCTGGATGGAAGATGTGATCAAAAGATATGAAAAGTGGGCAAAATTTCAGATTGAGTGGAGAAAAGTTTCCAGAGAGTCCATCCGACAGATTCAGTTTCCATATGCATACCGGGAAGGGCAGAAGGAACTTGCGATGTCTGTGTATCGGACTATTTTAAGGAAAAAGAAACTTTTCATACAGGCGCCTACCGGGATCGGAAAGACGATGGCGACGGTGTTTCCGGCGGTGAAAGCAGTCGGAGAAGGGGTGGGAGATAAGCTTTTTTATCTGACAGCGAAGACGATCACAAGGACAGTAGCGGAGCAGGCCTTTCAGACACTGAAAAAGCAGAAGCTGCGCTATAAAGTGATCACGTTGACGGCGAAAGAGAAAATCTGTTTCTGCGAAGAGGCGGTGTGCAATCCGGAAGCGTGTCCATATGCCAAAGGGCATTACGACAGAGTAAATGATGCAGTTTTTGATCTGCTGACAGCGACAGACGATATGAGCAGATCAAATATAGAGGAATATGCGAGAAAACATGAAGTGTGCCCATTTGAGATGTCTTTGGATGTGGCGCTGTGGGTAGATGCCGTTATCTGTGATTACAATTATGTGTTTGATCCGAATGCCCATCTAAGAAGATTCTTTTCAGAGGGAGGAAAAGAAGACTACTTATTTTTGATTGACGAGGCGCATAATCTCGTGGAACGTGCCAGGGAGATGTACAGCGCCGCCCTTTATAAAGAAGAGTTTCTTACAGCGAAAAGGCTGGTGAAGGGAATGGACCGGAAATTGACGAGAAAACTGGAAATATGTAATCAACAGTTTCTTGTACTGAAGAGAGAATGTGAGTCATATCGAGAATACACTTCGGTGGGCCATATCGCGGTCAGCCTCATGAACTTGATGTCGGAACTGGAGCGTTTTTTGGAAGAAACAGAGGCAGAGGAAGTGAGGGAGCAGTTACTGGAGTTGTATTTTCATGTGAGGACATTCTTAAATATTTATGATATTTTGGATGAGCACTATGTCATTTATACAGAGTTGGAAACAGACGACAGTTTTCTTCTAAAATTATTTTGTGTCAATCCGGCAGTGAATCTCCAGGAGTATTTATCTAGGGGAAACAGTACTATCTTTTTTTCTGCAACGATGCTTCCAATCCGCTATTATAAGAAGCTTTTGAGTGTGGAAAAGGAAGACTATGCGATTTATGCACCATCGCCATTTCAAAAAGAACGGCGGAAGTTGTTTGTTGGGACAGATGTCAGTACAAAGTATACGAGACGAACAGGGCAGATGTATGAGCGGTTTGCGTCCTATATTGCAGCTGCGCTTCAGGTGAAGAAAGGAAATTACATTGCATTTTTTCCGTCGTATCGTTTTCTGGAAGAGGTATATGAGAAGTTTCAGCGTTATCAGACGGAGGATATCATCTGCATTGTCCAGGAACAGTCGATGGATGAAGAGAAGCGAGAGGCATTTCTCCAGGCATTTGATCAAGACCGGAGCGAAAGCCTGATTGGATTTTGCGTGATGGGAGGAATCTTTTCTGAAGGAATTGATCTGACAGAAGAACGGCTGATCGGGGCTTTCCTAGTTGGAACAGGGCTTCCGCAAGTGTGCAATGAACGTGAAATTTTAAAGAAATATTTTGATCGGCACGGGGAGAACGGGTTTTCTTACGCCTATCTCTATCCGGGAATGAATAAAGTGTTGCAGGCAGCCGGGCGTGTCATACGGACGGCAGAGGACAGAGGTGTTATTTTGCTGTTGGATGAGCGCTTTTTAGAAAGGCAGTATCAGGAGGTGTTCCCAAGAGAGTGGGATGATTATGAAATTGGGACACTTAAGACTGCAGAGAAAAGTATGATGAAGTTTTGGGATCAGGAAATGTAAAGAGAGCATGGGAAGAAGAAAAAATACTCCTCACTTGGATGGTAGATTGGGAATCCAAATGAGGAGCAGAAATATATAAGACGATACCAATAGCTCTTTCAGGTTTTAGGAAGAGACCAGTGCCTTAGACTTCTTCCAGTGGTGTAAAGTAATTGAGAAATTCCAGCGCTGCCTTGGAAGAAGGCACGTGATGATTGTGCGCGATGACAAGCTGTCTTGTCGGAAGTTCTTCATCAGTTTCTACAATAAAAAGATTGTCGGATTTGTGCGGAATACAGTAGTCCGGGATGAAAGCGATGCCAAGCCCGATGCTTGCAAGGTCGATCAACAGATCATTACTACTCAGCTCGATCTCCGGTACAAGATCCAGCTGGTGTTGCTGGAACAGGCTGTGCAGGAACTCACTTGTCGTACTTTTGCGGTCCAGCATTAGAATCGGGTATTGGAGGAGTTCTTTCAGGGAGAGTTTTCGCCCTTTCAGTTCACTGAAAGATTCATTGGCAATAAAAACATCTTTAAAGTTTTTGATTTTTTTGACTGTAGTCAGACTGCTGAGATAGCTGTTCGGATAGTTGGTCACGATCAGATCGACTTGTCCGGTCTCAAGCAGTTCCACACATTTGATGGAAGTCTGGTTGGTCACCTTGATATGTGCGTTTGGGAATTCCTTGTGGAAGCGCTTCAAATAAGGGACAAGAAAATAGCGGCAGATCGTATCACTGGCGCCGATGCGGATCTGTCCTCCGGTTGTGGCAGAATCCATCAGCTGGGATTCTCCGCGCTTGATCAAATTCATTGCTGGTTCTACATGGCGCAGCAGGATCTCACCTTCCGGGGTGAGCTGGACTCGTTTGGTACTCCGGATGAAAAGGGTCTGATCCAGCTTTTTTTCCAAAGCTTTGATCGACTGGCTCACTGCCGACTGGGAGATAAAGAGCTGCTTGGAAGCTTCTGAGAAGCTGAGAGTCGTTGCTACATAGTAGAAGACTTTATATAATTCGTAATTGATGTCCATCATTAGTTCTCCTTATAAGTATTTTATATTTATAAGAATAAGAGGATTTTAGGAAAATGTCAACAGAAGTTTTCGAGAAAGTAAACACAGCATAGTCCATTTTTCTGGAATTCGGTGCCAAAAACTGGTATACTTAAGAAGAAAGCATGGAACTATATTTGAGAAGGATATAATGTCTGGCAGAGAGATGAGGTGAAGAATGCAAAAAATTTTTGGCCTGGTGGCGGCAATGGCGATGATCGTGGTCATGTTGATCACAAGTTTTGAAATCGCAATTTATAGCGATTATGGATGGTACCAGAAGGAATATGAGAAGTATCAAGTACTGGATGATCTGGAGATGGAGATGCAGGATGTGATGGATGTGACTGAAGAGATGATGGCATATCTGAGAGGAGACAGGAAAAATCTGGAAGTAAAGACTGTGATCGCCGGAGAGGAAGGGATGTTCTTTAATGAACGGGAAAAGCTTCATATGGAAGATGTACAAGGGCTGTTTCTCGGAGGGATACAGATCCGCAGAGTCGCCTTTGTGATTTTCGCAGCAGCAGTTTTGCTGATTCTTTTTCAGAAAGGAAATTTAAGAGAGATTTTACCTCAGATGTATGGATGGGCAGTCGGTCTGTTTCTTGGGGTGGCAGCAGTGTTTGGAGGGTTGGTCGCGATTGATTTCAATAAGTATTTCGTGTTGTTCCACGAGATCTTTTTTAGCAATGATCTGTGGCTGCTGGATCCGGCTACGGATTTGCTGATCCGGATGCTGCCGGAGGGGTTTTTCTTTGATATGGTGATTCGGATCGGAGTGATTTTCATAGGGAGTCTGTTAATTCTGTGGGGTGCCGGGGCACTCTGGAGACGGGGCAGATCGAAGAAAAAATCATAGCATTAATATTTCTTATAAGTAAATTAAGTTATATTAATTATACTAATGATTTGAATTGTGGTAGGATACAAATAGAAGAAAGTATCAGACGAAATGGAGGATATTATGAGTAGTGTAAAACGTGTATATGTAGAAAAGAGACCGGAATTTGCTGTGCAGGCAAAGGAATTACAGCACGAAGCAAAAAGTTATCTTGGCATTCAGACAATTACAGGAATCCGTGTGCTGAACCGCTATGATATTGAGAATCTTTCTGACGAGACTTTTGAGACAGCCTGCAATGGTATTTTCTCAGAGCCGCCGGTAGATATTTTATACAGAGAAGAATTCCCAATGAAGGAAGGAAGCAGAGTTTTTTCCGTAGAGTTTCTTCCGGGACAATTTGATCAGAGAGCCGATTCAGCAGTACAGTGTGTACAGTTTATCAAAGAAGATGAGACACCAGTGATCAAGACTGCAACAACATATGTGATCGAAGGAGAGATTACAGATGCTGAATTTGAAGCGATCAAGAGTCACTGCATCAATCCAGTCGATTCCAGAGAGACAGGGATGGACAAGCCGGAGACACTTGTCACAGTGTTTGAGGAACCGGAAGATGTGAAGATTTTTGACGGGTTCAAAGAGATGCCGGAGACAGAATTAAAGGAGTTATATGATTCTCTTGGGCTTGCAATGACGTTCAAAGATTTCCTTCATATTCAGGGATATTTTAAAGGGGAAGAAGACAGAGATCCAACGATGACAGAGATTCGTGTGTTAGACACATACTGGTCAGATCACTGCCGCCATACAACATTCTCCACAGAATTAAAAGAAGTTACATTTGAAGATGGAGATTACAAAGAACCTCTCGTAAAGACTTATGAGAGATATCTGGAAGACCGCTCAGAGATTTTCAAAGGGCGTGAGGACAAATTTGTATGTCTGATGGATCTTGCCCTGATGGCAATGAGAAAACTCAAAAAAGAAGGAAAATTAAATGATCAGGAAGAGAGCGATGAGATCAATGCGTGCAGCATCGTTGTTCCGGTGGTCGTAGATGGAAAGGAAGAGGAGTGGCTTGTCAACTTCAAGAATGAGACACACAATCATCCGACAGAGATCGAACCATTTGGAGGAGCTGCAACTTGTCTTGGCGGAGCAATCCGTGACCCGCTTTCAGGACGTACTTACGTTTATCAGGCAATGCGCGTAACAGGTGCGGCAGATCCGACCGTATCTGTGAAAGATACGATGAAAGGAAAGCTTCCACAGAAAAAACTGGTGACAGAGGCTGCCCATGGATATAGCTCTTATGGAAATCAGATCGGACTTGCCACAGGAGCAGTCAAAGAGATTTACCATCCGAACTATGTTGCAAAGCGTATGGAGATCGGAGCAGTATTAGGAGCTGCACCTAGAAGAGCGGTGATCCGTGAGACATCTGATCCGGGAGATATCATTGTACTGCTCGGTGGACGTACCGGACGTGATGGATGCGGCGGTGCGACTGGTTCTTCTAAAGTACATACAGAAGAATCTATTGAGACATGTGGAGCAGAAGTACAGAAGGGAAATCCACCGACAGAACGGAAGATTCAGAGACTGTTCCGCAGAGAGGAAGTCAGCTGCCTGATCAAAAAGTGTAATGACTTCGGAGCAGGCGGAGTGTCTGTTGCGATCGGAGAACTTGCAGATGGTCTGCGGGTAGATTTAGATAAAGTACCGAAAAAATATGCAGGGTTAGATGGAACAGAGATTGCCATCTCAGAATCTCAGGAGCGTATGGCAGTTGTCGTAGATCCGAAAGATGTGGCACAGTTCCTTGCATATGCGAAAGAAGAGAATCTGGAAGCCGTGGAAGTGGCAGTTGTGACAGAGGAACCACGTCTGGTACTTTCTTGGAGAGGAAAAGAAATTGTCAATATTTCCCGTGCGTTCTTAGATACAAACGGAGCACACCAGGAAACAGCAGTTACTGTGGAAATTCCGGACAGAGCGGGAAGCCTTTTCGTAAGAGAAGAAGTAAAAGATGTCAAAGAAAAATGGATCGCAACGTTAAAAGATTTAAATGTATGCTCGCAGAAAGGTCTTGTAGAACGGTTTGACGGTTCCATCGGAGCAGGCTCTGTCTTTATGCCACACGGTGGAAAATATCAGATGACAGAGACACAGAGTATGGTTGCAAAACTTCCGGTGCAGGAAGGAGCTTGTGATACTGTGACAATGATGAGCTATGGATTTGATCCATATTTATCTACTTGGAGCCCATATCACGGAGCAGTCTATGCAGTGGTAGAATCCGTTGCAAAAATCGTGGCAAATGGTGGAGATTACAGTAAGATCCGTCTTACGTTCCAGGAATACTTCCGCAGAATGACAGAAGATCCAAAGAGATGGAGCCAGCCGTTTGCAGCGTTGCTCGGTGCATATGATGTACAGCTTGGTCTGGGACTGCCGTCAATCGGTGGAAAGGACAGTATGTCCGGAACGTTCCAGGATATTGATGTTCCGCCAACATTAGTTTCTTTTGCAGTGGATGTGGCACACGACCATGAGATCATTACACCAGAGCTTAAGAAAGCAGGAAATAAGTTAGTATGGCTTCGGATGGAACAGGATCACTATGAACTTCCAGTATATGCAAGCTTAAAAGATCAGTATGCAAAATTTGCAGAAGATATCCACAGTGGCAAGATTGTTTCTGCCTATGCGCTGGACAGACACGGAATTGCAGCAGCGGTAAGTAAGATGGCATTTGGAAATGGCATGGGTGTAAAACTGGAAGAAACAATTGATAAGCGTGAACTGTTTGCACCGGCATTCGGGGATCTGATCGCAGAAGTACCGGCAGAAAGACTTGAAGAACTTTCTATTTCTTATACACTCCTTGGAGAAGTGACAGCAGACAACACAATCTCCTATGGAGAGATGCAGCTTAGCTTGAATGAAGCAGTGACTGCATGGAAAGGAACTTTGGAAAGCGTATTCCCGACTGTTTCAGAAGAAAAACAAAAGATGCAGAACATCGATGTGCAGCCGGCATCTGAAAAAGCAGTGATCGAAAACGGACTGTATCGTACAAGTGATATCCATATCTGCACACATAAGATTGGACAGCCTACAGTCTTCATTCCAGTATTCCCAGGTACAAACTGTGAGTACGACAGTAAGAAGGCATTTGAGCGTGCAGGGGCAAAGGTGATCACAAAAGTATTCAAGAACTTAAATGCAGAAGATATCCGTGACTCTGTAGCAGAGTTTGAGAAGGCGATCGCACAGTCACAGATGATCATGTTCCCAGGTGGATTCAGCGCCGGAGATGAGCCAGATGGTTCTGCAAAATTCTTCGCAACAGCATTCCAGAATGCGAAGTTAAAAGAAGCAGTGGAAAAATTATTGCATGAGCGTGACGGACTTGCACTTGGTATCTGTAACGGATTCCAGGCATTAATCAAACTTGGTCTGGTGCCATACGGAACAATCTGTGGACAGACAGAGAATTCTCCGACATTGACATACAATACGATCGGACGCCATATTTCCAAGATGGTATACACCAAAGTCGTAACAAATAAATCACCATGGCTGCAGCAGGCAGAACTTGGCGGAGTTTACACAAATCCGGCATCTCATGGAGAAGGTCGCTTTGTAGCTTCCGAAGAGGTATTAAAGCAGCTTTTCGCAAACGGTCAGGTGGCAACACAGTACTGTGATCTTGATGGCACAGTGACAATGGATGAGGAATGGAATCCAAATGGTTCTTACTGTGCGATCGAAGGAATCACAAGTCCGGATGGACGTGTGCTTGGTAAGATGGCTCACTCAGAACGAAGAGGAAAATCGGTTGCAGTCAATATTTACGGAGAACAAGATCTGAAGATCTTCGAATCTGGTGTTGCATACTTCAAATAAATAACGAAGAGGAAAGTCAAAGTGAAAAATTGCTTGACTTTTACAGAGCATAACATTATAATGTCAAAGTAAACAAGGCAATGAGGCCGCGCAGGAGTTTTTCTGTGCGGCTGATTTTATATCTGAGGAGGTAATGAAGATGTCATATGTAGATGAAGTCATTGAGTTAGTAGTGAGAAAGAACCCGGCGGAGCCGGAATTTCATCAGGCGGTAAAGGAAGTGCTGGAATCTCTCAGAATTGTAGTAGAAGCAAATGAAGAGAAGTTCCGAAGAGAAGCCCTTCTCGAGAGATTGGTAGAGCCGGAAAGACAGTTTAAATTCCGGGTGCCGTGGGTAGATGACAAAGGACAGGTACAGGTGAACACTGGGTACCGCGTGCAGTTCAACAGCGCGATCGGACCGTATAAGGGAGGACTTCGTCTGCATCCATCTGTCAACCTTGGGATCATCAAATTTTTAGGATTCGAGCAGGTATTTAAAAACTCTCTGACCGGACTTCCGATCGGCGGAGGAAAAGGTGGATCTGATTTTGACCCAAAAGGGAAATCAGATCGGGAAGTGATGGCATTCTGCCAGAGTTTTATGACAGAATTATGTAAATATATTGGAGCCGATACCGATGTACCTGCCGGAGATATCGGAACAGGAGCAAGAGAGATCGGGTATCTGTTTGGACAATACAAGAGAATCCGTGGTGTATATGAAGGCGTGCTGACTGGAAAAGGATTAAGTTACGGGGGATCTCTTGCAAGAAAAGAGGCAACCGGATATGGTCTGTTATATTTGACAGAGGAAATGTTAAAACTCAACGGAATCGAACTTGCAGGGAAAACTGTAGCAGTGTCAGGTGCGGGAAATGTGGCGATCTATGCGACAGAAAAAGCACAGGAACTCGGGGCAAAAGTTGTGACGGTCAGCGATTCTACCGGATGGGTGTATGATCCGGACGGAATTGACGTAGCAGCATTAAAAGAGATCAAAGAAGTGAAGCGGGAGCGTCTGACGGAATATCCAAAATATCGCCCAAATGCGAAGTATCAGGAAGGAACCGGAGTATGGTCAGTGAAGGTTGATATCGCTCTTCCATGTGCAACACAGAATGAACTGCATCTGGAAGATGCAAAGATGCTTGTAGCAAATGGCTGTATCGCGGTGGCGGAAGGAGCAAACATGCCGACGACAATGGAAGCTACCGAATATCTTCAGAAGAATGGTGTGCTTTTTGCACCGGGAAAAGCAGCCAATGCAGGCGGAGTTGCCACATCTGCGCTTGAGATGTCCCAGAATAGCGAGCGGTTAAGCTGGACCTTTGAAGAGGTGGACAGCAAGCTGAAAGGAATCATGATCAACATTTGCCACAATATGACAGACGCAGCGAAAAAATACGGTGTGGAAGGAAATTATGTGGCAGGTGCCAATATTGCAGGCTTTGAGAAAGTAGTAGATGCAATGAATGCACAGGGAATCGTGTAGAAATCCGGCAGTTTAGTAAAATGTAAAAAAGTTCTAGGTGCAAGAATATAAAAATTGTGCTAATATAAGAGTATTGATAAAAGAAATCTGACAAAATAGTGTTTGGGAGGGAAGCACAATGGAATTAAAGTTGAAAGATTTACGTTCATCTAAGAATCCAAAGGCGCGTATCAAAATCCTGCAAGGACATTTTGCGACGGGAAATTCACACATCAATACCTATATTGATATGTCTACAGTGAAGACACGGCACAACAATGCCCGCGAAGCGGCGAAAGAACTTGCAAAGGAATATTTGACGACAACTATGGTCGATACGATCGTCTGTCTGGATGAGACGGAAGTAATTGGAACATTTCTGGCAGAGATTTTGTCGGACAGTACCACGATGTCCATGAGCAGCAAAAACAATATTTCTGTAATCACGCCGGAATTTCATCAGGCAGGACAGATCGTGTTCCGGGATAACAAGCAGCGGATGATCAAAAATCAGCAGGTATTGATACTGGCTGCCTCAGTGACATCAGGTAAGACCGTTTCCAAAGCGATTGAGTCCGTGCTGTACTATGGAGGCAGTGTCTGTGGAATCTGCTCTATTTTCAGCGCTGTGACAAAAATTGCGGGAATGAAGATCAATACAATTTTTACGAGCAGCGATGTTCCGGATTACCGGGCATATGCTCCTCATGATTGTCCGATGTGCAAAGAGGGAAGACCGGTGGAAGCGATTGTAAACAGCTACGGGTACTCTAAGGTAGATTGATGATCTGCTGAGGAATATTGGGAAGAAAAAAGAGACACTGGAACTAATTATTCCAATGTCTCTTTTAAATATACAGACCATTCTAAGATCAGTCGTTCCAGGGAATATGCCGCATTGGCAGGACTGGTAGAAGGGAGCCGGATCGCTTTTTGTCTGGTGAGAGGCAGACAGTATTTTTCATAAAGCTTAAAGGCAGTACCGCCGTTTGTGTAGATCTGCCGGATCGGAGCATCCCGCAGAATTCTGGAGATGTCATTTGGGATCACATTACGGATACTGCTGTCACTGGAACCTTCAATCTCACAGGAGGCAATGACATCCCATATTGCAATACGGTTCCTGAAAAGAAATGCTTTCTTGTCTGCAATCGTAACCGGAACATCCTCATGAGAAAGCGCTGCCAACAGCTTCCAGAAGCGATTCTGTGGATGATGATAGAAGAACTGTGCTTCCCGGGATTTGACAGAAGGGAAACTCCCTAAGATTAATATTTGTGAGTCACTGTTATAAATCGGTGAAATGTTATGGATTGCATGTTCCATAGAAGAAACACCCCTTTCGCATAAAAATTGTAAATTCAGATTTATTGTAGCATTTGGATGAAGAGGGGGCAATCAAAAAAATAGATACGGAAAAGAGAGGGAAAGATAGATGACAATGCGAGAATTTTGTGAAAAGATCGGAATGGATGAAGCATCCATACAGCAGGTAGAACAGTTTTCCATAGAGGATGCGGTGTATACCAGTTACAAAAGAGAGTTTCAAGAAGACAAAAAGAGGTTTTTTGCCCGCTTAAAAGAGGAAGAAAACTGGCATGTGTTTGCACTTGTCCTTTATATCCGCATGGCAGTGGAAGTATATGAAACCTTTCAGGAGAAAGGAATTGCTGACCAGGTTTATTTTGATACGTTTTCCGATTTCCGGATTTGGAATGAGGAATGCAAAAAAAAGTATGGTATTTGTGGACTGACGGAGTGTGAGTGGCTGAGCCTTCCGCTGGAATTAAAGATCTTCCGGCTTGGCAGACTTCAGTTTGAACCAATCCGTCTGGAGAAAGCGATTGAGACGGAGAAGTATACCTTACCGGAAGGAACAAAAGTTTTAAATGTACATATACCGGAAGATGGAAGGTTAGATATAGAGACATGCATGGACGCCTTCGAGCGGGCAGAAAATTTTTTCCAGGAAACATTCGAGGCATTTGTCTGTGAGTCCTGGTTGGTTTCCCCGAAATTAAAGGAGCTGTTAGGAGAAGATTCCAATATTATAAAATTTATGGGGCTATTTGAAAATTATGGGATTGTCTATCCGTTCCGTCAGGCGGAACAGCGGGTGTTTGGGGTAATTTGCGAACAAAAAGAGGAATATCCAGAACATACTTCTTTGCAGAGAGCATTAAAAAAATACGTTCTGAATGGAAAGGAACCGGGAATGGGACAAGGGGTGCGCCTTCGCGCAGAGAAGCGAAACTGATCACGGAGTCAGAACAATTCCGTGACCAGTTCTGCTATTGCTACACCAGCTCTGCGATACGGGAAACACCAACATAAATCTCGGAGATTTTATACCATGTCCGATAGTCTACGGTTCCTGTTGCCGGAAGACCGAAGACCGATTGGAATTTTTTTACAGATGCAGCGGTGGCTGGTCCATAGATGCCATCTACGGTGATCTTCGGAATGGCCGGATAAGCACCTGCAATGACATTTAATTCCTCCTGCATCTGTCGCACTTTATTGCCGGAAGAGCCGTTTTCTAACACATATCCCGGCCAGGAAGAAGGGATGCCGGAAATCTCCTGTGCGGTATTGATATACATATTGTCACCGTAATAATAACGGAGAATTTCGATTGGGGAATAGCCCTGGTCTCCGAGCGCTTTCGATCCCCATTGGGTCATCCTTATGGAAGCGACATGCAAACGACTGGAAAAGCCGGCAGCCACAGTATTTTACGAATCTGGGAGATGGTAGTAAATCGTAAGGACATCCTGCGGTTTGTCATAAACCATTTTCTGGATGATACTTCTGAGCACCTCGTTCTTCTGTGAATCTGAAAAGGTCTCGGAAAAAAGCACATCGCAGATGGTGTGAAGCTTCTGGCAGGCTTGCTCTTTTTGGGGAAAATTTGCCGGCGAAGAAGGCTGACAATTGCTGAGAAGTAGTTCCAGCTGTTTCTGCTCATTTCTAAGGACTTCTTTATTTTCTTTGTATTCTTCTAAAGTATCAATGCCGTTTTGATAGGCTGCCTTGATCCGCTTTTCTTTTTGTTCCAGTTGCTTTAACTGTTCGGATAAGAGTTTTCGCTCATCAACCATTTCTTGTTTTCGTGTCGGTTCTCTTTTCATATAAGTGATTTCCTTTGTGTGGAAAACATCCTGCAATGCTTGAAGGACAACGGGCTCCAATAGAAGAGAACTGACACTGTTTTTGGCAGCACATTTTCCCTTGATGACACCATAACAAACAAAATAGGAATAGGCTTCTCCATTGGATTTCCGATACATCGTTTTGGCGATCATAGTGCGGCCGCATACCGGACATTTTAAGAGCCCGCCAAGCCAGTGGTGGTAAGTAGAGGAAGGGCGGGCGCCTTTTGGAATGTGGGCAGAATGCAAGCGCTGCTGGGCGCGGTCAAACAATTCTTTGCTGATGATCGCTTCGTGCTGCCCGTTGGCAATGATCCAGTCTTTCTCCGCTTTGATTTCATTTGTCTCGCTTGTCGTCCGATTCCAACGGATCATGCCGCAGTAGGTTGGGTTTTGCAGGATATACTCGATCGATCTCCGCTCAAAAGGTTCCTTCCGGGAAGTTCTATACCCGAGTTGATTCAAAAATCTTGCAATTTCAAAGCATCCGCAACATTCTTCCACATACTTCTGAAAGATGATCCGGATGATGGCAGCTTCCTCTGGGACGATCACCGGAGGTTTTCCACGCTCGGTAATCTTATACCCGAGTGGCGGTCGCGCCTGATATCCGCCGCGCAGTGCTTTTTCGGTCATTCCTCGCTTCACTTCATCCGAGAGACGGATGGAATAGTATTCATCCATCCACTCGATGATCCGTTCGATCAGAGAGCCGAAAGGACCGTCTACCAGTGGTTCAGAGACACTTAGGACATCAATCCCGCACTGTCTGCGAAGCAATGATTTATAGACGATGGATTCTTCCTGATTGCGGGCAAAACGACTATACTTCCAGACGATGATGACAGAAAAGGGACGAGGCTTTGTCTTGGCAAGACCAATCATCCGTTGGAAATCATGGCGCTTTTCTGCTTTTCTTCCGGAGACGCTTTCTATAAAGATGTATTCTTCCGGGATGGTGATATTATTTTTTTCGGCAAATTCTTTCCCGAGCCGGATTTGTGCATCGGGAGATAATTCATCCTGATTATGTGTGCTGACACGGACGTATAATGCGCCGATTTTCATGTGCGATCACTCCTTCTCTTGATTATATATGCAAAAAGAGAGAAAAATAACAGACAACCTCGCATGCAGGACAGGCTGCGCTGCATATCTTTTGGAAAGAAACGCGGGGAGAGAAAAGAAAAGTGAAAGTAAGACAGATCCTTGTGATGGATGACAAAGAGATCGACTTGGAACAGCTAAGTAAAGAAGAGCAGAAACAGATGGAAGCGCGATTGAATGCGGCAGCTTTGCGTCAGGCGGGATATGAGCCTTCGCCGAGGCGAAAAGATCCCTAGATTTTTGTGCAAAGGCTATGGTATAATCATGAAAGAGTTCTGTATCAATAATTAGCAGAAATAGATAAGGAGAACATGTGGATGATAAAAAGAAAATTAGCGGCAGAGGAAATACAGAAAATGAAAGACGGGTATATTCCTGCACCATACCAGCTGGAAGAGGGAGAACAGATCAATGATGTTTACCTGGAACCAGTATTTTTTGAAAACGAAAATGGACCGACAATCGGTGTGACGACATGTGGGGTGATTGTGAAGGATGGATTGTTTTTTAAAGATATGGACAATTCTGGAGAACTGTCACCGTACAAGGATTGGAGACTGGATCATGAGACACGCGCCAAAGATATGGTTGCGCACTTGCGGTTAGATCAGCAGGCAGGTCTGGTGCTGAATACATTGTGGAATTCCCCGATGGTGATGACGCGCGAGGAGGCAAAAGATGAGAAGGGAGAGATCATCCCATCGAAGATTTTCAAGCGGTTTGATCCAGAAGAAAAAGAGGGACCTTCGTTTCTTCCGGGTGTCACGATGAATGTCAGTGATGCGGACGTACTGGAACGGAAACTGACGGGCGGAGTGTACAGGGGTGATATGCGTGCAGAAGCGGGCATGAGTGCACTTTACCACAATTTAGGGACACAGATGCTGGAGTATGAGGCATGTCAGGATGGCGTGGCGATTCCGTATTCTCTGCATACGAATCCAATCAATATCGGTTATCCGGATTTCCTCGGAATCGGTGCAGCCGTGATGGGAGATGGTAATTTTGATCTTGTATATGAGATGGCGGATACGGATCGCAAGATGATGAAGGCAGCAGGGCAAAACATTATGTATGGTCCTCAGGTAGATGTGGCGACAGATCCAAGATGGCCTCGCAATAGTGGGACATACGGGGAACGTACGGATATCACTTGCGGAATCATCAAAGAATTGGTTCGTGGATATCAGAACGGAGAAGATGGCCTCAACGAAGGATCTGTCGTGATCACGGTGAAGCATTTCCCGGGAGATGGACCGGCAGAGAATGGATTTGAGCCACATATGCCGATCGGGCAGTGGAGACTTTATCCGACGGAGGGATCGATGGAAAAATATCACCTGCCGCCATTTCAGGCTGCTTTTGATCTGAAAGCATCGGCAATCATGCCGGATTATTCCAGAATCTGTGCAGATAGCCGCAGCAAAGAGCAGTATTATCGCGGAAGAGTGACTTCGCGTGAGACGGTTGGTTCTACTTACAGCAAAGAACTGATCACAGATCTTGCCCGCGAGACAATGGGATTTGAAGGATATGTAAACTCAGATTCAGGAATTACGACGGTACAGACATACGGGGTGGAAGAACTTACAGTACCGCAGCGGTATGCGAAGGCGATTTCTGCCGGAACAGATGTAATCGGAGGAAATTCAGACTCCGAAAATATCGTAAAGGCAGTGGAAGAAGGCTATCTTGCAAAAGAAGAGTTGGATCGCGCTAATTATCACAGATTACTTAGTCTGTTCCGCGTAGGACGGGTGGACAATCCATATCTGGACCCGGATTATGCAGACAAGGTTCGGGAGGAGAATCTGCACGATGCGAAACAGGCGGCATATAAAGCGAATCAGAAGGCAGTCGTTCTGGCAAAAAATCATGCAAACGTACTTCCGATGGAACAGGGCAAAAAAGTTTACATTGCATGCTTCAAAGGAGTGGATCCGGGAGCAGCTCTTGCGCAGGCCATGGGCGCTGCCGTAGGAGGAAAGGGAGATGAAGAAGCATTTGCAGCGCGACTGAAGGAGTTGTTCACAGAGAGAGGATTCTGCGTGATAGATGATCCAAAAGAAGCTGATTACGCATATCTGCACGTGTGGCCGATTAGTAACGGAATGGTCTTTCGCCAGTATGCAATGCCGGTGATCGAGATGGTAGATGAAGAATTGTTTGAGGAAAGAGAAGTCAACCAAAGCCAGAAGAAAACTGGAAAGATGGTTCCAATCACGACATTGAAAGGGGTATCAGAGATTCCGAAGCTTGCAGAAATGGTTCATCAAAATGGAGGAAAAGTGATTGCGACCTGCGTAGTATGTAATCCGTGGATCCTTGATAAGTTAGAACCATATGTTGACGGACTCACGTTCCAGTATACGGTCAGTCCGGTGGCGATGGAGAATGCGCTGGGAGCACAGATGGATGTTCTCTCTGGAGCGTACAATCCAACTGGAAAGATGAGCCTGACAATGGTATCTTCTCCAGAGGTGATTCGCATCGAAGAAAAGGAACTGGATGGCGTTATGCGGGAAGTATGTGTTTCTCCAAATGATGTTCCGGGATATGACAAAGATGCATATATCGATCCGGAGATTTTGGCGAACGTGAAGGGCGGAAGTTACGCATACTGCGATGAAGATGGTAATTACTATCGGTCAGGATTTGGTTTGAGCTATTAGTCTCATCATAGAAAAAGTAAAAAGCGGCAGGGGGATACACAGGTCAGGTGTATCCTTCTGTCGCTTTTTGGGAATGAGAAGTTTTATCAATTATTTTAAGGAGGGAACTATCATCCCCATATTATGCCGGATAAAATCCGCTTGGGCTGTCGTTTAGATTGATCATAATATTCTTTTGCTGGCTGTAAGCATCGAGAATTGCCTTGTCATTCTCGCGACCGATGCCGGATTGTTTGTAGCCTCCAAATGGAGCGCCTTCCGGAATCTGATTGTATGTGTTGATCCACATACGGCCAGTCTCAATACTTCTTGCGACGCGCAGGGCACGGTGGATATCTTTTGTCCAGACAGCTCCGCCAAGACCATAGTCGGAATCATTTGCAAGGGCAATGACTTCTTCTTCTGTCTGAAATTTAATCACGACAGCTACTGGTCCGAAGATTTCTTCCTGTGCAACACGCATATCATTGGTAACGTCTGTGATCAATGTCGGCTGGATGAAGTTACCTTTCTCACATCCATGTTCGGTATAAGAGTGACCGCCGCATGCGATGGTTGCCCCTTCCTGTTTCGCAGATTCGATGCAGGATAAGATTTTCTCTGCCTGTCGCTTACTGATCTGAGATCCCATCTGTGTCTCAGGATCCAGCGGATCGCCGATAGTTACTTTCTGGAATGCAGTCACAAGCTCTGAGACAAACCGGTCGTAAATCGATTCGTGTACGAAGACGCGGGATCCGGCACAGCATACCTGTCCCTGATTAAAGAGAATACCAAGCTGTACGCCATCGATGGCTGCATCCCAGTTACAGTCGTCAAAGATGATGTTAGCACTTTTTCCGCCCAGTTCCAGTGTGGCCGGGATGAGTCTTTCGGCAGCGGCAACAGCAATGTCCCTTCCAATCTCTGTGGATCCGGTGAAAGCAAGCTTGCTAAGTCCCGGATGCTCGAGAAGGTACTGACCTGATTTTGAACCAGAACCAGTGATAAGGTTTAGTACACCTGCCGGGAGCAGATCCTGGATCAATTCTGTAAATACAAGCATACTTAACGATGTCTCAGAAGAAGGTTTAAATACGATACAGTCGCCGGCTGCGATTGCAGGAGCGAGCTTCCATGCTGCCATCAGGAATGGGAAATTCCACGGCACGATCTGTCCGACGACGCCGATTGGCTCGCGGAGCACAAGGCTCATCATATTGCCGTCTAAAACAGAGGCAGTTCCTTCGTCTGTGCGGATCAAACTTGCGTAGTAGCGGAAATGGCGGATCGAATAAGGAATATCGATCGTGGAAGTTTCGCGGATCGGTTTTCCGTTGTCCATCGTTTCCACCTGTGCCAGCCATTCTTTATTCTCTTCAATGCAGTCTGCGATTTTTTCTAAGATAAGTGCGCGCGCCTCTTTTGTCTGTGTCTTCCACTCTGGGAAAGCTTTCCACGCTGCCGCCACAGCAGCATCCACATCTTCTTTTGTTGCCTGTGCACACTGTGCAAGAATTTCTCCGTTTGCCGGATTGGTACTTGTATAGACGGCTTTGTCTGAAGCGTCTCTCCATTGTCCTCCGATAAATAATCCATAATGTTCTTTTAATGTATGTTTTTGATTGTTCATAAAAATTACCTCCAAAATTCAATTCAAAATCAATTGCTGTCACCAGCGCTTTACTTTTGTCTGCCCTTAGTCTACAATAGAAACTGATACCTTGAAATAACCAAAAAAATGTTTTTATAGGAGACCAGATTTTGCTTATTTATGATTTGGAACAGAGAGACGGAAAGTCGAAATATGAATATTTGTATCAATGTCTGAAGGAAGATATTTTGAACGGAAAACTTGCAGAGGGCGAAAAAATGCCGTCGAAAAGACAACTTGCAAAGGAAAATGGAATCAGTGTGCGGACCGTGATCAATGCGTATGAACAGCTGCAGATGGAAGGATACCTGCAGTCGAGGGAGCGGAGTGGATATTATGTGGTATCTGATTTTGATTCACCTTTAAGGTACCAGAAGATCACAATCCCCGATCCGACTCCGGAAAAAGAAGAAAAATGGGTGGCAGACTTTGCCTCAAATACAACAGTATACGAGAAATTTCCATTTTCGATGTGGACGAAAGTCATGCGACAGGTGCTTGGGGACTACAATCTGCATCTGATCATGCGTGGAGAATTTCTCGGAAGCCCGGAACTTCGGTATGAGATTGCAAAATATTTGTATCACAACCGAAGCATGGTAGTATCCCCGGACTGTATTGTGATCGGAACCGGGATTGAATATTTGTATTCCAAATTGATCGGACTGCTTCCGGAACATGCAGTGTATGCGGTGGAAAATCCCGGATACAGAAAAATCCGGCTAATCTATGAAGAACTCGGAGTGAAGTGGACTTGGACGGCTATGGCGGAAAATGGAATTCATATGGGAAGTCTGCGAAGCAGCCAGGCAACAGTTGTCCATACCTCGCCCGAACACCACTATCCGCTTGGGACGGTGATGTCTGCAAGACGCAGACAGGAATTGCTGAAGTGGCTGGAGGAATCGGAAGAACATTATATTATAGAAGATGATTACGACTGCGAGTTCCGCTATAACGGGCATTCGATTCCGGCGCTTTTCGGTCTGGATACAAGCGGGCGTGTTATTTATATGAATACGTTCAGTAAGACATTAAGTCCCGGGATCCGGATCAGCTATATGGTGCTGCCGCCAAAGCTTCTGGAACGTTATGTGAACTCGGCAAACTTTTTTTCGAATACTTCGTCGAATCTGGAACAGCATACGCTGGCAAGATTTTTGCGTGATGGGTATTTTGACCGCCACCTGAACCGGCTGCGTAAGTATTATCTAAGTCAGGGAGAAAAGTTGAAGCATGCAATTGAATGCACACCGACCATTCCGGTGGAAGAAATTGTCGGAATGGAGACGGGCACGCATCTGCTCGTAAAACTTCATACAGAGCTTCCCGATGCGGAAGTGAAGCGGCGGGCACAAGAAAGAGGAATTCATCTTTGCTGTCTGTCGGAGTTTTGTATCGAAGAGCAGAAGCGGTATGAACATGTGCTGGTACTCAACTATTCTGGCATGGAAGAAGAGCGGATGCAGGAGGTTGCAGAGCTTCTTGGAGGCGTGTTTGATTCTGAGATTGCAGAGAAGCGGGAATAAAAAGCAGAGGGGAAAGGATTGACGGTATTTCCTGTGAATTGTATAATAAAAGCGCCAAGGTTGCAAATAAGAAAAATAGGATATAGGTAAAAGAGATGAAGACGATCATTATTGGAATTGCAGGTGGGACCGGATCTGGAAAGTCCACCTTCACAAGAAAGTTAAAAAAAGAATTTAAAGACGATGTGGCAGTGCTCTACCATGATAACTATTACCGGGATCAAAGTGATATTCCGCTGGAAGAGCGCCGTAAGACGAATTATGACCATCCGGATGCGATGGAGACAGAGCTGCTTGTCAGACAGCTGAAGGAGTTAAAAGAAGGAAAGACGATACAGTGTCCGACTTATGACTACACACTTCACACAAGGTCAAGCGAAGTTGTGACTGTAGAGCCAAAGAAAGTAATTTTATTAGAAGGAATCCTTGTCCTGGCAGATGAACGGCTGAGAGATCTGATGGATATCAAGGTGTATGTAGAGGCCGATGCAGATGAGAGAATTCTCCGCAGGATTATTCGTGATGTCAAAGAGCGTGGGCGCGATATGGAGGGCGTTGTGGAGCAATATCTTACAACTGTCAAACCGATGCATTATCTCTATGTAGAACCGACAAGGAGTACTGCAGATATCGTGATCAACAGCGGTATGAATCCGATCGCCTTTGAACTGGTGAAAAATACGATTCAGAAGATACTGGACGAAGAGGCGTAGATACAGATCTGTAAAAAGAATGTGGAAACAGATGCAAAAGAGTAAATGGGAAAGATTTATACAACGAGGTGGACAATGGGACGGGGAATATTTTATACGATGATCGGGTATGTTTCCGGGAGTGTGTTATATGCAAAGGTGTTTGGGAAGCTATTCTGCCAGAAAGATGTGACGGAAGATACGATTGACGGGAATCCCGGAACGACAAATGCATTTCTAAATGGAGGAATATGGTGTGGCATCTGCACGTTGTTGTGCGATCTTTTAAAAGGAATTTTGCCGGTGTATGCTTACATGCATGGACTGCCGGGGGCAGATATCTGGATTACGTTTGTGCTGGCAGCACCGGTTGCCGGACATATCTTCCCGGTATTTCATCGTTTTCGTGGAGGAAAAGGGATTGCAGTTTCTTTCGGGGTGCTGCTTGGACTCTATCCATATATGAAACCAGTGCTGCTGCTGGCATGCTGTTTTCTCTTATTCTCCTTTGTGATTGTGATCACGCCGAATTATCATAAGACATTTGCGACGTATCTTTTTGCGACGATTCTCGTATTGTTTTTTGGAAAAAATTCTTACGTCAGCCTGGGAATGATTCTGATCTCTGCGCTGGTACTTGGCAAGCTGATGCTTTGCCGGGAAGAAAGAGAGGAAATTAAGGTGAAACTATTATGAATGTACTGATTTTATCTTGTGATACCGGTGGAGGACATAATTCTGCTGCCAGATCCATCCAGAAAGAACTGATCCGGAGAGGACATCAGGCGGTCTTTTTAAATCCATTTGAACTGTCCGGAAAGCGTGTTGCGGGAGCGGTAGGTGGAGCTTATGTAAAATTGGTCCAAAAGCATCCGCGGGCATTTGGGATGCTGTATAAGCTCGGGGCATTTGTAAGCAGACTGCCCGGCAGATCTCCGGTTTATTATGCGAACAGCCTTGTGGCAAGGCATCTGGCAAAGTATCTGGAACAGAAGTCTTACGATGCCATTGTGATGCCGCATCTGTACCCTGCGGAGATGATCTCCTACTTAAAAAGAAAAGGGTGGAACTGTCCGAAGTCGGTCTATGTGGCGACAGACTACACCTGTATTCCTTTTACCGGGGAGACGGAGTGTGATTATTATGTGATCCCCCATGAGGAGTTAGAACTGGAATTTGTCCGAAAAGGGGTAAAGAAACAGAAGCTTCGCGCATTTGGTATTCCGGTAGATGAGACATTTTGTTCCAAGGAAACAAAGCAGCAGGCGCGAGAGAAGCTTGGGATGAGCGAGGACGGCATCTACTATCTCGTAGCAGGAGGAAGCATCGGTGCCGGGAAAATCCAACAGTTGCTGGATCTGATGCGAGAAGCGCTGGAAGAGGTGGAGCAGGCGGTGGTGATCTGTGGAAGGAACAAGAAGCTGGAGAAGAAGCTTCGCAAGCGCTATGACGGTTATAAAAATATTTCTATTATAGGAAGTACTGACCAGATGGCAACCTATATGCGGGCATGTGACGTTCTCTATTCGAAGCCGGGAGGACTTTCCTCCACCGAAGCGGCTGTGATCGGAATACCGTTGATCCATCTGACACCGATTCCGGGGTGTGAGACAAGAAACCGCATATTTTTCCGGAAACATGGCATGTGTCTTGCTCCCCGTATGATCGAAGATCAGTTGCTTGCGGGGCGGAAACTGATGAAAAATACAAGACCGGCAGGAAGGATGATCGAAAATCAACAAAATACTGTACCGGCAGATGCTGCGGAGCGTATTTGTAATTTGCTGGAACAGATATAAAAAGAATAAGAGAATCTCCCATAGAAGATCAAGCATGTACGGATCTTCTTTCGGAGATTCTCTTTTGTTATGATTTTACGATTGTGGAAAACCGCTGCTGTAATGGAGTTTGTAATCTTCCGTAATAAATACTGCCTCTGTATCCGGAAGATCTTCGATGAATTTCATACCTTCTTCGAGACCAAGGGAAAAGCAGGCAGTGCTGAGTCCATCTCCATCTACGGATTTTTCGGACAGGATTGTGACGGACACGAGCGAGTTCTCATAAGGGTATCCCGTTTTTGGATTTAACAAGTGATGGTAGAACTTGCCGTCTTTTTCAAAAGAACGCTCGTAGATCCCAGAGGAGACAATGGATTTGTCCCGCACCTGGATTGTCGACACGGTCTCGCTTCGTTTTGCAAAAGGCTTCTGGATTCCGATTCCGAAAGCATCTCCATCTGGCTTTTCTCCGACACAGAGGACGTTTCCACCAAGGTTGATCACGGCGCTTTTTACCCCATGCTCTAGCAGAAATTCTTTTATTTTGTCAGCGATGTAGCCTTTGGCGATCGCTCCCAGGTCAAGCTGCATTCCCTCCTGCAAAAACCGGACACGGTTTTCTTTTACAATGACCTTTCGATAATCTACGAGAGGAAGTGCAGCAGAGATCTCGGCATCCGACGGCACCACCTTTTCTTCAGAAGTAAAATCCCACAGAGCAGAGACCGGACCAATGGTGATGTCGAAGGCTCCGCCAGATTTCTCACAGTAGGAGAGAGCGGCAGTGAGCAGTTCTGTCATCTCCGGTGAGATACAGAAAAAGCCGTCTTCCTGTGGAAGAAGACCATGATTGAGCTGATAGAGCTCGCTTGTCGGGCGTGTGCGGCTGAACAAGTTTTCGTATTTGTCGCAGAGATCGATCGCTTCTGCAAGCAGGTTCTCATCTGTAGAGTCATAGAGCGTTACAGTGACAACGGTATTTAGTTTAAAAGCAGTGTCAGAAATAGGAGCTTTTGCAGTTTTATCCGTTCCCGAAGATTGCTTTTTCTGCTGCTCAAAAGAGAAAAACAGGAGCAGCAGGAAGACAAGAAGCACAATTCCTGTCTGAAATATTCGTCTGTGAAAGTTAGTCATTGCTTCTATGAGCCTCCTTCCATGAGTAGAGGAGTGCATCCGAAGATTGGATCGCATAGTCAGCAATCTGTTCATAAGGAATCTTTAGCCCATCGTGGAACCATTTCCGGATGATTCCAATGATTCCGCAGACGCGGAACGTATAGAGATAATCAAAAGAGTCCGGATCAAATGCATCGCAGCTTTCTTGCATCAAAGTGCGACTGACATCGTATTGCAGTGCGAACAGACGCTCGAGAAATGCATCTTCCGAATGAAGGATCAGTACACGGCAGGAGTCCATATTTTCATAGAGAAAACGAAAGATATCACAGATCAGTGCACGGTTGTCCGCATAAGGTTTCTGCTGTTGGGTAAACAGTGCCATCTGTTCGAGAAAATCGTCCTGGACCTGCCGATATAATGCAAAGATATCTTCAAAGTTCGAATAAAATGTAGTGCGGTTGACGTCGGCAGTCTCACAGAGCTTCTGTACGGTAATCTTGGAGAGCGGCTGGTCGACCAGTAATTTGAGCAGAGCTTCCTTTAGTACTTTTTGGGAGTAAGCTCTCTTTCGATGTAATTTTTCCTGTTGCATAAAAACACCTTTCTATAAACATTCAAAAATGGTTTATTTGTAAATCATAACACAAAGAAAGGAAAACGACAAAGAAAAATAGAAGAAAAACAACAGATATAGGGAAAGTGTCGGTTTCAAAACGGAATGTCCATGATTGTTGATTGAACGGAAAAATCGGATATGCTATGATAAAACAAATTGATAGGAAAAGGAGAAGATATCATGAGAACTGTAATGGAATTAAATAAAAACTGGTATTTTCAAAAAGAAAATGTCGGACTTCCGCAGGAACTTCCTTGTGACTGGGCAAAAGTAGATCTGCCTCACACATGGAACGCTGTAGATGGCCAGGACGGAAGAGGAGAATACTACCGCGGAGCATGCTGGTATGCAAAAAGCTTTGAGACACCGGAGTGTATGGATGGATACCGTGTCTATGTAGAAGTGCTGGCAGCAGCATTGTCCGGACGCGTGTATGTAAATGGACAGGAAGTAGCATATCACGAAGGCGGATTCTCTACTTTCCGTGCGGATGTGACAGAAGCATTGCACGCGCAGGGAGAAAATCTTCTTGTGATCGAAGTGGACAATGGAGAGAAGAGCCACATCTATCCACAAGTTGCAGATTTTACATTCTATGGCGGATTGTACCGCGGTGTCAATCTGATCCTTGTGCCGGAAGTTCATTTTGATCTGGATTTTTATGGGGCTCCGGGACTGAAAGTAACTCCGGTTGTCAAAGGAAAAGATGCAGAGATCAAGTTGGAATCCTGGGTGAAAAATGCAGACGAAAATTATACTGTCAGATACCAGATCAAAGATGCAGATGGAAACGTTGTAGCAGAAAGCTGGAGACCGGCAGAGCAGCCATCAGTCGTTCAGTTCCTTCCGGATGCACATCTGTGGCAGGGTGTGGAAGATCCATATCTTTACACATGTACAGCAGAACTGGTACGCCGCAATGAAACGGTCGATGAGGTTACTGTACGTTTTGGTATCCGTGAATTTTATGTCGACAAAGAAAAAGGATTTTTCTTAAATGGAAAACCGATGAAACTGCGTGGAGTTTCCAGACATCAGGATAAGCTGTATCAGGGAAATGCACTGACAAAAGAAGATCACCGTCTTGATGCGGATCTGATCCGGGAAGTTGGAGCAAATACGATCCGTCTTGCACACTATCAGCACAGTCAGGATTTCTATGATGTATGCGATGAGTATGGATTTGTCGTATGGGCAGAGATCCCGTACATCAGCAGCCAGAGCGATGATCCGGCGGCACATGAAAACTGCCGTCAGCAGATGAAAGATCTGATCTATCAGAACTACAATCATGCATGTATCTGCTTCTGGGGAATCTCAAATGAGATTACGATCCACGGTGAGAAACCAGGGCTTGTGGACAACCACAGAGATCTCAATGCCCTTGTCAAAGAGCTGGATCCGACCAGACTGACAACAATGGCACATGTGACATTGCTCTCCCAGGACAGCGATCTTCACAGTGTGACAGATGTAGAAAGCTATAATCACTATTTCGGATGGTACGGCGGAAAATATGAGCAGAACTCCGTATGGTTTGACGATTATCATAAGAAATATCCAGATCGCTGCATCGGACTTTCTGAGTATGGTGCAGAAGGAATCATTACTTATCAGCCGGATGAGCCGAAGTGCAGAGATTACTCTGAGGCATATCAGGCAGAGTACCATGAATTCATGGTGAAAATGTTGATGGAGCGCGACTATATCTGGAGCAGCCATGTATGGAACATGTTCGACTTCGGTTGTGCAGCCAGAGATGAAGGTGGAGTGGCAGGAAGAAATAACAAAGGTCTTGTTACTATCGACAGAAAGATCAAAAAGGAAGCCTTCTACTTATACAAAGCATACTGGAGCAGCGAACCATTTGTATACGTTTGCGGTCGCAGATACGCACAGAGAGCCGGGGAGACTACAACGGTAAAAGTGTACTCGAACCAGCCGACAGTGCAGCTTTATGTAGACGGAGAATTATTTGCAGAGCAGAGCGGAGAGAAGATTTTTGTATTTGAAGGAGTTCCGCTTCACGAAGGATTTACACAGATCACTGCAAGATACAATGACTGCACAGATTCTCTCGCACTTGAAAAAGTAGCAGAAAAACCGGAGATCTACACACTTCCGAAGAATGAAGATGAGGAAGGAATGGAAGGAGCAGCCAACTGGTTTGATCAGGCGGCAGCAGAAGCAGCAAACGCAGGCGAGATGGTATTCCCGGAAGGATATTTCTCTATCCGCGACAAGATCACAGATATCATTGAAAATGATGAGGCGGCTGCAATTCTCAGCGGAGCTTTATCTGCAATGTCTGGCATGAAATTAAACAAAGGAATGTTAAAGATGCTCGGCGGAAAGACATTAGAAGAAATGATCCAGATGGTAGGACAGATGGGACAGGAGATTCCGGAACAGGGCGTAAAAGTCTTAAATCTTCAGTTAAATAAAATCAAAAAATAAATCAGAATTCGTGAAATACATTTGCGAAATCAGAAAGAGATGCCGGTGGACAAAAACAAGACCGGCATCTCTTTTTTTGATTGGGGGATAAATCACCGTTTATGCGAATAGAAATATTTACCATAAAAGCAGGAAAATACTTTTAAATTATAATCATTTAAAACAAACTTTTTCATGCCAAAACAAAACCGGGTAGGGGTGCTTGAATCTCGTGAAATAATGTGCTATATATAATGTTATATATTATAATAGGAAATTACAAATGAGAAAAGAGTGGGAACATGAAAAAAACAGAAAAACATGCATTGACAGTCCGGATAGCTCTGCTTGTGATGTTAGACATTTTATTTATGCAGGTGGCATCTTTTGCCAGTCTGTGGATTCGGCATGAGTTTGACTTTCAGGCTGTAGAAGAGACGTTTATCCATACTGTGTGGAGATATATGCCGCTGAATATTTTGGTGACACTGGCTGTATTCTCCATGTTTCATCTATACACCAGCCTTTGGAAATATGCGAGCATCACGGAATTATCCTGTATCGTTGCTGCTGTGGCAATTTCCAGTCTGCTGCACGTTCTGGGAATGGCAGTGATGGGACTTAAGATGTTTAAAAGTTACCTGTTGCTATACTTTTTGCTTTTTTTATTCATGGTCGTGGGATTGCGGTTCTCTTACCGGTTTTTCCGGTTTGTAAGAAATAAGTGTAACCGTGGAATGGCGGAGAAGCGGGAGAATGTTATGATCATCGGAGCCGGTGATGCGGGGGCTGCGATCATCAAGGAGAATCGCCTGAGCAAAGCAGCTACGAGAAAGGTCTGTTGTCTGATTGACAAAGATCCGAAGAAATGGGGAAGATATATTCTCGGATGTCCGGTTGTCGGTGGGGCGGACAAGATTATGGAATCTGTAGAAAAGTATAAGATCCAGAAGATCGTCATCGCAATTCCTTCGGCGACAAGCCAGCAGATCAAGGAATTGGTGGAAATCTGTAAAGAGACAAAATGTGAGCTGAAGATTCTCCCTGGAATTTACCAGTTGATTGACGGAGAAGTCAGCATCTCACAGTTGAGAGAAGTTGAGATTGAAGATCTGCTCGGAAGGGAACCGGTCAAGGTGGATCTAGATGAAATCTTAGGATATATCCAGGGAAAGACAGTTCTTGTCACCGGAGGAGGCGGGTCGATCGGAAGTGAGATCTGTCGTCAGCTTGCGGGACACGGCGTGGGAAAATTGATCATCTTTGATGTCTATGAGAACAATGCCTATGCGATCCAGCAGGAATTAAAGAGAAAATATCCAAATCTGGATCTGGAAGTTCTGATCGGATCTGTCAGAAATACAAGCCGGATGAACGATGTATTTGCCACGTATCACCCGGAAATCGTATTTCACGCAGCGGCACACAAGCATGTCCCATTGATGGAGGACAGTCCGAACGAGGCAATTAAGAATAACGTGATCGGTACTTATAAGACTGCGAAGATGGCAAGCGATTACGGGGTGAAAAAGTTTATTTTGATTTCTACAGACAAAGCAGTCAATCCGACTAATATTATGGGGGCGAGCAAGAGACTCTGCGAGATGGTCATTCAGACAATCGGAAAGAAGAGTCAGACAGAGTTTGCGGCAGTCCGTTTTGGCAATGTCCTTGGAAGCAACGGAAGTGTGATTCCGCTTTTCAAAGAGCAGATTAAAAACGGAGGTCCGGTCACTGTCACGCACAAAGACATCATCCGGTATTTCATGACGATTCCGGAGGCGGTCAGCCTTGTACTTCAGGCCGGAGCTTATGCTAAAAACGGAGAGATCTTCGTACTCAATATGGGAGAGCCGGTCAAGATCGTTGATCTTGCCAGAAATCTGATCAAGCTGTCGGGATATGAACCGGATGTAGATATTAAAATTGAATTTACCGGACTGCGTCCCGGAGAGAAGCTTTACGAAGAGCTTTTGATGGATGAAGAAGGAATGCAGACGACAGAGAACAAGAGAATCTTCATCGGAAGACAGATTGACGTGGATGAGGAGACCTTTGAGAAAAATATCGAGGCATTGGATGAAGCATCCCGGAGAGAAGATAAGAACATTCGTGAACTTGTACATAAGATTGTTCCAGAATACCGATATCAGGCATCCCCAAAATAGAGCACTTCGTGTGTAGGGCAACATGTAGTAAAAAAGTGGGGTAAAAGGATATTTACAAACAGAAACAGATGCGATATACTGTTTTCGTATATAGAAATTATAAAGCAATTCATATTTCGAATGAAATATCCGTGTAAATATGAGATGTGTGTGATGTTTGGAGGGAAAGAATATGAGGAACCAAAAGAAATTTGCTGCAGTATTGGCCGCAGGTGTACTTAGTGCCTCTATGTGCATGCCGGCATTGGCAGCCTCAGGAGTCAGCGCAGAAGAGCAGAAGATTCTGAATAAGATGGAAAGCTCTGCAGCTGGATTTGGAGTGACAGATGTTTCTCTGTATGCAAGTTATTACAGTCAGGCAGAGAGCTGGCTCGCTTCCGGAGAAGTGGATCTGACAGCGAGTCAGGTAGATGCAGTGTTAAAGGCAATCGATCAGGCAGCTGGTCTTTTACAGCAGGCGATTGATGCGAATGGCGCTGCAAGTGCAAAAGATTTGTTAAATATTATCGGAAAAGATGGTATTATGCAGATCGCACAGCAGATTGTAGATGCGATTGCACCGGGACTGAAAGAAGTCGGAATCATTATCACAGCGGACATGCTCGCAGGAGACAACGGTGTGATCAATGTAAAGCTTGCAAAAGACGGTACAACTATCGGATCTTCTGACAAGGTGATCAAGAAGACTGGTATGAACGCCGGAGCAACGTATGCGGTAGCAGCCGGATTTGTGATGGCTTTGGTAGGATGTGCTGCTGTGGCAAAGAAGAACAACTATAGAGAGACTGCAGAGGAATGCTAGATTGATGAAACAGCGTAAAAGTAGAATAGTGGCATATGTGATCGTGCCACTATTCTTTACCATGATAGGTTACGGAGTTGTATATGTTGCGGCATCCCCGTTTATAAATATAGTAACGACTGCAGGCAGCATGTTTATGACTGAGAGCCTTCCTGAATTTTCTGAGGAATTGGGCTCTATTTTTTCGGAACCAGATAAACATGCAGAGGCGGAAGAGATTCCGCTTGCGGATGTAACCTGGCCGAAGTTTGGGGAGCATTATGCAAATGTGACTTGTGAGCAGATTGGGCTGGATGTACCGCTCTACTACGGCGACAGCATGGAAATCATGCGTGTGGGAGCCGGACAGTATCAGGGCAGCTTTATTCCAGGGTATGGCAAGACGATTTTACTCAGCGGGCACAATACAACCTACTTTTCTCCGCTGCAAAAGATTGCAGTGGGAGACGAAGTGACAATTAAGACAAGTTATGGGATCTACCGCTACCAAGTGCGGGAGACGAAGATCTTAAACGAATCTGATTCGCAGGCAGTAGACCTGCTTCAGAAGAAAGAAGAGTTGGTCATGTATACTTGTTATCCGTTTGACATGCTGTCAAGTACGGATCAGCGTTTCTTTGTCTATGCAGACAAAGTGAGTGGACCAGTATTAAAATAGGAGGAAGAAAGATGGAATATCAGAAAACAAAGAAGCAGTCTTCCTCCAACAGAAAAGGAAGAACGATCGTAAGCATGATCCTATCTTTTTTGATCGCGGTGGCACTGACAATGGCAGCGCTTCTTGGAAGCCTCCGGTTAGGGTTCCTGAATGAGAAGATGATCGTTCGCAGCTTGAATGTGAAGGATTATTATGGAGTAGTCTGTGATGATTTTTACGAGCGAGTGGAAGACTTATCCATTCCTCTTGGGATTCCGAAAAGTGCACTGGAAGGAATTGTAGATACGAACAGTATGTACAACGATATCCGGGCGAGTCTGGAGGCATCTTTGACCGGACAGACTTACCAGCCGGATACCGGGAAGCTTCGAACAAAGTTAAAAGAGAATGTAGAAAACTATGCAAAGTCCCGGGAAATTGAACTGGGGGAAGCACAGCAGACGGTACTGAATACTTATCTGGGACAGGCAGCGGATCAATATGTAAGGGCAACGAAGATTCCTTTTATTGAATATTATGGAAGAATTCACGGTTTTGCAGAGAAAGTAATTACAGTTGGCATTCTCGGCTGCTTAGTCTTTGCGGTGCTGGCAGGAATTATATTGTTTCGGATGTACATCTGGAAACATCACGCGATGCGCTATCTTGTGTACAGTACACTTGCATCGGGGCTGATGATCGGTCTTGTTCCGGCGTATTTGCTGCTTGCACAGGACTATCGGCGGCTTGTGATCGAACCGGAATATTTGTACCAGTTTATGGTGACGTATGTGACGAACGGTCTGCTGATCTTTGAGGGATTTGCGATAGGATTCTTTGGAATTGCCGCATTATTACTACTGCGGATTGCAACTCTGCGAAGACGGCTGATCAAAAACAGCAGAGGATAGAAAAGATGAGGTGAACATAGATGAAAGGGCTGATTGATATTCATGCACACATCCTTCCGGGGGTGGATGACGGAGCTTCGGATTTTCAGGAAAGTGTGCGGATGTTAAAAAGTGCATATCGGCAGGGGGTACGGTGCGTGATCGCAACTCCCCACTATCATCGGAATCACTTTCACCGCAACCCGGAACGGACCATGGAAGCTTTGCAGAAGATCCGCGGATGGCTGCGAGAACATCTGCCGGATATGATCGTACTTTTGGGGACAGAGATTTATTATACAATCGATTTTGCGGAGGAGATTGCCGCGGGGAATATTTTCCCAATGGCAAAGAGCAGATATCTGCTTGTAGAATTCTCGCCACTGGAAGATTATGCGTATATCCGCAATGCAGTTCACGTTCTGGTCAACAGAGGATACTGCCCGATCGTCGCACATGCCGAGCGGTATCGTGTTTTCCATCAAAATGTCAGCAGAGTTTCTGAAGTAATCCAACTGGGAGCCTATATCCAACTCAATGGAGACAGCATCGTAGGGAAAAACGGTCTGCGGATGAAGCTTTTTGCTCAGAAGCTGATGAAAAAGGAACTGGTGCACTTTGTGGCATCGGATATGCACCATATGGAATCGCGCAGGCCGAATCTGAAGGAATGTGCCGAATATATGGAAAAAACATATGGATTTGCGCGTACAAAAGAACTGCTGTATGACAATCCACGGAAATTGATCGAAAATAAACTCATAGAGGAACTGTGACAGAGAAAAGAGAACATATAGGAGAAAATGAATGAGACAACGAGAAGAACAGATAGAAGAAAACGGGATCGATCTGCTGGAGATGCTGGCAGTTCTGTTAGATAAAGCGTGGGCCATTATTCTGGTCGGTGTACTGACAGCCGGAGCTGCATTCGGCTATACGAAATTTATGGTTACACCAATCTACCAGGCGACCACACAGGCATATGTATTGACAAAGGCAGAGGATGCGGCGGTGACGTCCGGGGACTTGAGCCTCAGTAATCAGTTACTCGGAGACTGCGCCTCTCTCTTAAAGAGCCGCCCAGTCACAGATAAGGTGATCGAGGAGCTTGGACTGAAGATGTCCAGCACCGCGCTTGCAGATGCAATTACAGTGACAAATCAAGAGAATACATTGATTCTAAATATTTCTGTCAGCAATCCGGATCCATACCTTGCAAAAGAACTTGCAGATAAAGTAAGAGATGTCGGTGCTAACCATGTGACAGAGGTCATGAACTTAAAAGCAATGAATACGGTACAGGAAGCATTGATTCCGTCAAAACCTGCAAGTCCGAATATTATGAAAAATACTGTGCTTGGAGGAGCGGCAGGAGTCGTGCTGACAGCTGGAATCATTTTACTGATCTTCCTGATGAATGATAAGATCCGCAGTCAGGATGATGTAGAAAAATATCTTGGAATCGGAGTACTTGGAGCGATTCCGTCCACGGAGGACAAGACAAAGACGAAGAAAAAGAAATAGAACACAAGGGAGAAAGCGATGCAGAAGATTAATTTGGTCATACCAGACAACATGGACTACAGAACAAGCGAAGCATATCGCACCTTGAGAACAAATGTATTGTTCTGCGGGGAAGAGATCAATGCCATTGCAGTGACAAGCTGCACCCCTGGAGAAGGGAAATCAGAAGTATCATTCCGGCTGGCAGAAAGCCTTGCCGAGACAGACAGAAAAATTCTTTATATCGATGCGGATCTTCGCCGCTCGGTATTCTCAAAACGATATCAGGTCACGCAGGAAGTAAAAGGGCTTTCCCATTATCTGTCCGGACAGGAAGAACTGGGGGCAGTCGTATGTGCTACGAATATTTCCAATCTGCATGTCATCCTTCCGGGGCCGGTACCGCCAAATCCATCCGAATTACTCGGGAACGAACATTTCAGACAGCTAATGGAAAAGACACACGCACTTTATGACTACATTATTATTGATACACCGCCGCTTGGAAGTGTGATTGATGCAGCGGTCATCGCGAAAGAATGTGACGGGGCAATGCTCGTCATTGAAAATGATGCAATCAGTTATAAAATGGCACAGAAAGTAGAGCGACAGCTGGAACGATCCGGATGTCGGATTCTTGGGGCAGTGTTAAATAAAGTAGATGTCAGAGCAAAAGGGTATTATGGAAAGTATTACTATAGTAAGTATTATGGCGGGGATTATAGTAGTGCTTATTATGGTGTCCAGGAAGTAGAAGAGGGGAAAGAAAGTACCGAAGTATAGGGATGAAAAGGAATGAGAGAATGGAAAATTATAAAAAATTTTACAATGTGCATATGAAAAGTAAGTTGGATTTTCTTTTGGCACTTGTATTTTTAATTGTGCTTTTACCAGTTTATATTATTATTTCGCTGGCCATTATTATTGACAGTGGATTTCCAGTTTTTTATAAGGCAGATAGAGGCGGATATAAGGGAGTGCCTTTTAAAATTTTCAAATTTCGTTCGATGGTAAAAAATGCAGATAAGATTGGCGGAGGCACAACTGCTTTAAATGATCCACGCATTACTCGTGTAGGAGCATTTCTTAGAAAAACAAAACTAGATGAAATTCCACAGCTATTCAACATTTTAAATGGAACAATGAGCTTTATCGGTCCAAGACCAGAACTATTAAAGTATACAAATCAGTATGAAGGAGAAGAAAAACTTATTTTAGAGGTACGTCCGGGAATTACGGATTATAGTTCAATTGAATTTATTAACTTGGATGAGATTGTAGGTGGAGAGAATGCGGATGAGATGTATGAAAAGCATGTTCTCAAGAAAAAAAATCAATTGAGAATCAAGTATGCGAGAACAGTTTCCTTTGCAACAGATATTAAGCTATTCTTTTTGACAGTATTTAAAACGATTAAGAAGGCATTGACATTTATGACAAAATAAGGGGAAGGGAGTACATATGGAAGAAATTGTATTAAAGAATTCTGATATAAAGGTTTCAAGGATTTGTATGGGTGGTTGCCCGATGGGAGGATATGGTTGGGGAGATACCCAGGAAAATGAACTAATTGGAGCGGTGCATACGGCTCTAGAATGTGGAGTGAATTTTTTTGATACAGCAGATACTTATGGGTTAGGACAGTCAGAAATTACTTTGGGGAAAGCCTTGGAAGGAAAACGTCAAGACGTAGTGATTGCTTCTAAGTTTGGGGTGAGAATAGAGAATGGTAAGACATTTTATGATAATACTCCGCAATGGATAGAAAAAGCCTTGGAAGGAAGCTTGAGAAGGTTAGGAACAGATTACATAGACTTGTATCAAGTTCATTATAGAGATGGAAAAACAGCGTTGGAAGATGTTGTGGAAACGCTGGAAAAATTGAAAGCAAAGGGATATATCCGTAGTTATGGATTATCCAATATACATAAAGAAGACATGGAAGAAATCATTCCATTTACAGGAAAGTTTGCAAGCTTTCAAGATGAGTATAGTTTGGCTTGTAGGAAAAATGAAGCAGATTTGTTAGAAATTTCTGAAAAACTTCAGATGACACCATTTACATGGGGAAGCCTTGGACAGGGAATTTTGACAGGAAAATATACGAAAGAAAATGTTTGTTTTGAGTCAAATGACCGCAGAAGTCGTGATATTTATGTAAACTTTCACGGAGAGAAATTGATGAAAAATCTTGAAATCGTTGAATATATGAAAGAGATTGCTGAAAAATATGAGAAATCTGTTGCGGCGGTGGCAATCCGATATATTCTTGATTTTATTCCAGAATCTGTGGTACTTTGCGGAGCAAAGAGACCGAGTCAGATACTTTCCAATGTAGAGGGCAGTGGATGGTCTCTCAATAGGGAAGATGTTGAAAAATTGGATGGAATATCAAGATGAAAAGTGTAAAAAAATATCCATGGATAGATACATTATATACAATAGGAACCATGTTGGTAATTCTTGGACATTCTCATCCTAGTGATTGGACATTATTTAGTGGCACTATTTTTGAAAAGGTAATTTTGTTTATATATACATTCCATATGCCTTTATTCTTTTTTATTTCCGGATTTCTATTTATGAATTCTAAGTCATTAAGGAAACTTGGTTATAAAAAGTGGATTCAAAATAAGATGATAAGGCTTCTTACACCATATGTGTTCTTATCTGTCATAGCTATAGTGCCAAAATATTATTTAGAATACCACTCTTTTGTGACATCGGAATATTTGGCCAAGGCAATTTTTGTACCGAGAGTAGGAGTATGGGGACATTTTTGGTTTATTCCAGTATTGTTGTGGTGCTATATGTTGTTTGGAATATGTAGAAGTTGCTTATTTCAAAATGAAAGCTATATGGTGTGTAGTTTGACATTGATTTCTTTGATAGTGTATTTTTTGCCTATTTCTACTCAATGGTTTGGAATAAGCGATTTGAGAAAAGCTCTATTTTATTTTTGTATAGGTATGGGAGTAAACCATTTTAGATTATACGAGAAAAGTGTTAAAAAGTGTACTAGATTAATAGAATTTGCAGTGGCATCAATTATTTCTATTATATTAGTGAATTGTTTTTATGGAAATCAAACACTTATGTTTTGCGTGGCAATGTTAATGATATTTGCGTGCTATCAGATTGCAAGAGTGATTCCTGAACAGAAAATCTCTCTTGAAGTTAGTAAGCATAATTTTACAATATATATTTATTCATGGCTATTTCAAGCGGTGATAATGGGTATTTGTGGGACCTTGAAAATGATATGGCAGCTTACATCTATAGCTATGTTTTTTAGTGGGCTCTTAGGTCCGATTAGTATAATCTGGATTTATAGAAAAACTAGAATTGTTCATAATAGGTTCTTTGATCTGGTGTTAGGAAAGAAGTAAGGAGGATAATTGGTTGATTATATATAATTCTATGATTATATGGATTGCTGTGTTAGGGATTTTTAACCATCTTGCAATGCAAACGAGGAGAAAACCATTCGTAACTAACTTAGAGGAAAGCCAGCATAAAGTATCTATGTTTTTGGCGATTTTTACGTTTGGATACATTATTTTTTGGGTAGGGATGAGAAGTGGGGTCGCTGATACAAGAGCCTACATTACAGCATTTGAGTCATACCCAAGTTCATTATCTACGATTTCTCAATATTGGAATTTCTCAGAAACTAAAAGTCCAGGGTTTGTTACATTCAATATACTATTTAAGCATTTTATATCTACAGATTATCATGTATGGTTGATGACAATTGCTATTTTAACAGGAATACCGATTATGATAATATTAAGAAAACGATCAGAAAACTTTTTTTACAGTGCTTTTTTATTTATGACAAGTTTACTGTTTTCGTGGATGCTAAATGGAATGAGACAATTTTGGGCAGCATCATTAATTTTCTTAGTCTCTGGGTGGATTGAGAAAAGAAAAACAATTTGTTTTATAATCGCGGTATTATTTGCATCCACAATACATTATACAGTATTAATTATGATTCCTATGTATTTTATAGCTGTTGCGAAACCTTTTGGTAAAAGAGTTATGTTACTCATGATATTAGTCTTATTAGCAGTTGTTTTTCTTGAACCGTTTATTGCAACTATGGAAAAAGTGTTAGAAGAAACGGCATATAGTGGTGCTACTGAACAATTTGCTTATGATGATGGTGTGAATCCCATTCGAGTGCTGGTTATGGCGGTTACACCAATGATTGCATTTTGTGGACGGAAGATTATTGCTCAGAAGAATAATGCTTTTATTAATATTTGTGTAAATATGTCTGTGATTTGTGTAGGAATTTATTTTTTGGGAATTTTTACTAGTGGGGTATTGGTAGGAAGATTACCGGTATACTTTGAATTGTATAACATAATATTGTTGCCATACTTGCTTAAAGAGTGTTTTACAAAAGAGAGTTCAAAAATAATGTTTATATTATGCACAGTTGGTTTTTTGGGATTTTACTATTTGCAAACACAAAATTATTATTATATTAGTGAGTTTACAGGGTTATTAAGTGGATGGAGCATTTAGCGGGATATTTTTATAGGATTGTTTATTAAGAAAGAAAATTTTATATGTTATATTTGGTTTTAAATACGAAATATATTACAAAATTATAGGAGAAATGATAATGAATAGTGAAGAATTAGCATGGAAAATAAGACGTCATGGAATTGAAATGACGCATTTATCTGGTGGTAGTCATATTGGGGCAATTTTATCTGTGGCAGATATTATTGCAGTTTTATATAGTGGAGTTATGAACATTGACCCGAAAAATCCAAAAAAAATGGACAGAGATCGGTTTATTTTAAGTAAGGGACATGCAGGAGCATCTATTTATGCTGCCTTAGCAGAAAATGGTTTTTTTGAAGTAGAGGAGTTGAAGACTCATTATCAGAATGGAAGCCGTTTGTCAGGTCATGTTTCTCATCATTTGCCCGGAGTAGATTTTTCTACAGGTTCGCTTGGTCATGGGTTGTCAGCTGGTGTTGGAATGGCATATGCTGCAAAGAAGGACGGAAAAAGTCATAAAGTATATGTAGTATTGGGAGATGGAGAGTGCGACGAAGGATCTGTGTGGGAGGCTGCTCTGTTTGCAAACCATTTCCGATTAAACAATTTAGTAGCTATTGTTGATCACAATCATATGCAGAGTATGGATTTTCAGGAGAATACACTTGAAATTGAAGATTTTGGAGAAAAGTGGAAGGCGTTTGGTTGGAATGTCATTGAAATGGATGGGAATAGCCATGAAGAATTGAATATTGCTTTTGAACAGGCAGAAAAACTTAGCAAGGAAGAAGCTCATAAACCGACAGTGATCATAGCCAATACAATTAAGGGATTTGGTGTGTCCTTTATGCAAAATGATATTCTATGGCATTATCGTTTTCCACATGAGGGATGGGAATATGATTGTGCAGTGGCAGAATTGCATAAATGCAAGCCAGAAGGAGTAGAGGATCCATATACACCAGACGGAATTGAGAATCCGGCTCAGCCAACAGAAAGAGATGACATTGGGAATGATCATACGTTTTCTTATACTTGGGATACATCTTATCCGGAAAAGATGCGTCGTGTAGAAGCAAAATCTGGAAGTGATGAAAGAGAACATAGGGTGTAGGAGAGAAAAAATATGAATGAACTAATTTCGGTAATTGTTCCAGTTTATAATGTGGAAATGTATTTATCAAAATGCATAGAAAGTATTATAAATCAAAGTTATACTAATTTGGAAATTGTACTCATAGATGATGGATCGACAGATACCTCGGGAAAAATATGTGATGAGTACGCACAAAAGGATTTCAGGATAGTGACATTGCACCAATCTAATAAGGGAATATCGGTAGCTAGGAATAACGGATTGCGAGTAGCTAAAGGAAGATATTGTTGTTTTTGTGATTCTGATGATTTTATTGATTTTAACTATATAGAAGTGCTTTATAAAATTATGAAAGAAAAGAACGCAGACATCTCATGTTGTAGATTTAAAGGAATTTATGCAGACAGTACAGTTATTAAATCTAATACAGGAACAATAATAGAATATTCGAGTATGGAAGCTTTGAATAATTTATACTTTAATAGTGGACCTATGCAGCAGGTTTCAAATAAAATCAATATTGTTGTATGGAATAAATTATATAAAAGAGAGTTGTTTTCAGGCACATTATTTACGGAAGGTAGAGACATTGAAGATGTTGATATAACATATCGTTTGTTGTATAAAGCTAAAAGAGTTGTATATATAGATTTGCCTTTATATAATTATCGACTTTCAAAATCTGGGTTTACGAGATCAAATTTTTCTGTTAGGAAAATGGATGTCTTGGAAGTGTGGAAAAAGCAAATGGATTTTTGGAAAGAGAAAAATAAAAGAATATATGAATATACAGCGATGGTTTATTACACAAAATTAATAAATCTAGCTTATTGGGGAAATAGATATAAATGTGATGAAGAAATTAATAAAAGATTACGATATATTGAAAAAGAATTAGAAGAAAAGTATAGCTTGATAATAAAAAATCCTAATATTGGAAACAAAAAATATAAATATTGGCTGTTTAAGACATCTCCTAAATTATTTTATTGTATATGGGGACTATATTTGAAATTAACTAAAAATGATTCCGTTGCGAATATCTAATTTAAGGATTTAAAGAGTGTGAAATAATAAAGAGTAGAGGTAGAAATGAGAGATACGTTTGTAAAAACTTTGGTTGAATTGGCAAAAGACGATAAAAATATTGAATTGATTACAGGAGATCTTGGGTTTGGGGTATTGAAACCGTTTTGGGAGACAGTTCCGGATCAATTTACGAATGCAGGAATTGCTGAGCAGAATATGACGACAGTTGCAGCAGGAATGGCTTTAGAAGGAAAGAAAGTATTTACATATTCAATTGGCAATTTTCCAACATTACGATGCTTGGAGCAGATTCGAAATGACTGTGCGTATCACAATGCGAATGTAAAAGTAGTTTGTATTGGTGGGGGATTTGTGTATGGTTCACTCGGAATGAGTCATCAAGCCACAGAGGATTTAGCTATTCTCAGAGCCTTACCTGATGTAGTAGTTATGGCACCGGCGGATTTGGTAGAAGCGGAAGAATGTACAAAAGCGCTAGCAACATATGCGGGAACGGCTTATTTACGTCTTGGTCGAGGGGGAGAAAAAAGAATCCATGATCATATTGAAAATTTTCAGATTGGAAAAGCAATTAAAGTGAAAGATGGAAAGAAGATTGCAATTTTCTCTACCGGAGCTATTTTTGAAGAAGTGAATGCAGCTTATCAGGAGCTGATTGAAAAAGGATATGATCCAGCAGTCTATACATTTCCAACAGTGAAACCAATTGATAAAGAAGTAATTGAAGCATGTGCAAAAGCATTTGACATCATCGTTACATGCGAAGAACATAATATTGTTGGTGGTTTTGGAAGTGCTGTGGCAGAGGTTATGGCAGAGATGAAAGAAAAGAGAGCATATTTATTACGGATTGGTTTGAATGATGAGTATTCTATTAAAGTAGGAAATCAGGATTATCTGAGACGGCAGTATGGAATGGATAGTCAGTCAATTGTAAAAAAAATTGAGGATACAATTTATGAATAAAAGGATTCTTGTTACATCAACAGATTTGATGATGGTGCAGTTTTTGTTACCGCATATAAGAAATCTGGCTGATAATGGATATATAATGGAAATTGCCTGTTCGGATGTGGGCGGACGTATGAAAGAAATCTGCGAAAAGATAGGTGATTGTGTAAGAAAAATTTATACAGTAAATCTTCACAGAAGTCCGGTTAATCCGGGGAATTTTAAAGGTTTCAGAGAGATGAAGGATATCGTTGAACATGGAAAATATGATATCATTTGGACGAATGAACCTGTTATGGGAGTAGTTACAAGATTAGCAGCAAAGAATGCGAGAAAAAGAGGAACGAAAGTTTTATATATGGTTCACGGGTTCCATTTCTATGATGGAGCACCGAAATTAAATTGGATGATTTATTATCCGATTGAAAAACTTATGGCTTCCAGAACAGATGTGATATGTACTGTAAATCGAGAAGATTATAAAAGGGCCAAAGGTTTCAATGTGAAAGATGTAAAGTATATTCATGGTATTGGAATTAATACAGAGCGGTTAACAGTTGGTGAAAATCAAAAAGATATACGAAAAGAACTTGGGTTAGATATAGATGATTTTTTTGTGCTTTCGGTAGGAGAATTGAATGAAAATAAGAATCAGAAAGTGATTATACAAGCTCTTTCGTTATTAAAAGACAAGACGATTCATTATGTTCTCTGTGGTAAAGGTAATCAGATGGAGAATCTAAAAAATCTTGTTGAAGAAAAGAGCATTAAACAGAATGTTCATTTTCTTGGGTATCGTACAGATGTAGTAGATATATGTAGTCAGGTAGATGTATATGTTATGCCTTCTAAAAGAGAAGGCTTGCCGGTGGCATCACTGGAGGCAATGTATTGTGGGTTGCCACTAGTTACTTCTAACATTCGAGGTCTGACAGATGTAATGGAAAATGGTGTATCCGGTTATATGTGTAATCCTGAGGATGCGAAAGGATTTGCGAAGGGGATTAAAAAATTGAAAGAAAATCCTAAAATGCGAAAGAAAATGGGAGAGCACAATAGAGAAACTGTAAAACCATATTGTATTGAAGCGACAAAGAAAGAAGTGTTGAAGTTAATAATGTCTTTTGGATAGATATTTAGTAAAAAGGAATGGAGAAAATGGTAAGAGTATTACATATATTCCATAATATGGGAAATGGTGGGATAGAGAATTTTGTAATGAATTATTATCGTGCGATTGATAGAGACAAGATACAGTTTGACTTTTTAACTTCTGTAGAAGAAGAAGGGTATTTTGACGAAGAAATCAAAAAAATGGGTGGACATATTTATCATGCATATCCTAAAAAGAAAAATCCAATAAAAAACTATTTTAGTATAGCAAAAGTCGTTCGAGATAAAGGATACAAGATTGTTCACAGACATACAGGAAGTGCAATTTCTAATATAGATTTATTAGCTGCAAAGCATGGAGGAGCAGAAATCCTAATATCGCACTCACACGCTACTCAGGCAGGGAAAAAGTGGTTGCATTATTTGGCTAGAATTATTTTTCGTGTAAAAACAGAGGAATTTGCATGTTCTAAAGAAGCGGGACGATGGCTTTTTGGGGAAAATGATGCAGAGAATGGGAAAGTACAAATTATAAAAAATGCAATTAATGCTGAAAAATATAGCTATAATTCTGAATTGCGCAAAAAAGTTCGAGAAGATCATAAAATTCAGGATAAATTTATCGTAGGTCATGTCGGAAATTTTAATGAAGCCAAGAATCATGAGTTTCTTATTGATGTTTTTTATGAAATTCAAAAAGAGAATGACAATGCTGTGTTATGGTTAATTGGAAATGGAAAATTCCGACAAAATATAGAAGAAAAAGTAGAAAACTTAGACATAAAAAATAAGGTAATCTTTGAAGGAGAAAGAGAGAATGTAAATGAGTTTATGCAAGGATTTGACATACTGATTTTTCCTTCAGTATATGAAGCATTTCCAATTGTACTAATAGAAGCTCAATGTGCAGGATTAAAGTGTTATGTTTCAAAGGAAGCAATTCCCCCAGAGATAGATATTACTGGAAATTTGGACTTTGTCTCTTTAGAGAAGGACGCATTATTCTGGGGAAATATAATTATTGAAGATATAAAGAAGAAAATGAATCGGAATGATGGCTATCTATGTATAAAAAATGCGGGTTTTGATATTAGGGATGCGGCAAAGGATTTGGAACGGAGGTATTTGACTTATGCAGGGCAAAAGTAAGGTTTCTATATTGATGGGAATCTACAATTGTGCAGATACTTTAAGTGATGCAATTGATTCCATTATTAAGCAAACTTATGCGAATTGGGAACTTATATTATGTGATGATGGTTCACAAGATGATACATATAAAGTTGCAGCGAAATATAAAGAAAAATATCCTGATAAAATCATTTTATTAAAAAACAAAAAAAATATTAGATTGGCAGCAACATTGAATCATTGTGCCAAGCATGCAACAGGAAAATATATTGCTCGTATGGATGGTGATGATTTATCTTTGCCTGATCGTTTTGAAAAGCAGGTGGATTTTTTGGACAGACATCCGGAATATGCTCTGATTGGAACTTATATGAAGGCGTTTGATGAAAAGGGAGAGAAAAATATAATTCCGATTAAAGAAATTCCAGTTAAAACAGATTTGCCAAAATTCAATCCATTCCATCATGCGACAATTATGATGAAGCGAGAAGTTTTTGAAGCATTAGAAGGATATCGTGTGTCTAAACTTACGACTAGAGCAGAGGATGTAGACCTTTGGTTTCGCTTTTTTGCAAATGGATACAAAGGATATAATATTGCAGAGCCATTATATTTAGTTAGAGAAGATGTGGCAACCTTTAATCGGCGAACATTCAAACATTCATTGGAAGCATCGAGAGTATTGGTGAATGGGATTAAGTTGCTAAAACTACCGCTCCAATACTATGTTTTTGCGATAAAGCCTATTGTATCACAGATAACACCCATTTGGTTAAAGAGAAAATTTAGAAAAAATATGGATAATAGAAATAGAAAAGGAGATTAGCATGATTCCTAAAGTAATTCATTATTGCTGGTTCGGCAGAGGGAAGATGCCAGATTTGGCAAAGAAGTGTATAGAAAGCTGGAAAAAATACTGTCCGGATTATGAGATTATAGAATGGAATGAAGATAACTTTGATATTAATTGTTGTGACTATGTAAGAGAGGCATATGAGAGTAAGCGTTTTGCTTTTGTGACGGATTATGTTCGTTTATATGCTATGTATAAACAAGGTGGAATCTATATGGATACAGATGTAGAGGTAACGAAAAACTTAGATAAGTTTCTTGTACATCAAGGATTTTCAGGTTTTGAATCAGATACTCAGATTCCGACAGGAATTATGGCAGCAGAAAAAGGTTTTCCACTATTTAAAGAGTTACTTTCCTACTATGATGGACGTCATTTTGTAGATAAGGATGGTAATCAAGACACAACTACAAATACAGTAACAATAACAAGAATGCTTTCTGAAAGAGGTTTTGTGCCGAATGGAAAATATCAGGTTTTGGATGGGTTTGCATTATATCCAAGGGATGTATTTTGCCCATTAGATGATGCAACAGGCATTATGTATGACTCTAAGGATACGGCAACGATTCATTGGTTTAATAAATCTTGGGTGCCACAGAAATTAAGAATAAGAAGTAAAATAACCAGAGTGTTTCATCGATGGTTTGGAGTAGATTGCTTTGCTTTTTTAAAGAAGTAAGAGGGGAAATATATGAAAAAAGTTATGTTGGTGTTTGGCACGAGACCAGAAGCGATTAAGATGTGCCCATTAGTGAATGAACTGAAAACGAGAGAGAGTATAGAAACAATAGTTTGTGTTACGGGACAGCATAGACAAATGCTAGATCAGGTCTTAGAGGTATTTGATGTAGTTCCAGACTATGATTTGTCAATTATGAAAGAAAAGCAAACTTTGTTTGATATTACTGCGAATATTTTGAATAATATTAGAAAGGTATTAGAAGAGGTAAGACCAGACGTTGTGTTGGTGCATGGGGACACATCTACAACTTTTGTAACGGCATTGGCATGTTTCTATTTGCAAATTCCAGTTGGACATGTTGAAGCTGGACTTCGGACATATAATATTTATTCACCATATCCAGAAGAGTTTAATAGACAAGCGGTAGGAATTATTAGCAATTATAATTTTGCACCTACAGAAAAAGCAAAAGAAAATTTAATTAAAGAAGGTAAGAAGAAAGAATCTATATATGTAACGGGAAATACTGCAATAGATGCATTAAAAACTACAGTAAAAAAGGAATATAATCATCCGGAATTAGAATGGGCAAGAGGGAGCCGTTTGATCTTAATTACAGCTCATCGAAGAGAAAACTTAGGGGAGCCAATGAAAGCTATGTTTAAAGCAATACTTCGTGTTTTAAAAGAACATCCGGATGTAAAAGCGATTTATCCAATACACATGAACCCGGTTGTAAGAGAAATCGCAGATAGTATTTTGGGGAAGGAAGAAAGAATTCATATTATTGAACCATTAGAGGTAATTGATTTCCATAATTTCTTGAATCAAAGCTATATGATTTTGACAGATTCAGGAGGAATACAAGAAGAAGCACCATCTCTTGGGAAGCCAGTTTTGGTTATGCGTGATACAACAGAACGACCAGAAGGTATTGAAGCTGGAACATTAGAACTGGTTGGCACAGAAGAAGAAAATATTTATCGAAACTTTAAGAAGCTTCTTGAGGATGAAGAAGAATATAAAAAAATGAGCAATGCGAGCAATCCATATGGAGACGGATTTGCATGCAAAAGGATTGCAGATATATTAGTTGGGAATTAATAATATGGACAAAGTGCAGAGAGAAATATTTTTTAGTATTATAATACCAATTTATAATATGGAAAAATATTTAGAAGAGTGTATTAGTAGTATAAAATGTCAAAAAATTGACGATTATGAAATTGTTTTGGTGGATGATGGTTCCAGAGATAGTTCATTTCAAATTGCAGAGAAATTAAGTGAGCAATATGTAAATGTTAAATGCTTTAAAAAAGAAAACGGAGGAGTTGCTTCTGCCAGAAATTATGGGATTGAAAAGGCAAAAGGGAAATATTTAATTTTTTTAGATGCAGATGACAAAATGGTAGGAGGGGCATTGGAAAATGCTTATAAAGCAATTGCAGACTCTAACTTCAAAGAGTATGATTTGATTGTTTGTAACGCATATAAGGAATTTTGCAAAAATATAGAGCAGGAAAATGTACTATTTTCGGAGAATATTTTAAAAGAGGAATTATCTACAAAAGAGACAAAGATTTTATGTCAAAATTTAAGTTCAATGTGTATCGGAATTTATAAAAGAAGCTTCTTGCAAGATAATAACTTAAGAATAAACGAGACAATAACCTGTGCTGAAGATACAGATTTCTTTTTTCGAAGTTTGGTGGCTAGTAATAGCATAAAAATTATAAGATGCACACTATTTTCTTATAGATATAATAGGGAGAGTGTTTCTAACAATTTAACGTATAAAAATGTGAAGGATGTCTTGAAGGTTTGTTCTGAAAGAATGAATTTACTTCTTAAGAATCCGATTGAGGATATAGATAATGATAAAGCATTGAATTTTTTTGGAACAAAATTTATTCATTTTGGAATAAAAGCTTCGGGGATGTGTAAAGAGGAGAAGAAAGAGCTGATACTCTTTATGAAACAAAATCGAAACTTATTAAAATATGTAAAGGCAAAACCAGATAAAATATATGCGATGTTAGTAGATATAGTAGGGGAAAGGATTGCTGTTTGGATATTTTATTGTTTGGTGAAAATCAGGAATAGTATACAGCACTAGAAAGAGAGAAAGTATGACTTTTTTAAGAAATTTGTTATATCGTTTGCGAGGAGAAGTTTCTACAGACAGTTTGATAAAACTAGGACTTAAGGTAGGAAAGAATTTTAGAAGAAATGAGCATTGTATTATAGACCAATCACATTGTTGGTTGATTGAAATTGGAGATGATGTTACTCTGGCTCCACGAGTACATATTCTTGCACATGATGCCAGTATGTGGAAAAAATGTGGATATACGAAAATAGCGCCAGTACACATTGGAAACAATGTTTTTATTGGAGCTGGAAGCATAATCATGCCAGGAATAACAATTGGAAACAATTCGATAATAGGTGCAGGGAGCATTGTAACTCATGACGTTGAAGAAGGTAGCGTAGTTGCTGGAAATCCAGCACGAAAATTAAAAGATTATCACGATTTTATTAACGAAAATGAAGAGTATATTAAGAGGAAACCTTGTTATGGAGAGGAATATACATTGAGAAATCCTTCTTTTTCAGAAGTCCAGAAACAGGAACAGAAGGAGACTGTTGAAAAAAATAATTTTGGATATGTAAGGTAGAGATAGTATGAGACCAAAAGTAAGTATCATTGTACCGGTATATAAAACGAAAGAAACATTAGCAAAGTGTGTAAATTCTCTTTTGGGACAGACACTTCGGGAAATAGAGGTAATCTTAGTTGATGATGGTTCGCCGGATGAATCGGGTGAGATGTGTGATTCTTTTTGCAAAGACTCTCGAGTGCATGTTATACATAAAGAAAATGGTGGACTTTCTAGTGCGCGCAATGTAGGGTTAAAAATAGCAGCTGGAGAATATATTGGATTTGTGGATTCGGATGATTATGTTCATCCAGAAATGTTTTATAAACTTTATAACAGGATTGAAAATGATAAATCGGATATTTGTATTTGCTCACACTTTACAGTAGATGTTGACAGAAATATTGCAGAACATCATTTTCAAGATATACCAGGAGTAATGAATCCTTCGGAGATTTTAAAAATGCTTATTTTACCTATGATAGGAGTTGTACCGGGGACAACGGAACAAAGTGTAGAAGGGTTTGTTTGGAGAAACTTATATAGTAAAAGACTTATTTCGAATTACGAATTTAAATCTGAACGAGAATTTTTTGCAGAAGATGTAGTTTCTGCTATGGAATTATATAAAGAGTGTAAACAGATATCTGTTTTAGATGAATGTTTATATTATTATAAGTATAATGGTGAATCATTAAGCAATACATATCGTCCACAAGTTTATAAGTTATTAAATAATCTTCTTGAATGGGAAAAAGGGTATTTGAAAAAAGAACAGTTATTTGAGCAAGAAAAACAACGTTTGTTTTCTACAGGAGTAAAGTTTTTGATTTTTTCAATTCAAAATATAAAAAAGGGAAATCTGGATAGAAATATAGAACAAGAAGAAGTTAGAAATGTTTTAGAACAAAGTATGATTCGGGAAAGTATTCGCAATATCAATATTTTTAAATATGGATGGAAAATGAAAATTTTAGTTCTGTTATCTAGGTGTTTTTGTATTAAATTGTTGCTAAGACTGTTATGATGGAGAAAACAAGATTAAAATGATTAGTAAAATATTTATATTAAGGTGGAGAAAATGAAAAAGATAGGTCAACTTACATTTCATGGATCACATAATTATGGGTCAGTATTACAAGCATATGCGCTTTCAAAGAAATTGCAAATTATGGGACATGAAACAGAATTTATTAATTTGCGTCCAGAAAGCCAAAAATCCATGTATAAGATTATTAGAGAAAGTGATGTGGGAATTCATAAATTATTCCACTACTTAATTTTTCCGGCATTAAAAAAGCGTTATAATCATTTTGAACGTTTTATAAATGAAGTGTTACCAGTTACTAAGAAAGAATATGCGTCAACAGAAGAGTTAAAGAGCGAACTTTTTGACTATGATGTATATATTTGTGGTGGGGATCAAATTTGGAATCCAACGTGTCAAGATTTTGAAACAGCATATTATCTTCAGTTTTTAGATGCGACTAATAGTGCGAAGAAAATATCTTATTCGCCAAGTCTTGGGAAGACAGAGTTTGATGAGGATGTGTTATGCAAAATAGAAAAATGGGTGCAGAGTTTTGATGTTATTTCTGTTCGAGAACCAAGAGGAGCAGATATAATACAGAAATTGACTGATAAGACAGTATATACAGTATGTGATCCCGTGCTCTTATTAGATAAAAAAGAATGGGGAAAATTAGCAGTTAAACCAAGGCATAAAAAGCCGTATATTTTAGTGTATTTCTTGGAAAATAATCATGGTAGTAAAGAATTGACAGAATATCTTCGCAAAGTCACCGGATATGATGTGATTATATTCAATGAATATATTCGTGATTTTATTAAACCGTATCATAAAGCATACTCGGCTAGTCCAGAAGAATTTGTGGGATTATTTATGAATGCGAGTTTGGTGTACACAAATTCTTTTCACGGGACTGTGTTTTCAACTATTTTTGAGAGACCATTTATTTCAGCTATTGCAATAGACCAAGAGAATACTGTTAATAATAACGATAGTCGTAAAATTGATTATTTAAAGAAAATAGGGCTAGATAGTAGATTATATACAACTGGAAAACCAGATAAAAAATTTTTACTTCAAATCGATTATTCAGAGGCACGAAAAGAAATAGCAGATTTTAGAAAAGAATCCTTAAATTATTTAATGAATGCGTTGCAATAATTTACAGAAGGGGAAGATGTGGATGCCGACATTTAGTATTATTGTACCAGTTTATAAAACGGAAAAATATTTAGAAAAATGTATTGATAGTATTTTAAAACAGACATATGAAGATTTTGAATTGATTTTGGTTGATGATGGATCACCGGACAAGTGTCCTTTTATTTGTGATGAATATAAGAAAAAGGATTCTAGAATAAAAGTGTTGCATAAAAAAAACGGAGGGGTATCTTCAGCACGAAATCAAGGATTGTGTATGGCAATGGGAAAGTATATTTGGTTTGTAGATAGTGATGATTATATAGAACCAGATGCACTTCAGGAATTGAGTGATTTCCAACAAGAAATAGGAGCAGGTTTATGTGTGTTTAATGCTAAATCAGATGAAATAGATAGATTAGATGATATTAATAAATTTTTTGATCAATATTATTTTACATATGAACTAGGATTTGAACCATGGAATAAAATTTATAGGCGTGAAATTATTCAAAAATACAATTTAGAGTTTGATGTTCAAGAAACAATAGGTGAAGATTTGCTATTTAATATTCAATATTATAAAGCAATATTTAATACGCTTCCAGTGACAATAGTACTAAAAAAAGAGACGTATTATCAGTATGTTGATCGAGAAGGATCTGCAATGAATACGGCTTTAAAAACAAGAATTTACCAGCAATTAAGGTTGTTTGACAAAATAGAAGATAACCTAAGCGGGAAATTAAAAGAAGAAAATATCGCATACTTATTTTTTATACACTTAATTTCGGGCATTGGACAATCAAAGCAAAGTGGTTTGAGTTGTTTTGAATTTTCGCAAATAGATTTTGAGAAATATAGAAACTGGATTAATAAATTTAAATTAATTCAAAATAAATTTTGGGCAAATGAAAATGCTAGCCAATTTGGAAAAATAAGAATTCAATTATTTGTATGGCTTATGAAAAGAAAAAAATTTATGTTAGCAGGGAAGTTGATGGGATTAATAAACTGTTAACATTATATAGCGATAAAAATAATATTGGCATTTTTTTACATTGAAGCATAGCGAATTAATTTTGCCATTATAAACATATTAGAGTATAGTCAAGTAAATAGATTTAGATATAAAATTTTTCTGAAAAAAGACATTGAGTTCGATTCGAGTAGAGAGGTTTTCGCTAAGTGATAAAATAAATGTAGTATTACAAATAGGTAAATAAAATGGGGTGTTTAAAAGAAAAAATGAATAGACGAAGAAGTTTTTTAAATATTGTAGTAGGAATCATAAGCCAAATTATTTCGATTGCGTTGGGGATTATTATTCCGAGACTGTTTTTGATGAGTTTTGGATCAGAAATGAATGGGTTTTTAAATTCGATAGGACAAATATTTGCATACTTTACATTATTGGAAGCTGGAATGTATGGGGCAACACTACAAGCTTTGTATGCTCCAATAGCCAATTCGGATAAAAAAGAAATTTCAAGCATAATGGCTGCAACAAATCGTTATTATAAAAAAACAGGGCGATTATATTTAATTGCAGTTTTGGGATTAGCAGTTGTATATCCATTAGTGATTTCCTCAAATATTTCAGTATGGGTTATGACTGTGATTATTTTATTTAATGGGTTTCCAGGGGTTATTAGCTATTATTTTCAAGGGAAATTCATTATTTTATTACAGGCGGAAGGTAAAAACTATATAAATACAGCACTATCTTCTATTGCCTCTACTTTAATTAGTATATCAAAAATTATTATGCTTTTCTTAGGATGTAGCATTGTTAAAATACAATTTACATATTTACTAATCAATATATTTAAAATAATTATTATAGGAATCTATATTTCTAAAAACTATAAATGGGTTAATCTAAAAGAAGAACCTAATTATAAAGCAATTGAACAAAAAAATGCAGTTTTTGTTAATCAAATTTGTGACATGGTTTTTAGAAATACAGATACTATAATCTTAACAATTTTCTCTAGTTTAAAAGTTGTTAGTGTCTATACAATGTATACATTGCTGTATTCGATGATTAGAACTGCACTAGATTATGTGGCGCAAGGATTTTCTTTTGTAATGGGGCAAACATTTAATCGAGATAGGGATAGATATATACAACTCCATGATTTGTATGAAAACTATAGAATGGCATTAGTGTTTGCACTGTATAATATTGCATTAATTTTTATCATTCCTTTTATGGAACTATATACATCTGGAATTAAAGATATCAATTATTTAGATTATAAGGTGGCAGTCTTATTTTCAGTATTTTATGTTATGACAGGTGCTAGAGCATGTTGTGCCGATTTAATCAATTATGCACAGCATTTTCGTAAAACACAAACCCGATGTATAATAGAAGCTGCTATTAATTTGACAGTTTCGATAATAGCAGTAATTTTTTGGGGGATTTATGGAGTCCTTATAGGAACAATAGTTGCACTAATTTATAGAATGAATGATATGTTTATATATGCAAATGTGCGAATTTTACATAGAAGTCCTTGGATTTCCTATAAGAGATTTATTTCTAACTCTATTATATTTACTATAATTACAGTAATTAGTAAATGGATTCCTTGGCATTTAGATTCTTATTTTTCAATTATAGGCTATGCATGTGTGTCGGGAATTATTATCTTAGGTGTCTATTTTACTATTGCTTCCATTGTAGATTACCGTTCCTTTAAAGTTCTAAAAGAATATATTCAGCCATTAATAGGAAAGTTAGTTAAAAGAGATTGATAAGAGATGGGAAAGGATTATAATCATGAAAGACACCTTTAGGACTGGCTGTTCAGTGCCAGTCCGAAGGGAGCTACAGCTAGCGCTATTGTGTATACAATGGTTGAGATGGCAAAAGCGAATGACCTGAACACATACAAATATCTGACTTACCTTTTATCACAGCGACCAGATGCTAACATGTCAGATGAACAGCTGGAACAGCTTGCCCCATGGAGCGAGACTGCGAAAGCGAACTGCCAAAACTAAAGTAGAGTAAAACGCTTGCATCTATCATTTTGGTGCAAGCGTAATTTATAGGCAGCGTAGCAATATTTTGCGCTTACGATATGTTCATTGGAATGGGATCTAATGGAAGTAAAGATGTTATGTCTTGGATAACAGTGCCTTTAGATGATGATTATGACGAAACGGTATTTGAAGGGGTATTTGTTTTAGATCAGTCAATGTATAGGGCGGAAAGTACAGGAACTATTAGTACTTTGGTTAATAATGAGGAAGTCTTTACAACTGGGGAAATTGATAGCAATACATTAGAGGCTTTTCCAGTTAACTTTAATTTTTGGGATGCCGATTCATTTATTATTTTAACAGAAGCACATTTAGCAGGAAGTGATTTTTCATACGGCTTTATAACAGAAAAATAATTGAGAAAACATTACACGATTGGGACACTAGATTGTTGTTGACTCTATAAAATATCAAAATACTGATTTACTTGATTGCGTCTAAATTGGCTTGTATACTGGTATCTACATATAAAAAGACCATATATCAGATTACTCATTTATCTTCAAGGATGATTTATACTATAAAGTACATAGATTCATTATAAGGGTGATAGTGAGAAAACGATTTTCTTTTTGCTGGAATTGTAATTTCCACAAAACGGATTGGTGATTTTTATACACTGGACAGATGATGAATTTCGCCCCAGATTATTCAATAATCAGGGAATACCCCAATTTATCTCAGGATATAAAGATCGATGGAAGGAAATTTGAATTTAAAGCATTGGAAAAATTTATGCCGAAAGTGTAATAAAAAACTATTTCTAATTGTATATCAAGTTGAAATCTGCTATGATAATCTCATAGAATTCCTCTGTCAAATGGAGGAGTATCATGAGAAGAAAACATCGTTTAAAGGAACTTACGATCAAAGATAATTTTATGTTTGGTGCAGTGATGATGGATGAAAATAACTGCAAGGGACTTTTAGAAAGAGTGCTGGAGATACCGATCGATCGAGTGGAAGTCAGCCGGGAGAAGAGTATCGTATATCATCCGGAATACAAAGGTGTCCGATTGGATGTTTATGCGAAAGATGAGTGCCAAAGTCATTATAATGTAGAGATGCAGATGAAAAGAAAGGCAGCGCTCGGGAAGCGAAGTCGTTACTATCAGAGTCAGATGGATATGGAACTATTACTATCAGGAGAAGATTATTCAGAACTTCCAGATACCTATGTCATTTTCATCTGCGATTTTGATCCATTTGAAGAAGAAAAATACCGGTATACCTTTAAGATGAATTGCAAAGAGTCCGGGAAGACGAATCTGGAAGATGGAAGGACTATCGTATTTTTGAACACACATGGAAAGAATGAAAGTGAAGTTCCAAAAGAACTGGTAACATTTCTAAAGTATGTAAAGGCAGACCTTGCAGGAAGTGAGGAAGCATTTGATGATTCCTACGTGGAACAGCTGCAGGATTTTATCCGCAAGATCAAGGGAAGCCGGGAAATGGAGGAGCGCTTTATGATTTTTGAAGAGATGCTGAAAGAAGAGCGTGCAGAAGGATTTGCAAAAGGACGTGAGGAAGGACTTCAAGAAGGGCGAAGTACTTTGAAAGAAACTCTGCTCTTGTTTTTGCAAAAGTTTGGAGACGTTCCGGATGAGGTTTTGGAGCAGATTCAGGCCCAGCAGGATATGGAAGTGTTGAAGAATTGGATGCAGACAGCCTTTCAGTCAAAGACGTTGGAAGAGTTTGTACAGAAGATGTAAGAAAAATCTATTTCTGATCGATGATCAGATCTAAATCTTCGGGGGTTTCACTGTTCTTGTGAAATCTCCGAGATAGAAAACAAGTCGATGCCGTTTCAGGCAAGTATTCAAGAATAGACAGGGGAATTCTATATTCAAATGGTGAAGGAAAATGCCTTCTAAAGAAAGAGGTAGTTATTTCCGGTTTGGGAGAGGAGAAATATCAACGATGGAATTGATATATTTATATGTAAGGAAATATGGAACGATATTTCAGAATCAAGAATTTAATTTTTCTTCCAATTTTAGAGCTTCATTTAAAGAAAGAAAATTGAAGATTGAAGAAAATAGAGATTCTATAAAAAATTATTATGGAGATAATGTAAGCAGTGTAACACTATTTCTTGGAGAGAATGGAATGGGAAAAACTACACTGTTAGATATATTAGGGATGCGAAGAAGGGATAGAATTAGAGATACTCTTACAAAAAAAGAAGGAATTAAATATTCATATTTTATGGTATATCATTTATATGATGTGCATTTTGCATTTGAGTTTGTAGATGAAAGTTTCCTTATAGGAGAAGAAAGAATTTCTAATATAGATATGCAAGGGAAAAAGGAAAAAGATGCAATATATAAATTGCCTATGGGAACAATTTTTGAATTAGTAGATGGACAATTTATATATTCTGATAATGTGATTTCTGTTTGGCAAAAAAATAATAAAATCTCCAACAATTTAGAATATGCCTATATTACTTCGGATAAATATAATTATAGAATTAACAATGAATATGTAAAACAGTATGATGACGATTATATGTTTGAAAGAAGATATTATTTAGATGAGAAGAGCTATGAAAGCTTGTATAAATATTTTGTGAAACTTAAGGAAATCAATAGTGAATTATTTGATGAAAAGGTTATTTATATTGAAAATAATATTAAAGTAGAACTTGATCAATATCGTAGAAGTGAAAAGGTGGAAAAATATTTAAAAGATAGAAAGAAAGAATTAGATAGGTTATTTCATCTAGAAAAAAGAATTGTAACACGAATAAAAAAGAAAAATAGAGAGGTTAAGCAGAAAGATATAAGGGGTGCGAAAGAAAAATTTTTGTGGAAATTTTGTGCGGAATCAATAGAATACTATTTTTTAGAACAATTTATAGGTTGGTCTGGAGGAGGCCGGAGAAAATATAAGATTGATGTTAAAGATTTCATACCTAATGAGGAGGAAATTGAACAACTTTATGGGAAAGGCGAAAAAAATGCAAATTGGGGAAGGCAGAGAGTTGAAAAATTTCAAGTGGAGTATGGCGCATTATTACTACAAATAGAAAAAAGCAGAGATTCAAATGGAACAATAGATTTGAAAAAAGTATTGGAATATGTTTTAAATAGAGTTGAAATTGCAGCACAAGGGTTAGTAAACATTGTAGATAAAAATGCGGTTTTAAAACTTATAGAATTATTCGAAAATTTACCAGAGAATTATTTCATGGATGAAAATACTATTAAAATACAATGCGACTTTGAGGAACTTGAGGAGGATGTGATTGAATTAACAAAGCTATATGATAATTGTTATAAGACAAGAACTGATGAAAATGGAAGTAATAGTATTTACAGAATCATAAAGATTGAGTTGGCAAAAATGTCTGAAGGACAAAGTGCATTTTTGGATGTGATTTCAAAGTCTACAAATGCTGTGAATGCTATTAAATCAGGAGAAAGCATTGTATTGCTAATCGATGAACCTGATAAAACACTACATCCAGAGTTGGCGCGAAAATTTTTAGATATATTATTAGGTAGTTTGAGCGGCTGTAAAGATAAAAAGATACAAATCGTACTTACAAGTCATTCGCCATTTATTGTCACAGACATTCTTCCTGAAAATGTATATGCTATACAAATAGAAAATGGTATCAGGAAAATATGCAGTAATAAAGAGACATATGCAACAAATATATATTATTTATTAATGGACTCTTTTATGATGAAAAATACATTTGGCGAAAATTCATATAAAAATATGAGAAGAATTATAGAACGTTTAAAGAGTAAAGAAAAAATAGAGGATACCGAATTAGAAAGAATTAAGAAAATAATTGATAGGATTGGAGAGCAAACTGTAAAACAGAAATTATTACAGTTATATGAACAGCATCAGAATAATGATAAAGCTAAGATAATTAAATTGATTAAAGATGAAACAGATGAAGAAAAATTAAGAAAGATAAAGGGAATATTAGAGGGAAATGATCAGGATAGAGCTTTCTGAAATACAAAAAGAGAAAATTGAAACAATATACTGGGAATGGATAAAAAGGGTTCATTTAAAAAAGTTTATATCTGTGCTTAAACAAGATGACATGTTAAGAACACTGGTTATGAAGGGAAGAGAAAATAGAGACAATCGGGAATTAGCAGATGCAATAAAAGAATTTCTTTTATTGGATTGTAATAAACTAGAAGAAATGAAAAAGTATATAGAAGAATTACGAATTCAAAATAAAAATATAGGAGAAGATACAAAAAAATATTTGTTGGAAAGATACAAAAATTACAGAAATTCTCAGGCAGCGAAAATAATTCAAATACTAGGAATTTCAGTTTGTCCATATTGCAATCAAAATTATATAAATGTTGTATATGATAAGAAAGGGAAGGTTCGTTTTTGGGGGGATTTGGATCATTTCTATGATAAAAGTACATACCCTGAATTAGCAGTGTGTTTATATAATATGATTCCTGTTTGCAAAACGTGCAATCAACTAAAGTCCTCTCAAAAAAAGAGTATTGTAAATCCGTACAATAGTCAACGTAAAAGTCGAATAAAATTTGGAACAGATTTTGATAATAAATTTGATTTGGATTATTTACAAGGGAAATCTAAAAATTTCAATATAGTAATAAATAAAAAAGTACTTACTTTAGAAGATAAAGAGGAAATAGAAGTATTTGATTTAGATAATAGATATCAACAATTAAAACAAAATGTACAGGAAATCATTATTAAGTCAAAGGCTTATGATGAAAGATATCAAAAAAATTTAAAAGAGCAGTTTCAATTTAATGATGAAGAATTAGAGTCATATATTTTTGGATATACTGAAAATCATTTAAATAGGGCATTATCAAAATTTAATCTAGATATAATGAATGAATTTAGAAATAAAGGGAATTGTAAAGAGGTTGGTAGATCAATTTCGAAGATGAAGGAGTGATTACAGGCAAAGCTGGACAAGCATGTTTTAGATTGGTGAAGCAAAAGTCAAAATACAGTCCATGTAGAAACAGTGTTAGAGGCATATAGGGAGAGTGTTAAGGCTTTTTGATTGCGGAACAGCACAGAATCTGCTATGATAATCTCATAGAATTCCTCTGTCAAATGGAGGAGTATCATGAGAAGAAAACATCGTTTAAAGGAACTTACGATCAAAGATAAGAAGGGAAATACCGGTATACCTTTAAGATGACATGCAAAGAGTCCGTGCAGACGAATCTGGAAGATGGAAGGACTATCGTATTTTTAAACACACATGGAAAGAATGAAAGTGAAGTTCCAAAAGAACTGGTAACATTTCTAAAGTATGTAAAGGCAGACCTTGCAGGAAGTGAGGAAGCATTTGATGATTCCTACGTGGAACAGCTGCAGAATTTTATCCGCAAGATCAAGGGAAGCCGGGAAATGGAGGAGCGCTTTATGATTTTTGAAGAGATGTTAAAAGAAGAGCGTGAAGAGGGACGTGAAGAAGGACGAAGTGTTTTGAAAGAGACCCTGCTTTTGTGTTTGCAAAGTTTCGGAGACATTCCGGATGAGGTTTTGGAGCAGATTCAGGCCCAGCAGAATATGGAAGTGTTGAAGAATTGGATGCAGACTGCCTTTCAGTCAAAGACGTTGGAAGAGTTTGTATAGAAGATGTAAGAAAAATCTATTTCTGATCGATGATCAGATCTAAATCTTCGGAGGTTTCACTGTTCTTGTGAAATCTCCGAGATAGGAAACAAGTCGATGCCGTTTCAGGCAAGTATTCAAGAATAGACAGAGGAATTCTAGAATAATAGATAATGTGGAAGAGAAAGTTTTGGGGAAATTGTACAATTACTTTATATGGAAACTTCCATATTTTTTGTAGCAGCCTTCCGGTAGATGTGGTATGATAAGTTTATATCTTACATAGGAAGGAGGGGTATGTTTCCAATTTGGATTCATACAAAAGAAGAAGTGAAACGTTTATTAATTTTAGGTGCCGGTGGTTTTGGCCATATGATCCAGGAAACAGCAAGATTGTTGGGGTACGAAGAGGTTGTGTTTTTAGATGATGCCGTAAAGGGAGCGGATGTAATTGGAAAGTGCTGTGACTATAAGGCATTTTTAAATGAGTACGATACGGCAGTGGCAGCTCTGGGAGACAGCGGAATGCGGCTATACTGGACAGAGAAACTGATGGAAGCGGGCTATCAAGTTCCGGCGATCATTCATCCGTCAGCGGTTGTTAGTCCTAGTGCGGTGATCGGCAATGGAAGTTTTATTATGCAGAGTGCGATTGTCAATACCAATACAGTTGTGGAACATGGTGTGCTTGTCAACAGTGGGGTGGTTGTAGATCATGATTCTCATGTTGGATGTGGAGCACATATCGGACTGGGCAGTGTCGTAAAGGCGAACTGCGTAATCCCTTCCAGAAAGAAGGTTGAAGAGGGAGAAGTGATCTTCTCTACGAGAAGAAAGATTGACGGTGTGACAAGCAGAAATCTGGAGGATGCACTGTATGCGTTTGGGTTCGGTCTTCAGTGCAGCTATGTGAAGCCATTTGGAGAGGGACATATTAACGAGACGTATGCGGTCTATATGCCGACGGAGGAGGGCGATGAATTTGCCTATATTCTTCAGCGGGTGAATAATAATGTCTTCAAGGATCCGGCAGGTGTGATGGAGAACATCTTTGGAGTGACAGAATATCTAAGAAATATCATTCGAGAGGAAGGGGGAGATCCGGACAGAGAGACACTTTCCTGCATTAAGACAAAGAATGGATGTACCTATTTCGAGGACAATGAGGGACAGCCATGGAGATGTTATAATTATATTTCGAATTCGGTATGTTATCAGCTTGTAGAGGATCCGGAGCAGTTCTATCAGTCTGGAAATAGTTTTGGACACTTCTTAAAACAGCTTGGAAATTATCCGGCATCCAGCTTAAAGGAGACAATCCCAGATTTCCACAATACGGTGAAACGGTTTGAAAATTTGGAGAAAGCTTTGAAGCGAGATATCAAAAACAGGGCGATCACTTGCAGACCGGAGATTGCATTTGCTCTTGATAGAAAGCAAGATTGTAAGGTATTAGTAGAACAGCAGGAGAATGGAACGCTACCGCTTCGAGTGACACACAATGATACGAAGCTGAACAATATTTTGTTTGATGCAGAGACCGGAAAGGGACTTTGTATCATTGATCTGGATACGATCATGCCAGGGCTTGCTGCAAACGATTTCGGAGATTCCATCCGGTTTGGTGCGGCGACAGCGGAGGAAGATGAGCGCGATTTGGATAAAATGCATTTTGATATCTCTCTATATGAGCTGTATGTGAAAGGATATTTGGAGGCGACAAAAGATGTGTTGACACCGGAGGAAGTCGAGAGTCTTCCATGGGGAGCGCGTCTGATGACGTTTGAGTGTGGAATTCGGTTCCTGACAGATTATCTGGAAGGAGACACTTACTTTAAGACGGCTTATCCAGAGCACAACCTTGTCCGTGCGCGGACGCAGTTCCGTCTGGTGGATGAGATGGAGCAGCAATTTGCAAAGATGCAGGAGATTGTAAGAAAGTACGCATAAGAAAAGAAAGCCGGGGTGGAAGAAGCTCCGGCTATTTGATTGGAAAGAGAAACGACAGATCGGAGGTGGACGATGAAGAAATTTGGAAAGATAGTTGTATTTAGTTTCTTTGTGCTGACAGGAATTCTTTTGGTCAGTCTTATCTTATCGCAAAAATGTCTCATTGTTCGGCAGTATACTTACCGGAATCCAAAGATTGCGGCTCCAATTAGAGCTGTGCAGCTTACAGATCTTCACAATTATCAGTACGGCAGGGATAATCAAAGGCTGATTGCTAAGATTCAGAAGCAGAAGCCAGATGTAATCTTTATGACGGGGGATATGCTCAATGAGGATGAAGACCGCACGGATATTCTTCTGCATCTGGTTCGGGAAGCGTGCGCGATTGCGCCGGTGTATTTTTCGCTGGGAAATCATGAGGTGGGTTATGAGAAAACTTATGGTGAAGGCGATCTGACGGAACAGCTTGAAGCTGCCGGGGCAGTTGTGCTAGAGAAAGAATATGTGGATACCAAGATTGCCGGACAGGAAGTAAGGATTGGGGGAGCCTACGGATATTTACTGCCGGAAGACTGGAAAGATGGATCAGAGCAACGATTTCTGGAAGCGTTTGTGCAGACAGATCGGCTGAAGATTTTGCTGAGTCATGTACCAGAAGGCTTACTGTTGTGGAAGAGCATGGAATACTGGGATGTAGATCTAGTCTTCAGCGGACATGTGCATGGTGGTCAGGTAAGAGTTCCGTTTGTAGGAGGACTGTTTGATCCGGAGGAAGGATTTTTCCCAACGTATACGAGAGGAATGTTTTCCTGCGGAAATGGAACGATGATCTTGTCGGCGGGTCTTGGCAGTTCCAGAGGGATTCCGCGAGTTAATAATCTTCCTGAGATCGTTGTGTGTGACATCGTAAGATAAATCAAAAAGAAAGAGAGAAGCAGATGAGAAGAGAAAAAGAACAGAGGGCACTCTTTCAGTTGATCAAGAGTGTTTTGCTGGAAGAACCAATAACGATAGAGGTCGAAGGACTTGACTGGAAGTATTTGCAGCAGTTGTGCAAGTATCAGAAGATTGACAATCTAGTATCCTATGGAATTTTACCACTGCAGGAACAGGAGAAAATCCCTGCGGATGTGGTCTGTGCAATGCAAAAGGCGCAGCAGAAAGGGATTGCGAGAGAGGCTACCCAGTATTTTTCTTTGCAGGAGATCCAACAGAAGTTTGAGGAAGAACAAATCGAGCATCTCCCATTAAAGGGAGCTCAGTTGAAAAAGGAATACCCTTCTCCTGATATGCGTTTTCTCACAGACCTTGATATTCTGTGTCAGAAAGAGCAGCAGGGCAAGATTCAGGAGATTATGGAGTCGCTTGGATATACTTTGGAACATGGAGGAGGGCATCACGATGTCTATGTGCGGAATCCTTTTATGACGGTTGAGATTCATTGGGACTGCTCAACGGAGAATCGGGAGCTAGACGTACTTTTGGAGGATATCTGGAGCAAATGTATCCGAAAGGAAGGTTTTGCGTTTGCGTATCAGATGCCTTGGGAAGAGTATTATGTATATATGATCGGTCATATGGCAAAGCACTTGAAGTACGGAGGAATTGGAATCCGGATGCTGTTGGATCTTTTTGTGTTTGCACAGAAGAAAAAAGACAGTTGCGACTGGAAAAAGGTCGAAGCATATCTGGAGCGAGGGAGACTTTTGAAGTTTTCCGAAACGATGCAGCGCTTTTTACAGCAATGTATGGAGGAAGACGAATCGTTTTTTGAGGGAAATATTCTTTTGGAACATATCATTGGCAGTGGGGCATACGGCACGATGGAAAATCATATGGGAGCGAGACTCTTAAAAGAGGGCGGGGAGAAAAAGCAAATCCGAAGGACACGCATACGGTTGGTGCTGACAATGCTTTTCCCGCCTTTGGAGGCAATGAAAGAACTTTCTCCGGCAGTGAGACGGCATGCATTTTTATTGCCGGCAGCATGGATCTGGCGTTTGGTCACGAAGACCATTTTTGCAAATAGAAAAGGGCGGGAGGCCTTAAAGAGCGCTGCGGTGACCGAACAGGTAGACCAGATGGATCGCGTATGCAGGGCGGCAGGACTTTACGAGTAAAAACATCTGTGAAAAAGAGCGAAAAATAAGAAAAATAGGAAGAAAAAATGGTGAAAAACACGGATGAAAAATAGTTGCAGAGATGTAAAAAGATAATGTATAATTTACCGGAAACTAAAATAAAAAGGAGCGTAAAAATAATGAAAGAAAGATATGAGGCATTAGAACTGAACATTGTAAAGATTCCGGTGGAAGATACGATTATGATGAGTGGGATTGATAATAATGGAGATGTAGGTGACTGGGGAGAGGAAGATCTGGGCTTTTAGGACAGCGATTCAGAGGTAGTATATGAAAAAGAAAACGATTATAATTATAATCGCAATTGTTTTCCTCTGTGCCATCACATGGCTGTTATCTGATTCTTTTTCCGGAAGGAGTTCGGATCAGGCAGGTGATGATTCTAGAAAAGCTACAGCGAACGGGCAGGCAGAGGATCTGGATACCGATTCCGAAGAGAAGAAAGAATTGGGAGCAAGCGATGAGCATGCAGGGAACTCTTCATTAGAGAAGCCAGAGGAAAGAAGTACAGAAGATTCATCAACAGATACCGAGATGGATATGGGAACGGAACAACCGTCAGAGAACCTTGATAATGAGGTGACAATTCCAGATGACTGGGAAGAATAAAGACTAGAAGGAGAAAAGGAATGCTAAAAAGACTAAATAAGATATGCAAAGTATTGTTATTAGCCTTAACATTCGTATTGGGCAGCACAGGGTTCGCGTTGGCGGCAGAGAATGAAATACATATTTCTACAGAATCTATGGAGATTCGATCAGAAGGAAAGACAGGACTTCGGACGATTTCGGCAATCGATAAGGCCTACCTGGAGCAGCTGAAAGCAGAAGGGAAAGAGGTCACTTACGGAACGGTGGCAGTACCTGCGAGTGCGTTGGAGGCAGCCGGAGGAGAACTTCAGATTGACGGAAGCTATGCGTTAAAAGGGAAAGCTTACAAAGCTCTTGAGATTCCGGCAGAGAAGAATTGGAAGACAACAGAGGAGAAGGTTTACTATACCGGAGTTCTTACCGGGATCAGTGGAGCAGGGTTTAACACCAGATATGCAGTCAGATCTTATATGAAAGTAGACGGACAGGTGTTCTATGGGAATACACTGGTGCAGTCTGCTTATGTGACGGCACAGGAGATGCTGAAGTCTTCGGAAGTGTCGACAGACCAGAAGAAATGGCTCGCCAAAAACGTGCTGGATGCGTGTGACACCGCGAAGAAGGTGACACAGGATACACTGACAATTACGTCGGAGCAAGTAAAGGGCGGTATTTACACAGTGAATGCGACTGAGAAAGTGCGAAATTATAACAAGGTCGTTGTGGACAGCTCTGTACAAGGTGGAGAGATTGTATTGAATCAGCTTCGTGTAAAAAATTTGGAAGTGGCAGCAGATGCGGACTGTACTGTGACAGCAAATGACACAGTATTTGATCAGATTGGGAAAAGTGCTGCCGGTGCAGGCAGGGCAGCGGGGAATTTCACCCTGAATCTTGGAGCGGGATCCAGTGTTGCGAAACTTGTGGCGGGAAGTAATATGACGGTCAATGGAGCATTGAAAATTGCAGAAGTGGAAGTTGCAGAAGTGGTACAGGGATTTACAGTGAATGTACCTGCGGAGGAATTGCTCGTGTCTGAGGCTGCAGGTGGATCTATGATCACTGTCAATGGAACCGTGGAGAATGCTATTTTAAATGGAGACAATTCTACGATTGGCGGAAGCGGAAAACTTGATAAAGTGCAGGACAATGGAAACAATCAAGTAGAAGTGGAAGTTGGGGAAGAGATCTTGACTAACAGCATTGTATCTGTGGAAGTACGTGGAATGAGTCGGATGATCGTTACTTTGGAGAAAGCGACAACACAACCGCTCGCAGTAGAAGATATGAGAATTATCTGCCATGGCGGGAAGGAAATGACACTTTTAAGTGCAAAGACGGAAGACAATCGCGTGTATGAAGTTTCTACTTCGGTGTTTGCAAAAGACGATACCTACACATTCTCGATGGAGATTGCACCGGGCAAGATCATTTCCAAATATTTCAGTTACAAAGTAGACTGCCCGACTGTCAGCGATGCAACGGTACTGAGAAGTGAGGCGACAAGAGCAGAATTTGATTTGTTTGATGTGGATGAGGGAGGATATGTATATGTATACCTTCCGGGGCATACACAGGTCAGCCGTGCGGCAGAGGAAATTCCTTCTGTGGATACGGTGAAGAAGGGATACCGGAAAGAGATGAAGACGGGATTCAATAAGGTGCTGATCAGTGGACTGGAGGAAGGAATCTCCTACCAGTTGTATTATGTGATGGAAGCTCACGATGGAAGAACATCGGATGTTCTGGGGCCGATCACCGTCAGTGGAAATGTGCAGGAAGATCCGAACATTTCATCCGAATATCAGATCGTATCTGTCGGAGAGAAACCGAAAAACACAATTACCGTAGAGTTAAATAAAGCTCCGGCAGAAGAGTTGACACTGGACAATTTCTCCTTTATCTGTCCGACCGGTTCACCGATCACAACAGATAAAGCACAGCTTTTTGTCAGCGAAGACAGAAAAGTCTATACGATTGTGATTCCGGAAAATTATGGACATAAAGATAATCAGTATATTGCAAAGGTGACATTTTCTGATGGAACCGTTGCAAAGAAATCTTTTGTAGTGGAATACAATCCGCCGCGGATTACAGAGCAGAAAGTAGAGCGGATCTCGGAGACTTCTTTCCGATATAGTTTTGTATCGGATGAGAGTGGAACACTTTACTACGGAACATATAACTTTAACGGCTCCTATAACTGGGAGAACAATACACCGACCGGAGATCAACTGGTAGGTGGCGAGATTGCTTCGTCGCAGATTCAGATGCACAGTGGATATAACCAGGTGGAGATCTCCTATAATGGAACCGATAAGGACTATTTTGCGCTTCCTGTAGATGTTTACGGCAACTATGCGGGCTATACAGAACATGATAAGATTCCGGCATATGTGCCGCAAGTTCCGGAAGAACCAAAACTTGCAATTGAATCGATTTTTTATAATAAAGAAGAGTCGGATTATGGAACCTGTCTTGATGTTACGTTTACAACAGCAATCGATGACTTTCCGAATCAGGCACTGATTAAGTTTACAGTGATCCAAGGGACATCTGTAGGGAAAGTGTTGTTGGAGACAAGCTTTTTAGATGAAAGCCATACAAAACTTCGCATGCGTACACTGAATGGAGCATTTGGTCCGGGAACTTATAAAGTCAGCATGTATGTATCGAAAGATGGACAGCTGCAAAAAGTAGAAAAAGAATTTATCATTGACTGATCACAGGAGGATCTGGGAGCAATACTTCCAGGTCCTTTTTCGGAAAGGAGAAGAGGAATGCGATATCAGATTGCGGATTGCATTGTAGAGTATGAGCCGATCTATGAGTTTCTGAAAAAGAAGATGGAGTCATACCGCTTTGATGGGGATGCGAAGACGCAGATCACACTGACGATGACAGAGGAACTCTGTATACAGAAACAGGCAGAGCAGCCTCATCTGACATTGGAAGAGTGTGAATATATTTTTGTGGGATTGGAATTTTACCGCAAGCTTCTTTTGCAGGGCGGGATGATGATCCATGCATCTGCGGTGGAAGTGGATGGCAGAGTTTATCTGTTTTCTGCGGACAGTGGAACAGGAAAATCTACACATACAAAACAGTGGCAGAAATATTTTGGAACCGAGCGGGCATTGATCATCAATGACGATAAGCCGGCAGTCAGAAAAGAGGCGGATGGCTGGGTCGTCTACGGGACACCGTTTAGCGGGAAGACCGATGAGCAGTTGAACCGCAAGGGAAAACTGCAGGGAATCTGTATGCTGGGGCGTGGGAAAACAAACGAGATCCGGCGTATGGAGCCCCAGGAGGCGGTACTGCTTTTGATGCGGCAGACACTTGTTCCGCGCAGGCAGGAGATGGCAGAGAGGCTGTTAGAGATGCTGGATGAACTTTTTAAAGAAGTCCCGGTCTATCAGATGCGGTGTACGATTTCAGAAGATGCCGCAAAGATGGCATATGAAAGTATGAGAGGAGAAGGAATATGAGAATTAAAAATGGATTTTTTATGCGGGAAGTGGCAGGAAAATATGTTGTAGTCCCGGTTGGAGCACAGACAAATGAGTTCAAAGGAATGATTCAGATGAACCAGACGGGGGCTTTTCTCTGGAAAGCGCTTGAGAGGGATCTGACAGAAGAAGCGCTGACAGAGAGGATGCTGGATCAATATGAGATGACAGAGGAACAGGCGAAAAACGATGTACATACATTTGTCACCAGACTCTTAGAGGCTGGCATTCTAGAAGTGTAGGCGGAACATACGATGCGCAAGAAAATGGAGCAGATTCTTTTAGAAGACGGGGAATTATTTACAGCGGCATCTGGGGTCAGTATGCTTCCCTGCATCAGACCGCAGAAGGATATCTTGCATCTCGTTCGGCCGGAGGGAATCGTGGAAACCAGTGAGGTGATTCTCTATCGAAGGAAGAATGGATCTTATATTCTTCATCGAGTCATCGGAAGAGACACAGAAGGGTATATCCTCTGTGGGGATCATCAGTGGATACCGGAGCATGGAATTCAGGAGGAACAAGTGCTTGGAGTGTTGCGAGGATTTTACCGGGGAGAGGATTATGTCGATTGCAGAAAGGATAGGAGATATCGGATCTATGTAAAGATTTGGTGCAGTTCAATCCGAGCGAGAAAATGGATCATAAGACTGACAGATCTAGTGTGGAGAGGATGGAAAGGATTGAGAGGGAAATGGAACAAAAACCGATAAGCTGGATCTATCGATGCAGCAAAAACCATCTGTGGGCAGTTGCACTGTTGGCAGGTGTCAGCGCAGCCATTGCCGGAAGTTTCCTTCTGCTTGCACTGATCTCCAGCGCACTTCTTGACGTGGCATCCGGCAGCCGACAAGGAAGCCTTTGGAGAGATTGTCTGATTCTTGTAGGGCTCATTGGCCTTCAGGCGATTCTGAATATCGTAAGCAGTAATATCCGTGTCCGTGTTTCAGGCAAACTGGAGATGGAACTGAAGCGCAGGATGTTCGCGGCGATTTTAAGGAAACCGTATCTGGAGATCAGCGGTATTCATTCTGGAGAGATTATGAATCGACTGACAAGTGATGTAGAGCTTGTAGTTGCAGGGATTGTCGGTATTTTGCCACAGCTGATCTCTCTTGGGACAAAACTGTCTGTGGGGCTGCTGATTCTATTTCGGATTGATTTTCGATTTACGCTTGTGATCTTGCTGATTGGGGTTGTGGTATGTATCGGAAATAGGATTTACAGTGAGAGATTTCGCCATTTTCATAAGGAAGTGCAGGAAAGTGGAGGGCAGGTGCGTGCATTTTTACAGGAATGTATCGAAAACCTTATGGTCATCAAGTCTTTTTCCAATGAAGAAATGATGGAACAAAAACTCACCAATTATCAGGAAATCCATTATCAGATAAAAAAGAAGCGGAATGCAGTCAGCAATCTGGCGAATACCATCGTCTATGTCATGTTTACGGCAGGATATTATGCGGCTCTGGCATGGGGTGCGATTCAGATTTCCAGAGGATTGCTGACCTTTGGTACATTGACAGCTTTTCTGCAGATCATCGGGCAGATCCGGGCGCCGTTCCGAAATATTTCCGGGCTGATTCCTCAATATTATAGTATGATCGGATCGGCGGAACGATTGATGGATTTGGAGCAGATCGAGGAAGAAGAGGCATTTTCCGTGGAAGAGGAGTTTGAAAAAATTTCTGAAGAGATGCAGGCGATTGTCTTTGAAGAGGTTGGATTCTCCTACGAGAACCGAAGCGTGCTGGAACATTTTTCTGTACGTTTGGAAAAGGGAAGTCTGACGGCAGTTGCCGGTCCTTCTGGTGCAGGCAAAAGCACGATGATGAAGTTGCTGCTCGGTTTGCTTCAATGTGAGGAAGGACAGATTTATTTTGATCTTGGGAAGAAAAAGATACCGGCGGATGCCGGGACAAGAAAGATGTTTGCCTACGTGCCGCAAGGGAATATGATCTTATCAGGAACCATCCGTGAAAATCTTGTTTTTTCCGGAAGACAGGTATCGGAAGAGGAGATTTGTACGGCGGCAAAGATGGCATGTATCTGGGAATATATTCAGGAGCTCCCGGATGGATTGGATACGGTGCTGCGGGAAAGAGGAAATGGACTTTCCGAAGGACAGATCCAGCGGATTGCAATTGCGCGGGCACTCTTAAGTGATGCGCCGGTTCTTCTCTTGGATGAATGCACCTCGGCGCTGGACGAGAAGACAGAAGAACAAGTGTTAAACAATTTAAAACAGATGAAATCAAAGACCATTTTATGCATTTCCCATAAGGTGGCAGCATTCGCATGTTGTGATCATAAAATCGTATTAGACGGATCCGGCAATGCTGAAGGAAATTAGACAATCTTTTGGATGGGAAAGAAAAGTGATAAGAAGGAGAGACAACGAATGCAGAGAAAAAAGAGGATAGCAGGTGCAATCGCCGGAATTGGCTTTTGCATACTGCTTGGAAGTGGGATCGCTTTGTGGGAACACTTCCAGGGGGATGAGAAAGAACAGCAGAAGAAAACACCGGTGTCGGATGAGGTGGCAGAGATTGAGAATCTCAATGCACGTGACCATGTGTTGGATCTAAATCATCTTTTTGAAGAAGAGGATGTTACCTGGAAAGAAAAGAGAGCGCTGAAGAAAGATGCACAGAAGCAGGCAGAAATGTCTGACGGAAAGAAAAAATCAGCGGATAAAAAGAAAGACACCAAGAAAGATACTGAAAAAGAAACAGAAGGAAAATCAGAGGTGCCACAGAAGCCGAATGAAGAACCGCAGCAGCCGCAGGAGCCAAATGGGGAACCAGAAAAGCCGCAGCAGCCGCAGGAGCCAAATGGGGAACCGGAAGCACCACAGGAGCCGCAGGGACCAAATGAGGAACCGGAAGTGCCGCAGCAGCCACAGGGACCAAATGAGGAACCGGAAGTGCCACAACAGCCACAGGAGCCGGAAGTGCCGCAGAAACCGACACTGCCGCAAGTGAGTGAGCCGGGGTGGATTACAGGAATATACTAAGGAAGGATTAGAGTATGAAACAGAGGAAAAAGAGTTTGGGCATCTGGATTTTTTTGCTGCTTTTGTTCTGGGGACAATGGATAGTTCCGGTCAAAGCATCCGGACCTGAGTTGCGGGATGTAGATATGCAGATGTTGGGTGGACAAATCCGGACGATTACTCCGATGGGATTAAGAATGATCGGTTGTATCAAGAAGTCTTATCTGCAAGAATTGGAGAGCAGTGGTGCAGTCGTAGAATATGGAATGGTTCTGCTTCCTAAAACATATCTAGGGGAGCAGGAACTGGAACTGGACCGCAAATATCTTTACAATGGTGCAGTGTACAAGCCGGCTAAAGTAACGGCAGTTAAAAAATTTTCAGAAGATGACGACAGAATCTATTTTACAGCGGTTCTGGCAAATCTTTCGAAAGAGCGATATAAAAATGATTATGCTGCCAGAGTCTATGCAAAGATTACAAGAACGATTTCCAATGAAGAAGGATCTTCGGAGAAAAAGACAGAGATTGTATACAGTGACGATACAGTCAACCGCCAAGTCTATCAGATTGCACAGGCGGCAGTGGACGGAACGACAGAGACAGAGGAAAATAAGGAGTGGCTGCGGGAAAACATTTTGAATCCGGTAGACCAGCCGGAACAACCGCAGGAAGAAGAAAAGAAAATTCCATTTGAACTCGGAACCGTTTCTGGTGTTACGCTGTATCACAAGACTGGAATCGGAGAAGAAGTGGGGGAAGTAGAAGAGGTCTCGCATTTCCATGTGGAGGAGTTTAAACCAGAGCAATATATTGTAAAGGTTGAGATGGAAGATCAGCCAGAAGTATTTTCTGAGATTACAAAGTTGATTGTCTCGGAGGATGGGAAAGTCAGCTTCGGGTTGAAATTGGACAACTATGTGATGCCGCAGCAAGGGCAGCCGCAGGCAGAGGTTGTTGTGGAGTTTGGAACTTTATCGGAAGGACAGGCATCCACGAAATACATTACGATGCAGGCACTGGTAGATCGAATCAAGGCAGACCCGGATGGGACTTATACACTGGAGCATGATATCGATGCCGGCATGGTGCAGGGAGAAGACGTACTGATCCCGGAATTTCGCGGAACTTTTGATGGAAAAGGATATAAGATCAAAGGGCTGACGACAACTTTGTTTGGAACGATTTCAGGTGGTACGGTAAAGAACGTGAAGCTGGAAAATGTATCCATTACAAAGCAGGGATCCTATGGAGATACCGGCGGCGGAACGCTGGCGAACAAAGCGATGGCAAACGCAAGTGTGGAAGATGTCCATGTAAGCGGAAGTCTGAAAACACCGAACAGCAGACAGCTGCTTGGAGGTCTGATCGGTCGTATGGATTATGCAACGGTCAGAAGATGTTCTGCCAACTTGGAGATTACCGGTACGTTTAATACGACAGGTGGATTGATCGGACAGATGTCAAATCTGAGAAACGTCAACAATGGGAATGGCAGCAATATTATAGAAAATTCCTATGCAGTTGGAACAATTCGTGGAAACCAGACAAACGGTGCCATCGGAGGATTGATTGGATGGCATAATTCGAACTGCAGCACTTCGGTCACAAACTGTTATACAAATGTAAGTATGGAAGTGGCAAAATCCAATCAGAAAGAGTCTGGTGGATTTATTGGATACATTGGAAATGCAGATGGAACGGGTATATTGAAAAACAATGTTTCTTACAGCAGCGGAACCCAGGGCTATAAATTTGACGGAGCATCCGAAGACACAAAGTATAGTGCAGAAGGTGTTTCTGGATTATATTCTATGAAAGAGAGCCGATTAAAAAGGGAGAGCAGCCGAACCGGGGCAACAGCATTGACGAAGATTACAGAGAGTTCCGTCGATACCCTTTCCGGAAAAGAATTTTACACGGCAATGGCATGGCCGGAAGACGTATGGAATTTTGCACCGCTGCAGGAAGGAAAGACACCGGTATTGCAGAATGGGGATTCCAATATGACAACGATGCTGCAGATGAAAGAAATTTCATCGGTGGATGACCTTCGGAAGATCAAGGATGACCTGGGCGGCGCCTATGTTCTGACAACCGACCTTGATGTATCGGAGATCGCAGAAGGCAATGCGATCATTTCGGGTAGTTTCCGAGGCCTGTTGCGGGGAAATGGACATCAGATCATCGGAATGAAGCTTCCGTTGTTTGAGACATTGGCAGGAGCTTCGGTGGAGGAGCTGAAGTTGACGCAGGGATCGATCGGGAAGAAAGATACCGATCAGGTTGCTGCACTGGCTAAAGTTTCGGAGAGCGGAACGACACTTAGACATGTCTATGTAAGAGATATGAGCATCACAGGAAGAACTACGGTAGGTGGTATGATTGCAGTGATGAAGCAGACGACGGCAGAAGCTTGTTCCGTTAATGCGGAGGTGACCGGAGGGAATGCAGGCGGATTTGCAGCGGAGATTTTGGAAGGCTCTGTCATTTCAAACTCTTATGCAAAGAGAGCTGTGGATCTAGACAGCTTCCAGACGGCAGAGGGTCCGCAGGGCGGATTTGCGGCAATCGTGAAGCAGTCACAGCTGAGTAAAAACTTTGGACAACTTTCGTGGAAAAAGGCGGAGGAAAAGAATGAGACTCCGGCTGCGGCAGGTGTTGTCGGAACCTTTATCGGGGAAAGTGGTACGGGAGACCAGACTCCGACAAAGATCGAACACAATATCTCTTTTGGACCGGCTTCCTATGCATTTGTAGGAAATCAGCAGGGGATTGCCGAAGGAGAGAACTATGTAGGAAACTACGAATATCGTGAGGGAGATCCGGTATCTTCGGTATTGCCTGGAAAAATCGAACAGGCATCTGAGGTACAGATCAAAAGCAAGGAATTCTATTTGCAGACACTGGAATGGCAGGAAGACATCTGGTATTTGGATGATGTTGTCGGAGGAAAGAGACCGCGTCTGCAGGCAGAAGGAGATGTGTACGGGACGGAAGAAAATCCAGTTTCGGTAGAAGCGCCGGAGATGATCCAGGAAGCGATCGCAGTGCGAAGTCAGGAAGAGGCTGCTTTGTCAAGATCACTGGAAGGAATTACAGGCTATCGGGAAGACCGGAAATTACTGTATGAAAATTTACAGTTATTTATGCCGTTCTACCAGAGAGAACAGATTGTTCTGGATGGAAATTACGTAGATGTGTCACACATTTTAAATCAGAAGAGAGTGCTGGCAGTCTATCCGATGGATGAACAGGGAAGAAGGATTGTAGCGCTGTCAGATAAGACCGTGAATCAGGTAAAGAAACTGAGAATTCAATTTGCGGATGAAACGACACCGCTGATCTACAATATGTCTTATATAGATACGCGGGCGAACATTGCTTCTTATAAGGTGTCACAGATTCCGGTACACTTTAACTTTAAAAATTATGTAGTGAATACAACATCAGCGCAGTTCCAGAAGTTGCTGGAAACAGCAAAGACATATGAATTTGACCGGGATATTGAGACAAGAGTGGCACAAAAGGACAGTGGTTCTGTTTTGGATGTATATCGGAGAAATTATAATGAAGTTGTCAAAACGGAGATGGAGCAGGTTCTTGTTTCGATGTCGGCCACAAATGCACAGTATCCGATAAATCTGGAAAATGAGATAGCAAAGAAGATCGTGACCGATCACTTCCTTACCAGCGAGTATCTGAAAGATTTCCTCTATGCGTATAACTATCTGGATCGCTGGTATGACTTTGAGATCGGAGGTATCAATCTCAGGGATGTCGTCCTGTTTGACAATTCTATCTTAAAGACAGGGAAAAAAGTGCGAAATCTTCCTACAGAGATTGTGAAACTCAGCAGCAATGGCGGGCGTCAGGGAAATAATACACCATCGTTCTATATTAACCGCCTCTCAGCTTATACAGGGATTTCTAACGTGGCGTCGTTCGTGGAATACTTTATGAAAGAGTATGCTGGTTATGCGGACGTCAATGATTGGATCATCGATAATTTCCAGAGTGGATTTATTGTAGAGGCGCGGGCGAACAACCCGAAGATTCAGTCAAGATTATGGAAGATTTTGAAAAACAATACGGTACAGCGGAATCATGAACTGATCCTTCCGGTATTATCGTATAAAACTTCCAAAAACTTGTATCTGGCATCGTTCCCATCCGCGCTGATTTATGGAAATCTGGAAATTTACAGTGGATATCAGGATACGGAAGCATGGAGACAGCAGAAAAAGCAACAGGTGATTACTCAGGTGAATCACTTCAAGACAAGTTATGATAATTTTGTTGACGTTGCGGAAAATGGGGCAAATTCTATTAACAACAGTAAGTTTTTGATCGTGGATTCTTCTGCCAATAAGAATCATAATCAGGATGTGTTCAAGGAATTTTATAGGCCGCTGCAGACACTTTGGCAGCATAGCAGTGGTGCGGTAGCGGTGATTTTCGGAAATCCAAATCTGGATTACATCTATTATAATGGTTCCAATTTCATCGGAGATCTGACTGTGTTAAATCACGAGATGGGACATGTGACAGATATGTGGATCTGGATGGAGAACAAAGGAAAACGACCGGGACGAAATGGCGAGGACTATTCCAATGGATTTGCCAATCAGGCCAACGTAGACTATAATATGAACTTTATGAAAACCTATGCGAGAGACGGATCGATGATGACAAATCTGACACCAGATCGGATCAATTCTCCGGAGGAGTTTCAGAGTTATTATAAGGAAGTGTTCGATGTCATCTATACGTTGGATTATTTGCAGGGGAAGGCGTATTTACAACTGACTCCGGAGCAGCAGGCAAGGATTACACTGCAGCACCGATACGGAACGACCAACAATCATCAGAAGTGGAACAGTGCAAACAGCACCTGGCGGACGATTGGCGCCGGAGAATTAGAAAATATGAATCTGAAGACATTGGATGATCTGTGGGACAATCAACTGACGATCCGGCCGGGACATCGCTTGGATCTGAGAAGCTTCAATGAGGTAGGAGTCAACAATTTAGGTGCTTATCAGATTGACAGAGCATGTTATGCGAGCTGGTATGTTCCGTATGTAGATAATGGTACCCCAAATGCACAGACATTTCGTCGAAATGGGTATGAACTGGCTGGCTTGTATGGATACAGCAACGGTCTGGTAGAGTACCTGAGTGGAAGAACAAGAACGGGAGATCTGCAATATTTCCGGCAGAAAACAGGAAATGCAGACTTTACGTTTGAGTCCTATCGAAAAAATAAAAACACAGAAATCGAGACAAAGATCCACGAGCAGAAAGAGCAGGGGAATGCGTACTTTGATGAAGAAGCTTTGATTCAATATTTAAAGCAAAATATGATCAATTATGGAAATGAGATCGGAAGTGGAGCTTCCAACGGAAACAATACACTGAATCATATCAAGGAATCCAGAGAGAATGTCTTCCGTTATCTCCAGAGGATTACGGATGAGTTCCGGACTCCGGTTTACGGTGGGACAGAGACGAGAAATGCCGTATCCATTTCTACAGCAGAAGAACTTGTCCAGAAGCTTAGAGAGAATCCAAATGGATTTTATGTGTTGGAAAAAGATATTTCCATGAAAGGCATCCAGGCAAGTGGAGAGGTGTATGTGGACACGACTTTCATTGGGAAACTGGATGGCAATGGACATAAGATCACAGATGCAGCAGTGCCACTTTTGCGCAGAACAGCCAACTCGTACATTGCAGACATAGAGATCCATGACACAGCAGGGACAAAGAAAGACTGGGTTGCACAACAGAAGCAGTTTACGATTGTTGTAAAAGAAGAACAAGAAGAGACCGTACAGGAGATTAGAACATTAGAAGAGCTCCGGACTCTGGGAGAAAATCGCTATACGAAATATGTGCTGAAAAATGAGATCGATGCTTCTTCGGTGACAGATGTTGCTGTGATCCAAGGTACATTCACAGGAGAGCTGGACGGAGGAGAGTATGCGATCACAGGTCTTCAAGTACCGCTTTTTGAAAAAGTACAAAATGCGACGGTTCGTAATCTGAAGCTTACTTCTGTAAACATTGCAAACAGCGAAAGCAAAAATGCCGCAGTGGCAAAAGAATCGAACCATTCGACGTTTGCACGGCTGAGTCTGGAAGATATCAAGATCAGTGGAAAAAGCTACAATGCTGCTGTCGTAGGATACGATTATACTGGTTCTGACTTTTCACAAATCCAGATTCGAAATGCGCAGATCCAAGGAACCGGAAATTACAATGCGGTCTTTGCAGGGCGCGCTTCTGGTTCAGAGATCAGTGAAATTGCAGTGATCGACAGTAAGGTGACACTGAGCGGAACGGATTGTGGAGGATTTATCGGAGCTGGGAAAAGCTTAAATATCCGTCAGGTGTACAGTGGTGCAGATATGGTGGCAGAGAACTATACGGATGAGAAGAATCGGACGAATAGTGCGGGATTCATTGGAAATCTCGGAGGAAAAAGCAATGTGGAAAATGTATTCGCGGCAGGAAAGGTAGACAATCGAACAGAGACGCCTCTTTATAACTTCCTGGGAACACCGGAAGTGTTAGAGTCGATGGTGAAGAATGCGTTTGTGCTTGAAACTGCCGGGGGAATCTCTCACACGACAGAAACGATAGGAATCCTTTCTGCAATTTCGGAAGAACGCACAAAAGAGGAAGAATTTTATCGGGCTTCTATGCACCTTTCGGAAGAAATCTGGAATCTCAGCTTAGTAGCTATGAAGGGATATCCGGAATTAAGAGGCATGGAGAAAAAAGAAATTATAGAGATCCATACACCGGAGGACTTTCTGAAGATGAAAGCATTCCCTGGACAGGAATATCATCTGAAAGCAGATATCGATCTGACGGGGACAGAAGGCGAACGCGGTGTCATACCGGAATTTACAGGTGTGCTGGATGGACAGCACTATAAAATCACCGGATTGCAAAAGCCGCTGTTTGATCAACTGAAGGGAAGTGTCCGGAACCTGGCAATAGAGGGAAGTACTGTGGAGCTGTCAGACACTCCGGAGACGGTGAGCGGAATTTTGGCAAATACAATGGAAGATGCTGCTGTAGAACAAGTGCTGCTTCACGGAATCCGAGTGAACAGTGCAGCAGGAAAGGCTGCGGCAGTTGCGGGAACTGTACGCAATACAATGATGAAAAATCTTTTTGTAGAAGGTGCAGTTCAGGCGGCTTCTACGGCAGCCGGAGTTGCGGTGACGACAGAAGGAGCTGTTTTTGAAAATATTTATCTCAATGTGGATGTGACAGGGGCAGACGGAGCCGGGATGGTAGGAAACGGTGTCGGCGAAAATACCTACCGCAATATTTGTTCGGTAGGAGATGTGGCAGACCATATGCAGAAGCTTGGCGGAAATACTGCACAGTATAGCAATGCATATGAATTTGCAGCCGGAAATGGAATCAGTCAGTCTGGCGAAGGTGATTTTATAAGACCGATAGGCAAAGAAGTGTGGACAGCGGAATTTTATACAGAAACACTGGGACTGGATGCCTCTGTGTGGGATGCGGCGCAGGCAGCTGAAAGAGGATTTGCTTCGTTGAGAGAGTTTGCAGTCGAAATTAATCCGATGCGGGCGGAGATCCATACAGTGGCAGATCTCCAGAAGATGAACCGAGTGCCGGAAGGAAAATTTGTGTTGACAGCTGACCTAGACTTTGCAGAGGTAGAAACTGCTTATGTGACAGAAACCTTTACAGGAAGTCTGGACGGGCAAGCACATGGCGTGAGTGGAATCAGAGGTCCGCTGTTTGCGGTACTATCAGGAACTGTAGAAAACCTTCGTTTCAGAAATATTTTTGTGAAAAGCGAAGATGCCGGCGCAAATGTGCTGGCGGCGGAGACGAAGAATGCCACGGTAAAAAATGTACATTTCAACGGAATTACTTTAAACGGTCAGAGTTACACAGGACTGGTTGGAAAAGATCAGGGTTCCACCTTTGATCGAATCAGTGTACAAGGTGTGGATCTGACGGCAAACGCGGCTTATGCAGGGGTGATCACAGCCCAAGCAGCTGCATCCAGAATGTCCAATCTGCTTGTAGCAGAGACAAAGATACATACATCCGCAAATGAGGTAGGTGGACTTGTCGGAAGCGCAGATGCGGTGACGATTCAAAAAGTATTTGCAGATGCAGAATTGCACATGCCATATCAGGCGGCTCCGCAAAATACAGCGGCATTTGTCGGAAGCGTGACAGGAGAAAGTGCAATTTCAGAATGTGTGGTGGCTGGCGGTGTGTACCCACAAGATCCGGGAAGCATTCGTTACAAATTGATGTATATGAACAATCCGGATGATATTAATGAATTGAAGGCATTTAAAAACTGTTTTGTCAATACGGACACACCGGGGCGCCATGTCGTAGGGACAGATCCACAGGGAGTTACAATGGACCGTCTGCAAAGTGAAGCGTTCTATCAGTCTGATCTGAAACTGGATCCGAACATCTGGAACTGGGATGATGCAGCAAAGACAGGTTGGCCGAGACTCCATGAGATGGATGCAGAGGGAATCAGACCTCCGGGGACAGAAGGAACGCCGGCAGAAGAAACCCCGTTACAGACGACGGTTCCGTCTGGATATGAGCCGATCCATACGGCCGAAGAGCTGCTGGCAGCGAAAAACAGTTCCGGAAAATATATTCTGATGCAATCGATTTCTCTTTTTGGGAAAAAGGCTGAGGATGGCTCTTTCCTTGGAAACTTCAGCGGAGAGCTGGATGGAAATGGACTGACGATCCGTGAAATTTCCGGGGCACCGCTATTTGACCGATTGTCGGGAACTGTGAAGAACTTAAAGGTGACAGACGTAACAGTAGAACGGTGGAAGAGTGACCAAGGGGCGAATGTGCTTGCGAAGTCTTTACAAAATGCGAAGGTTTCTAGATTGCAGTTAAAGAATATCCTTCTTGCAGGAGGAGACAATACAGGTGCACTTGCAGGAACGGCACAAAACACGACGATCAGTGAAGTGTGGGCAGAAGGATTGAACATCAACCCTTATGGACCGGCTTTTGCTGGAAAGACAGATTTGATGATCGGAGGCCTGATTGCTCAGTTGAATGGAGGCGTGCATGTCAACGACAGCTATGCGGGAGGAGAAATCACTGTTCGCTCCAACACGCAGGGAGGTGTGTTTGGCTACAACAACTACGGAACGGAGAACACTGTCAAACAGGTCGTTTCAAATATGCGGACAAAATCCACATCACCACAGACCGATGGAGCTGGCTTCATAGGAATGGTCGGTTTTGACGGAAGTATGGCAACGTGGATGGAAAATAACATTGCAATCGGGGAAGCAGGAGAAAACCGGGCACAGGGAAGTGTTGGAGAGGCCTACCGATTTGCAACAAAAGGAAATTCGAACACCGCGATCGAATTCGGGCTGAAGAATTGCTATGAGGCAGCGGTGAGCGGAAGGAGCGCTGCAGTTTCGGGATACTTGACAGAAACTACCGAGTATAAAAATCCAGATTTTTATCGGGATACTTTGAAATTTGACAGCACTAAATGGAACTTTTCTTCCGTGGCAGAACATGGATATCCTTCCCTTGTATGGATCGCAGGAGAAGAACCGCTTCCGCCATTGCCGGAAGGATCGGCAGTGACCGAACATCCACTGCGCACCGAACATCCATCTGCGGAATATATCCAGATCCGTACACCGGAAGACTTGATGAAGATTTCAGAGAATCCAGGTGGAAAATATATTTTGATGAACAATATTTCCATGGAGCAAGTGAGATTGCCGGAAAATCAGACATCCTACATCATGAAAGCATTCTCAGGAGAACTGGATGGAAACAATCAGGTCATCCACGGCTTGCGTGCCTCTTTGTTTGACCTCATTCGAGGAAGGTCAGTCAATGCCAAGGCGACTGTGAAAAATCTCCGCATACAAAACGTCTTTGTAACTGCAGGCGAGAAGACGGAGTGGGGATATACAAGGAAAGCAGAAGCTAATGGACTTGCACGTTCAGTGGAGTATGGACATCTGGAGACGATCTATATGAATCATGTAAAACTGAATGGAGGAACGAACACCGCATCACTTAGCGGACTTGTGTATGAATCCTATGTCGGAAAAATCTGGTTAGAGGGAATTGACATTAACCGGGAGATTGCTCCGGCAGAACTTTCGAATTTTAACCTGGTCGGAGGAGCCATTGGGCAGCTGTCAGGGTATCGTTCCAAATTTGAAGATTCCTACGTGCAAGGGGAAATTGTTATGGATAATAACCAGCAAGGCGGCGCTGTGGGAGAGATTAAGGCAGCCCTGATAAGAAATGTCATCAGTAACATGGAGGCGAGATCCAACCAACCGGCGACATGGAGAGATAAGAGTGGATTTTTAGGAAGCATAGATACTTTTGGTACCAACGGGAAGAATTGGTGGGTAGACAGATGTATTGCCATCGGAAATGCAGGAGCCAATTATAAGTTTTTAGGAAAATATCAGATTGAAACGATAGAAGCGACAAATCTTACAAAATGTTACGAGCTCTCCAGTGCAACAGGAACAAGTAATGTTTCGGAGGCGACGATTGCAAAAGGAACCTTGCTGGCTGCTGAGGAACATCAGAAATACGACGTCTCGTTCTATCGCGATGTCTTGACTTTCAATGGCAACGAAGGGGGAGCTGATCCAGACGCGTGGGATTTCGGTTCGGTATCCACAAAAGGGTATCCGACATTAAAATGGCTCTTGACCTATGACAATTTGCCGATTACTATAGAGGAACCAGAGCATTTGGAACCATCAGAAAATCAGGCGGAAGCGCAGCCAGGAGAAGAGCATACATTGGAGCTGCCGGAAGTTGTACTTCCGGAAGAGCAGCCGGTATTGCCAGAAGAGGAAGCGCTGCCGGAGGAGCTTTTTGGAGAAGAAGAGATACTTCCAGAGTAGGAAGAAATACAATCAGTAGAAAGGATGAAGCAGAATGAAAAGACAGTATGAAGCACCAGTATTAGAAATTATCGAGTTTGACGGAGAGAGCATTATTACGATGAGTGGAGTTGAGAGTTCGTCACAGAATGATAATATGCTTGATGTTGGAGGAACTGGCTGGGGAGAATAATCCTAGTCAGGAAGAGATGACATAAGAAGGAAAGTGAGACGGCGGCAGACTTTTGTCTGTTGCCGTCTCTTTCTGTGAGCAGCAGGCAGAACGCCTCACAAAATTTTCTTCGATTGATTTTCTTCTTTTCTTATCGTATAATGTTTTATACGAGTGAAAACAGAGAAAGAGAGTGCAGAAGGAATATGAAAGCAGGAAAACAAAGGATGGCATTGCTGAGGATTGTGGCGGTAGTAGTCACCGTCATCGGGATCATTGGCATTGCTGCGGCGCTGTGGGCAGAGAAGAAAAAGGAGCAGCAGTGGGTTTCGAGCAATGCAGAAATTACCGCACGGATTAAGCCGTTTGAGGAGGAGAAGCGTGTATTAGAGAAGCAGGATAAGGAATGGCTGCAGCGGTTGGAGAACACGAGAAATGGAGGGACTTGTGTTCTGCTTGGCTTTGCAAATGCAAATCAAACGCTTACACAGGATATACTCCAGATCATGACAGAATATGGATATCGAGGAACATTTCCGCTGCAAAATGGGTTAGTACCGGGAAGCTCGCCGGAACTGATGAGTATGGAAGCATTTCATGGCATGCTTGGAAGCGGATGGGAATATGTGTTCCAGACAGAGTCTCCGGGAGGAGAAGATGAGGAGCAGTGGGTACAACAATTGGATGCCCAGATTGCAGCATGGAATGGTGCGGGGATCGGGACACCGGGGGGATATTTTTTCTCTGAGGGGCAAAGTTCCGAGAGCAAGGAGGAAGATCTGAAGGGGCGAGGATTTTCGGTATGGGCGGTTCCGCAGCAGTCCGGAGGCTATATTGGGAATCTGGAAGATGGTGTACTTCCGGTGAAGACTGTGGTAGTGTCAAAGCATGCAATGACGATGGAGTCTGCCCTCACGAATGCGATAAGCAAAAAGAAGTCGGTGGCATTTTTGTTTCCGGAAGTGACTTCTCAGATAGAAGGTGACGGGGAAGCCATTACACCTGAGACGTTTCGAAAGCTTCTGTCAGAGATCAAAGAAAAGGAGATGGCAGGAGCCTTGCAGGTGATGACCTATTATCAGTACTACCAGTATCGCGTGCAGTGCCAGGCGGAAGCAGAAGCATTGAAATTGGAGTATGAGATTTTTTGCCAACAGAAAGATGCAAGAATCAAAGAACTGGATGAGGAAATCCGAAACGTACTGGAAGAATATCGATAAAATGAGAAATCCCGTCGGGAAGAGATTCCATTTTTGATAAAATTATGATATACTGGTAACGTAAGAGTCCTGGTATGTCTATATATCAATGACAAAAGAGAATAAGGAGCGAGACAGATGAAGAGAGTATTACTGAAGCTCAGCGGAGAAGCGCTGGCAGGAGATAAAAAGACAGGTTTTGATGAGGCGACCTGTATCGGAGTCGCAGAGCAGGTAAAACAGCTTGTAGATGCAGGAATCCAGGTTGCGATCGTGACCGGAGGAGGCAACTTCTGGAGAGGAAGAACGAGCGAGACGATCGACCGCACGAAAGCGGACCAGATCGGGATGCTGGCGACAATCATGAACTGTACTTATGTGTCTGAGATTTTCCGCCATGTGGGAATGAAGACAGAAGTATTTACTCCATTTGTATGTGGAGCATTCACGACTCTGTTCTCCAAGGATGCAGCTGTGAAAGCGCTTGAAGAAGGAAAGGTGGTTTTCTTTGCCGGAGGTACCGGACATCCGTATTTTTCTACGGATACAGGTGCGGTTCTGCGTGCGATTGAGATCGAGGCAGAGGCAATGCTCGTTGCGAAGACGATCGATGGCGTATATGACAGTGATCCGAAGATAAATCCGGAGGCTGTGAAGTACGATGAGATTTCGATCAGTGAAGTGATCGAGAAGAGACTGGCCGTGATCGATCTGGCAGCATCTATCTTATGTATGGAGAATCAGATGCCTATGCTCGTGTTTGGTTTGAGCGAGGAGAATAGTATCGTAGAGACGATGACAGGAACATTTACAGGAACGAAAGTAACTGTATCATAAAAAGAAGCGGAGGAATATAGCAATGAATGAAAGACTGAATGTATTTAATGAAAAAATGGAGAAATCTTACAACAGCCTGACAAGTGAACTGGCAACGATCCGTGCAGGACGTGCAAACCCACATGTGCTGGATAAGCTGACAGTAGACTACTATGGATCACCAACTCCGATCCAGCAAGTGGCGAATGTATCTGTGCCGGAAGCGCGCATGATCCAGATCCAGCCATGGGAAAAATCAATGGTAAAAGAGATCGAGAAGGCAATCCTGACTTCTGATATCGGAATCAATCCGACCAATGATGGTACAGTCATCCGTCTTGTATTTCCAGAGCTGACAGAAGAGCGAAGAAAAGAACTTGTGAAAGATGTTAAGAAAAAAGGAGAAGCAGGAAAGGTTGCAGTTCGTAACATCAGACGTGATGGAAATGATACGTTTAAGAAATTAAAAGGAACAGAGGTTTCTGAAGATGAGATCAAGGATCTGGAAGATGAATTACAGAAACTGACAGATAAGTACATCGCACAGATCGAAAAAGCTGTTGAGGCAAAATCAAAAGAAGTGATGACTGTCTAAGAAGAAATTCTGTGTGAGGCACACAGTGTTTTATTTCTGATCTGAGACAACAGAAGAAAAAAAGGAGGATAAGCAAGGGGGATGAAGTGACGTCTGACCTTGCTTATCCTATTAGAGAGGAGAATTTGATTAGATGAACGTACCACAGCATATTGCGATCATCCTGGATGGGAATGGGCGTTGGGCGAAGAAGAAAGGAATGCCGAGAAATTACGGGCATGCCCAGGGAAGCAAAAATGTAGAGCGGATCTGTGAGGAAGCATATAAGATGGGTGTCAAGTATCTGACGGTCTATGCGTTTTCTACAGAGAACTGGAACCGGCCAAAAGGGGAAGTCGATGCGCTGATGAAGCTTCTCAGAAATTATATGAAGACTTGTTTAAAGACTGCCGAGAAGAACCGAATGAAAGTGCGCGTGATCGGAGACTTGACAGGACTTGATGAGGATATCCGCACAAGGATCTTAGAACTTGAGGAGGCTTCGAAGAATAACGATGGTCTGAACTTCCAGATTGCGATCAATTATGGAAGCAGGGATGAGATCGTCCGTGCAGTGAGAACTCTTGCCAAGGACTGCAAAGAGGGAAAGATAGAGGCGGAGAAGATCACAGAAGAGGTGTTGGAGTCTTATCTGGACACACATGGGATTCCGGATCCGGATCTTTTGATCCGTACAAGCGGAGAATTGCGGCTCTCCAACTATCTGCTCTGGCAGCTTGCCTACACAGAATTTTATTTTACAGATGTGTTATGGCCGGACTTTACGAAGGAAGAATTGCGAAAGGCGATTGAACAATATAATCGCCGTGACAGACGTTTTGGAAAGACAGGGGAGGAAGATACAAATGTTTAAGACAAGATTGATCAGCGGGATTCTGCTTGTGATCGTGGCGCTGTTTGCAATCGTCAGCGGAGGAGATATTCTGTTTGGAATTCTTCTTGTTCTCAGTCTGATTGGAATGAGTGAACTTTATAAAATTGCAGATGTGCATAAAAAACTGCTTGGTGTGACAGGCTATGTGGCAGCAGCAGCTTACTATATTTTGCTGCACAGAGTAGCGGCGGGAAAAGCGCCGGGAGCATTTGCAGCGGGCCAGATCAATGAGATTACCTGCATCGGAATACTCTTTTTGATCGTGTTGATGGCAGTTTATGTGTTTTCTTTTCCGAAATATCGCTCAGAGCAGGTGATGCTGACTTATTTCGGAATGTTTTATGTGGCAGTGATGCTTTCTTACATCTATCAGACAAGACTGCTTGCACACGGGGCATTTCTCGTAGGACTTGTGTTTATCTGCTCCTGGGGATGTGATACGTGTGCGTACTGTGTCGGAATGCTGATCGGTAAACATAAGATGGCTCCGAAGTTAAGTCCGAAGAAGTCTGTGGAAGGTGGTATCGGTGGGATTGTAGGCGCTGCACTTCTTGGAGCGCTCTATGCTGCGGCAATCAATTATTTCGCGCCGGATGTGCAGGCAAGTGCATTCGCGTATGCATTTATTTGTGCAGTGGGCGGTATGATCTCACAAGTGGGAGATCTTGCGGCATCTGCGATCAAACGAAACCATGACATCAAGGACTATGGCAAGCTGATTCCGGGGCACGGCGGTGTGTTGGATCGGTTTGACAGTGTGATTTTTACAGCGCCGGTGATCTATTATCTCGCTGTGACGATAATGAAGTAGGTGAATGAGATGAAAAAGATAGCAATTTTAGGTTCGACAGGCTCCATCGGCACACAGACGTTGGAGGTTGTGAGAGAAAATAAAGATATCGAAGTATCAGGACTGGCTGCGGGGAATAATATAGAACGACTGGAAGCGCAGATTCGGGAATTTGCACCGAAAGTTGTGGCAGTCTGGAGTGAAGAGCGCGCAAAGGAACTGGCAGATAAGGTCAGAGATCTTGATGTGAAGATTGTATCTGGGATGGAAGGGCTGATTGAAGTATCCACACTTTCGGAAGTGGAGATCTTAGTGACTGCAATTGTAGGAATGATCGGGATTCGGCCGACGATTGCGGCAATTACGGCCGGAAAACATATTGCGCTTGCCAATAAGGAGACACTTGTGACTGCAGGGCATATTATCATGCCGCTGGCAAAAGAACACGGAGTATCGATCCTTCCGGTGGACAGTGAACACAGCGCCATTTTTCAGTCTTTGCAGGGCGGGCAGGAGCGGGCGCTCCACAAGATCTTGCTCACAGCTTCCGGGGGACCATTCCGCGGAAGAAGATGGGAAGACCTTCAGAACGTGCAGGTGGAGGATGCCTTGAAGCATCCGAACTGGGAGATGGGAAGGAAAATTACGATCGATTCTTCTACGATGGTCAACAAAGGGCTGGAAGTGATTGAGGCAAAATGGCTCTTTGGAGTGGATGTAGATCAGATTGAGGTTGTTGTGCAGCCGCAGAGTATCATTCACTCCATGGTAGAATATGTAGATGGCGCGGTAATCGCCCAGCTTGGCACACCGGATATGAAGTTGCCGATTCAGTATGCACTCTACTACCCGGAGCGCAGATATCTGCCGGGAGACCGGCTGGATTTCAGAGGGCTTGCACAGCTGACCTTTGAGGAGCCGGATTTGGAGACCTTCTATGGGCTGCGGCTGGCATACGAGGCAGGAAAGGTAGGCGGAAGCCTTCCGACGGTGTTCAATGCTGCAAATGAAAAGGCAGTGAGTAAGTTCTTGAACCGGGAGATCAGATTTTTGGAGATACCGGAGATGATCCAGGCATGCATGGAGGCGCATAAAAATATCGCCAATCCTTCTGTGGATGAAATACTGCAGACAGAGGCAGAAACATATGACTATATAGAAAGCAGGTGGTAACAGATGGGCATTCTTCTTGCCTTGTTACTTTTTAGTTTCATTGTAATTGTCCATGAACTTGGACATTTCTTACTAGCAAAGAAAAATGGGATCGATGTATCAGAATTTTCTCTTGGAATGGGACCGAGGATCCTAAGCTTTGAGCGGGGAGGCACGAGATACTCGTGGAAACTTTTGCCGTTTGGAGGATCCTGTATGATGGGTGAAGATGAGATTGACGATCAGTCGGCAGGAAGCTTTAACAGCAAATCGGTTTGGGCAAGGATTTCTGTCATAGCGGCAGGACCGGTGTTTAATTTTATTCTCGCGCTCATCTTTGCGGTGATCCTTGTTGCCTGGGTTGGTTATGATCCGGCCGTTGCAGACGATGTAATTCCGGGGTCAGCGGCAGAAGAAGCCGGATTGCAGAAGGGCGATGTCATTGTGAAGATGAATCATAAGGATATCAATCTCTGGAGAGAGGTACAGGTATATAATCAAATGCATCAGGGGGAGACAGTCACGGTCACTTATGAGCGGGATGGAAAAGAACATCAGGTAGATATCAAGCCGAGGATGGATGAAGAAACGGGGATGTATCTGCTTGGTCTGACCGGAAAGGCGCAAAATGAGAAGGCGGACGGACTGAAGGCGCTTCAGTATGGAGTCTATGAAGTAAAATATTGGATCTGTACGACATTGGATGGCTTGAAGATGCTTGTCACCGGAAAAGTCGGTCTTGACCAGATGGCCGGCCCGGTAGGAATTGTAAACCTTGTAGATGATACTTATGAGGCTGCGAAACCGGCGGGAATGGCAATTGTATTCCTGAATCTGATGAACATCGGAATCTTGTTATCGGCAAACTTAGGGGTGATGAATCTGCTTCCAATTCCGGCGTTAGATGGTGGAAGACTGGTATTTTTGATCCTGGAAGTGATCCGTGGCAAGCGAATTGCGCCGGAGAAAGAGGGAATGGTCCATTTTGCAGGATTTGTGCTACTTTTTGGATTGATGATCTTGATTTTATTCAATGATGTGAAAAATCTGTTTCTGTAAAATTTTTCCAGATCAAAGGATATGTACAGGCGCTCTTTTATAGGGCGCCTGCTGTGAGAGAAAATTAGGATTTTGTAGAAGTTGGTCCTATGAAATAAAAAAAGAAGTAATCACATGACGGTATGATTACTTCTTTTTATTTCTATTTGATTAAGCTTTCTAATTAAGCAATTCCGTTAACAGCTTTTGTTAAACGAGAAACTTTTCTAGCGCAAGTGTTCTTGTGGTAAACACCTTTAGAACCAGCTTTGTTGATCTCAACGATAGCAGCTTTTAAAGCTTCTTCAGCAGCAGCTTTGTCGCTGTGAGCAACAGCAGTCTCTACTTTTTTCACGTAAGTTTTTACTTTTGATTTAATTGCTTTATTTCTAGCAGCTTTTGTTTCGTTTACTAAAATTCTTTTTTTTGCAGATTTAATGTTAGCCAAATCGTACACCTCCAAATATGTGATTTTTTTATTTTCTATTCGTTAGGGTAATTCGGCAGATTCGGACACGGACGTTCTGTCGAACACACTTATTTAGTTTAATGGATAGAATCTGTTCTGTCAATACATATTTCCCATTTTTTTGTAAAAACTATTAAAAAACAGAGTGGAAATGAGGGGAAGAATGTAATGTTGGAAAATTATAATATTCGTACGGACTTGGCGCTGGAGACAAGGGAACGGTTTGTGTCGGATCATGTGGAGATTCCGGGTGTGAGTGTGGAAGAGACTTACGACGAGGAGAGAGAGATCCGGACGACCCGTGTCGTTGTTGAGACAGAGAATGGAGCGAAGATGATGGGAAAGCCAGTCGGCACATATCTGACTATCGAGGCGCCGAATATGGCTGTGCCGGATGAAGATTATCACAGGGAAATTTCAAAAAAGCTGGCAGAGGATATCAAAGAACTCGTACCGGAACGAAAGGAGGAAGTATCTGTCCTCGTGGTAGGGCTTGGAAACCGCGAGGTGACACCGGATGCACTCGGACCTTATGTGGCAGACCATTTGCATGTCACACGGCACATCGTAAAAGAATATGGGAAATATGCGATGGGAAAAGATCAAGTATATCTTGTCAGTGCTGTAGTGCCCGGGGTTACGGGGCAGACTGGAATGGAGACGCTGGAGATTGTGAAGGGGGTTGTGGAGGAAACGGAGCCGGATTTTGTTGTGGCGATCGATGCGCTTGCGGCGAGAAACAGCAAAAGATTAAACCGGACGATTCAGATTACAGATACCGGAATCTGTCCGGGATCTGGTGTGGGGAACCACAGGCTGGCATTAAACAGTGAGACGTTGGGTGTCAAGGTGATCGGGATCGGTGTTCCGACTGTGGTAGATGCGGTGACGATCGTCAATGATACGATGGAAAACTTCATCGTAGCGCTGGAGTCTTCTGAACTGCTCAAAAGTGTAGGGGAGACGCTGCGCAGTTACAACGAGGCAGAGAAGCAGGAACTGATCCGGGAGCTGATCGCTCCGCATCTGAACGGGATGTATATGACACCAAAAAATATTGATGACACTATCAAGCGGGTGAGTTTTACAATCTCGGAGGCGTTAAATATCTTGTTTTCGGAAGGGACAGCCTCATAAATTTTTTGTTTGGCTCATATAGTTTAAAGGCAGGGCGATTGTGGCAGGATGGACAAGAGCAGCAGAAAATAGTGGGGAAGTGGATGCGTGAAAAAGAGATGGAAGCTGACAGGGACAGGAAGTATGACTGGAAAGATCGCAGTCTTTCTTGTGCTTTTATGTATTTTGCAAAATATGGGGACAGTTTTTGATGAAAAGGCAGTGGCAAAAAGTGTGCAGAAGAGGGCAGAGGAGCGATACCTGCCTTCTCTCTCCTATTTAAAAGCGGAACCTGTTCTTGCTCCGGGGGAGTGGATCGCAAAGCAGGCGATGCAGATTTTGCCTGCCGGTGGATATCTGCGGCGCCAGAAAGTTTATCGGGCATCGCTGGAGGATGAAGAAACGTACGAGATGATCCTGAAAAAGCAGGCGGAGGATGAAAATGAAGTGGGGGCAGATGGAAAACTGGTGAATCCAGAGAAAGCGGTAACGGTGGAGGAGCCGCCCAAGATGGCTCAGGTTCCCCCGGAGATGTCTATAGAGAAGCTACGGGATTTTGATTATCTGCTCAGCAATTTTTATACGGTGGACAGTGCGACTATGATTGGACCGGATCAGTTGAATGCGGATGACCTCCTGTCAAGGAGCATGAAGATTGAAAAGCAGGGAGATGCACCCAAAATTCTTATTTTCCATACGCATTCGCAGGAAGCTTTCATCGATTCCGTGGAGGGAGATACAGACACAACGATCGTCGGGATGGGGAAGCTTCTTGCAGAGCGGTTAAATGCACTTGGGATTCCGACGATCCACCATCCGGGTGTCTACGATCTGATCAATGGACAGTTGGACCGGAGCGCAGCATATGAGTATGCGGAGGCGGGAGTGCGGCCAATCCTTGAAGAGCATCCAAGCATCGAAGTTGTGATCGATCTTCACCGGGACGGCGTGGGGGAGGATACGCATCTGGTGACAGAAGTAAATGGAAAACCGACTGCGCAGATTATGTTTTTTAATGGGTTGAGCCGGACAAAGGATAACGGAGATATCGCATACCTTCCAAACCCATACATACAGGACAATCTGGCATTTTCACTTCAAATGAAGTTGGCGGCAGAACAGATGTATCCTGGATTTACAAGGAGGATCTTTCTCCGTGGGTACCGCTACAGTCTGCACATGCGCCCGAAGTCGCTTTTAATTGAGGCAGGGGCGCAGACAAACACGGTAGAGGAAATGAGAAATGCGATGGAATTGCTTGCAGTGACACTTCAGAAAGTGATTGTGGAAAATCCATAAAAACAGGAGTTTAGAAGTAGAAAGAACAGCTGTTCGAAAATAAAGTTGAAAATCCTGAACATTTGTGGTAGAATGTGTGAAGCTTTGATAAAGAACGTGAAAGGACAGGGGTAAATGGCTAAGAAAAATACATATGATGCAGATAGTATTTCGGTGCTCGAAGGGCTGGAGGCGGTCCGGAAGCGTCCGGGAATGTATATAGGAAGTGTGTCTACAAAGGGACTGAATCATCTGATCTATGAGATTGTGGATAATGCGGTGGATGAACATCTCGCCGGATTCTGTAATAAGATCAGTGTTTTTTTAGAAAAAGACGGTTCGGCTACGGTGGAGGACAATGGACGAGGAGTTCCAGTCGGCATGCACCAGAAGGGAATTTCTGCAGCGAGGCTTGTCTACACGACCTTGCATGCGGGAGGAAAGTTTGATGATTCGGCTTACAAGACAAGCGGTGGACTCCATGGTGTCGGATCTTCCGTAGTCAATGCGTTGTCAGAATATATGGATGTGAAGATCAGCCGGGACGGCGGGGTACACCATGACCGGTATGAGCGGGGGATTCCGGTCGTAGAGCTGGAAGACGGTCTTCTCCCGGTGATCGCAAAGACGAGAAAGACCGGTACACTTGTGAATTTTTTGCCGGATGGAGAGATTTTTGAGAAGACAAAGTTTAAGGCAGATGAGGTGAAGAGTCGTCTGCATGAAACGGCGTATCTGAATCCGGAACTGACGATTATCTTTGAGGATCGGAGACGAGAGCAGACAGAACATATTGAGTTTCATGAGCCGGATGGGATCATCGGTTTTATCAAAGATATGAACCAGAAGAAAGAGGTCATCCATGAGCCAGTCTATTTTAAAGGGGAAGCAGAAGGCATCGAGGTGGAAGTGGCATTTCAGTATGTCAATGAGTTCCATGAAAATGTGCTTGGTTTCTGCAATAACATTTACAATGCGGAGGGCGGTACGCACCTGACTGGATTTAAGACGACCTTTACTACAGTTATCAACCAATATGCGAGGGAGCTTGGGATTTTAAAAGAGAAAGATTCCAATTTTACCGGAGCGGATATTCGAAACGGGATGACGGCGATCGTCTCGGTAAAGCATCCGGATCCTAGATTTGAAGGACAGACGAAGACGAAACTTGACAATCCAGATGCATCCAAAGCTACGGGAAAGGTGACCGGGGAAGAGATTGTTCGCTACTTTGACCGAAATCTTGAGACGTTGAAGAAGGTGATCGGCTGTGCAGAGAAAGCGGCGAAGATCCGCAAGACAGAAGAACGTGCAAAAACGAATCTGCTGACGAAACAAAAATATTCGTTTGACAGCAACGGAAAGCTTGCAAACTGCGAGAGCCGTGATGCATCAAAGTGTGAGATCTTTATCGTTGAGGGAGATTCGGCGGGAGGATCCGCAAAGACGGCGCGTGACCGGATGTATCAGGCGATCTTGCCGATCCGTGGAAAGATTTTGAATGTGGAGAAGGCAAGCATTGATAAAGTGCTGGCAAATGCGGAGATCAAGACGATGATCAATGCGTTTGGGTGTGGGTTTTCAGAAGGATATGGGAATGATTTTGACATCAGTAAGCTCCGCTATGATAAGATCATTATCATGGCAGATGCAGATGTGGACGGAGCGCATATTTCTACATTGCTTCTGACCTTATTCTATCGCTTTATGCCGGAGTTGATCTTTGAGGGACATGTCTATATTGCGATGCCGCCGCTTTACAAGGCGATGCCGAAGAAGGGTGAGGAAGAGTATCTGTATGACGATAAGGCACTCGAACAGTACCGGAAGCGTCAGACCGGCCCGTTTACTCTGCAGAGGTACAAAGGTCTCGGGGAGATGGATGCAGAGCAGCTTTGGGAGACCACATTGAATCCGGAGACAAGAATGTTAAAATTGGTAGAGATTGAAGATGCGAGAATGGCATCTAGTGTGACAGAGATGCTGATGGGAAGTGATGTTCCGCCGAGACGTGCATTTATCTATGAGAATGCGGCAGAGGCAGAACTGGATATATAGTTAGGTGAGGTAAAATATGAACGAGCAGCAAGTGATAAGAACCGAGTATTCGGATGTGATGAAGAAGTCTTACATTGATTATGCGATGAGTGTCATCATAGCAAGAGCACTGCCGGATGTCCGGGATGGTTTAAAGCCGGTACAGAGAAGAACGCTCTATGATATGTATGAACTTGGGATCAGATATGACAGACCATACAGAAAGTGTGCCCGTATCGTCGGAGATACGATGGGTAAATATCACCCACACGGTGACAGTTCCATCTATGAGGCGCTGGTTGTTATGGCGCAGGATTTTAAAAAGGGAATGGTGCTGGTAGACGGTCACGGGAATTTTGGGTCGATAGAAGGGGACGGCGCTGCGGCGATGCGTTATACGGAGAGCCGTCTGGCCAAGATTACGCAGGAAGTGTATCTGGCAGATCTTGATAAAGACATTGTAGATTTTGTGCCAAATTTTGACGAGACAGAAAAAGAGCCGGAAGTGCTTCCGGTCAGAATTCCGAACCTCCTTGTCAATGGTGCGGAGGGAATCGCAGTCGGTATGGCCACGAGTATCCCGACACATAACCTGGGTGAGGTGATCGATGCAGTAAAGGCATACATGAGGAACAATGAGATCACAACGGAAGAACTTCTGACATATCTGAAGGGGCCGGATTTCCCGACCGGGGGCATCGTAGTCAACAAAGATGATCTGCCATCCATCTATGAGACCGGTACAGGAAAGATCAAACTTCGCGGAAAAGTAGAGGTAGAGAATGGAAAAGGCGGAAAGAAACGTCTGGTCATCTCTGAGATTCCTTATACGATGATCGGCGCAGGGATCGGAAAGTTTTTGAACGATGTCTGTGCACTGGTGGAGGCAAAGAAGACAAATGATATCGTAGACATCTCGAATCAGTCTTCCAAAGAAGGGATCCGTATTGTTCTCGAACTGAAAAAAGATGCGGATATTGAAAACCTGAAAAACATGCTCTATAAGAAGACGCGTCTGGAAGATACGTTTGGGGTGAACATGCTTGCAGTTGCCGATGGAAGACCGGAGACGATGGGGCTCCGTCAGATCATCGAACACCACGTAGATTTTCAGTTTGAACTGATGACGAGAAAATATAAGACATTGCTTGCAAAAGAACTTGCGAAAAAAGAGATTCAGGAAGGTCTGATCAAGGCGTGTGACGTCATTGACTTGATCATTGAGATCTTAAGAGGCAGCAAGTCGATCAAAGATGCGAAGGAATGCCTGATCCACGGAACTGTGGAGAATATTACGTTTAAGACAGCGGCATCCAAGAAAAAGGCAGCAAAACTGTGTTTTACCGAGAAGCAGGCAACAGCGATTCTGGAGATGCGCCTCTATAAACTGATCGGTCTGGAAATCGAAGCGCTCATGAAGGAACATGAAGAGACGTTGAAAAACATTGAAAAGTATGAAGATATCCTGAACAATTATGATTCGATGACAAATGTGATCATTGACGAATTAGAAGGATACAAAAAGGCTTATGCAAGAGAACGCCGCACTGTGATCGAGAATGGAAAAGAGGCAATCTATGAAGAGAACAAGGTGGAAGAACAGGATGTGATCCTGCTTCTGGATCGCTTCGGATATGCAAAGACTGTGGATGTAGCAACGTATGAGCGGAATAAAGAAGCCGCAGACAGCGAGAACAAGCACATCGTTCCTTGTAAAAATACTGGAAAAGTTTGTATTTTTACGAATACCGGAAAGATGCATCAGGTAAAAGTCTCAGATATTCCATATGGAAAGTTTCGAGATAAGAGTGTTCCAATCGATAATCTGGGGAACTACGACAGTGCGCAGGAAGAGATCGTATATCTCTGTGCGGAAGAAGAATTAAAAGATGCGAAACTGCTATTTGTGACAAGGCAAAGTATGCTAAAACAAGTGGCCGGAGAAGAGTTTCTTGTATCAAAGCGGACGACTGCGGCAACGAAGCTTCAGGAAGCGGACGAAGTCGTTGCGATTATAAAGGTTTTGGAAGAGCAGAATATCGTGCTTCAGACGGAAGGAGGATATTTCCTGCGGTTTCTTCTTTCGGAGGTGCCGGAGAAGAAAAAAGGCGCAGTCGGTGTGCGCGGAATGAAGCTGCAAAAGAGTGACCGGATTGAGCAGATTTATCTGTTTGCCGACGGGGTTGACACAAAGGGAAGTTATCAGGAAAAAGAAGTTTCCTTAAACCGGCTTAAGTTAAATAAGCGGGATGGAAAAGGGACGAAGACACGATTATAAAGCGAAAGCGGCAAAAAGCGCTTGCTTTTCCCAGAGAGTTGTGCTATGCTCTTTAATAGATTGATATGTAACTGACAGAAGAGTGGGCAAGACGTCCACTCTTCTTTGTATCATGCAGATTTGTCAGAGACGAAAGAACAAGAACAGAAAGGAAGAGATGATTTGTCAAAAAGAGAAGTGTATGAACAGAAAACAGAAGAACTGATTCTGCCGATCGTGGAGGGCAATGGATTTGAGCTGGTAGATGTGGAGTATGTAAAGGAAGGAAGCAACTGGTACCTGCGCGCTTATATCGATAAACCGGGAGGAATTGCAGTAGATGACTGTGAAGTAGTCAGCCGTGCATTTTCAGAGATTCTGGACCGGGAGGATTATATCGAGGATACTTATATTTTTGAAGTCAGCTCTCCGGGACTTGGAAGACCGCTAAAGAAAGAGAAAGATTTTAAACGCAGTCTGGGAGAAGAAGTGGAGATCAGAACGTACCGTGCGATCGACAGACAGAAGGAATTTACCGGTATTTTAAAATCGTATGACAAAGACACTGTCACTATCGAATATGAAGATGGTGAACCGAAGACATTTGAGAGAAGCGAGATCGCATTGATCCGTCTTGCACTTGATTTTTAAACAGTTAGGAGGAAATAGAAATGAACACTGAGTTATTAGAAGCGCTGACGATCTTAGAAGAGGAAAAAGACATCAGCAAAGAGACCATGTTAGATGCAATTGAGAATTCATTGATGAATGCCTGCAAGAACCATTTTGGAAAAGCAGATAACATTAAGATCATCATGAACAGGGAGACATGCGATTATTCCGTATTTGCGGAGAAAGTCGTTGTGGAGGAAGTAGAAGATGAGGTGATGGAGATCAGCCTTGCAGATGCAAAGATGATCGATTCAAAATTTGAACTTGGCGACATTGTCCAGATTCCGGTAGAATCAAAGGAATTCGGAAGAATCGCCACACAGAATGCAAAAAACCTGATCCTCCAGAAAATCCGCGAGGAAGAAAGAAAAGTGGTTTATGACCAGTATTTTGAAAAAGAAAAAGATATCGTTACAGGTATCGTTCAGAGATATGTTGGCAAAAATGTAAGTATTAACCTTGGTAAGGCAGATGCGATGCTGACAGAGAATGAACAGGTCAAAGGAGAGGTATTTAAGCCGACAGAGCGTATCAAACTGTACGTGGTAGAAGTAAAGAATACGACAAAAGGACCGAAGATCTTAGTTTCTCGTACACATCCAGAACTTGTAAAGCGTCTGTTTGAGTCAGAAGTGGCAGAAGTCAAAGACGGAACAGTAGAGATCAAGAGTATTTCCAGAGAAGCAGGTTCTCGTACAAAGATCGCCGTATGGTCCAATGATCCAGATGTTGATCCAGTTGGAGCATGCGTCGGAATGAACGGTGCAAGAGTCAATGCGATTGTCAACGAACTGCGCGGGGAGAAGATCGATATCATCAACTGGAGTGAGAATCCGGCAATCTTAATTGAGAATGCATTAAGCCCGGCAAAAGTTATTTCTGTTATGGCAGATCCGGATGAGAAGACAGCAAGTGTGATCGTTCCAGATTACCAGCTTTCTCTTGCAATCGGAAAAGAAGGGCAGAACGCAAGACTTGCAGCGCGTCTGACTGGCTATAAGATTGACATTAAGAGCGAGACACAGGCCATTGAGGCAGGAGATCTTCCGGAAAACTATATGGATATGGCGATGGAAGCAGCAGAAGTGGATGAGCCGGAGCAGACAGAGGACTATCTGGCAGATGAAGAATAGAAACGGAGTGATTGTTTGGGCAGCGTAAAGAAGATTCCTATGCGGAAGTGCGTAGGATGTGGTGAAATGAAAAGTAAAAAAGAGATGATGCGCGTACTGAAAACGTCAGAAAACGAATTCATTCTGGATGCGACCGGCAAGAAAAACGGTCGCGGGGCATACCTTTGCTTTTCACGGGAATGTCTGGAAAAGGCAGTGAAAAACAGAGGGCTTGAGAGATCTTTCAAACAATCCATTCCGGCAGAGGTATATGAACATTTAAAAGAGGAGATGGATGCGATTGAAACAAAGTAAAGCACTTTCGCTGATCAGTCTGGCGACCAAGGCGGGAAAGACAGTAAGCGGAGAGTTTTCAACAGAGAAAGAGACAAAGTCAGGAAGAGCAGAACTTGTCATTGTGGCAGAGGATGCTTCTGACAATACAAAAAAGAAGTTTCAGAACATGTGTGATTTCTATGAAGTACCAATTTATTTTTATAAGGATAAAGATACGTTGGGGCATGCAATGGGAAAAGAATTCCGGGCATCGCTTGCCGTGCTGGATGCAGGATTTGCAAAGGGAATTAAGAAGCAGATAGAGGATGAGAGGCAGACAATGGCATAGAGGAGGTAGAGCGTATGACAAAAGTCCGGGTACATGAACTGGCAAAAGAGTTAAACAAGTCAAACAAAGAAATTTTAGATTTTTTACAAGAGAAGAAAGTAGAGGTGAAAAGCCACATGAGTTCCCTTACAGATGAACAGGAAAACATGGTGAAAGATGCTTTTGGAGGAAAGAAGGAAGCATCGTCCGAGGAGACACCAAAAAAGAAAAATATCGTGCAGGTATTCCGGCCGCAGAATACACAGAATGGAAAGCGTCAGGGCGGACAAAGATCGAACAATGGCGGCAATAATCAGAGAGGAAACGGTACAGGACAAAAGGATCGTCAGAACAGCAATTACCGTTCCGGAAATGGCACAAACAGCCGTGGAAACAACAATAATCAAGGATCCAGAAATGGCGATAACAGAGGAGAACGTTCCGGAAACCGTCCGTTTAACAGAGGAGAGCGCTCCGGGGAGAATCGTGGTGAGAACAGAAACTACAATAACCGTGGAGACAATCGTCCGGATGGAAGAGGAGATCGCCAGGGTCAGAAAGGCGGATTCTCCGGTCAGGGAAGAAGAGATGACCGCGGACAGGACAACAGAAGAAATAACGGAAGAAGAGATGACAGAAGACAGGAGAATGGAAGAGGAACTTCTCCGTCCATTCCTGCACCAATTGTTCCGGAGCAGAAACCACAGCGCCAGAAGGGCAAGGAGAACTATAAAAAGAAAGATTACCGGGATGACGACAGAGAAGAAAGACTTCCAAAAGGGAAGAAACAAAAACCGATGTCACAGCCGGTAAAACCACAGCCAAAGCCGGTGGAAAAAGAGGAAGAAAAGATCAAAATGATCACAATTCCAGAGACACTTACTATTCAGGAACTTGCAGATAAGATGAAGATCCAGCCATCGGTAATTGTCAAAAAATTATTCATGCAGGGCAAGATCGTGACAGTGAACCAGGAAGTAGACTTTGACACTGCCGAAGAGATCGCAATGGAATTTGAATGCCTTGTGGAAAAAGAAGAAGTTGTCGATGTGATCGAGGAATTATTAAAAGAAGACGAAGAGGATGAAAGCACAATGGTGAAACGTCCTCCGGTTGTATGTGTCATGGGACATGTAGACCATGGAAAGACTTCTCTTCTCGATGCGATCCGTAACACAAATGTGATCGATCGTGAAGCGGGTGGAATTACACAGCACATCGGTGCATATGTGGCAACGATCAATGGAGAGAACATTACATTCCTTGATACACCGGGACATGAAGCATTTACAGCGATGCGTATGCGTGGAGCGAGCTCAACAGATATCGCGATCCTTGTTGTTGCAGCGGATGACGGTGTGATGCCGCAGACGGTAGAAGCGATCAACCATGCGAAAGCGGCAGGCATCGAGATCATCGTTGCAGTAAATAAGATTGATAAGCCAAGTGCAAATGTAGAGAGAGTCAAACAAGAATTGACAGAATACGGCTTGATCGCAGAAGACTGGGGCGGAAGCACAATCTTTGTTCCGGTATCTGCACATACACATGAAGGAATCGATGAACTGCTGGAGATGATTCTTCTGACAGCAGAAGTATCTGAGCTGAAGGCTAATCCGAATCGCCGTGCAAGAGGAATTGTCATCGAAGCGCAGCTTGACAAAGGAAAAGGTTCTGTGGCAACAGTTCTTGTGCAGAAAGGAACACTTCATGTAGGAGATCCGATCGCAGCAGGCTCTGCATACGGGAAAGTAAGAGCGATGATGGATGACAAAGGAAGACGTGTCAAAGAAGCAGGACCGTCTATGCCGGTGGAGATCCTCGGATTAAATGATGTTCCAAATGCTGGTGAGATCTTTGTTGGATGTGAGTCTGATAAAGAAGCAAGAAGCTTTGCAGAGACATTTATCTCTCAGAACCGTGTGAGAATGCTTGAAGAGACAAAATCAAGAATGTCCTTAGACGATCTGTTCAGCCAGATCCAGGCAGGAAACTTAAAAGAACTTGGAATCATTGTAAAAGCCGATGTACAGGGATCTGTGGAGGCGGTAAAACAGAGTCTTCTGAAGCTGTCTAACGAGGAAGTTGTCATTAAGATCATCCACGGCGGTGTCGGTGCGATCAATGAATCTGATGTCAATCTTGCATCCGCATCCAATGCGATCATCATCGGATTTAATGTCCGTCCGGATGCGACTGCAAAAGAAATCGCTGAGCGCGAAGGTGTTGATCTTCGTCTGTACCGTGTCATTTACGATGCGATCGAAGATGTGCAGGCAGCGATGAAGGGAATGCTGGATCCGGTATTTGAGGAGAAAGTGCTCGGACATGCGGAAGTACGCCAGACATTCAAGGCATCTGGTGTTGGAACAATCGCAGGTTCCTATGTGCTTGATGGTACATTTGAGAGAGGATGTTCTGTCAGAGTATCGAGAGATGGTGTTGTGATCTTCGAGGGTGCTCTTGCTTCGCTGAAACGTTTCAAAGATGATGTCAAGGAAGTTAGAGCCGGATATGAATGTGGTCTTGTATTTGAGAAGTTTAACGATGTCAAAGAAGAAGACCAGGTTGAAGCATTCAAGATGGTAGAAGTGCCAAGATAGGCAAAAAATAAGATAGAGAAGTTGAGGAAACTGCATTTTCAGACTAAGGAGGTTGATCAATGTCCGAGAGATATAGTCTGGAAATCGCAGTTTCCGGCACATCTAAGCATGGAAAGGAGAACAACGATGAGAAAGAACAGTATTAAGAATACAAGAGTCAACATGGAAGTACAGAGAGAATTAAGCAGTATCCTTCGTGACGGGATCAAAGATCCTAGAGTGGCACCGATGACATCGGTTGTTGCTGTGGAAGTAGCACCGGATCTGAAGACATGTAAAGCTTATATCAGCGTTCTTGGGGATGAGAAGGCACAGCAGGATACTGTTACAGGACTTCAGAGCGCAGAAGGATACATCCGCAGAGAGTTGGCACATCGTCTCAATATGAGAAATACGCCGGAAGTCAAATTTGTTCTGGATCAGTCCATTGAATATGGCGTGAGCATGTCTAAGAAAATCGACGAAGTGACAAAGGATATCAAATAGAGGAAGCGAAAATATGGAATTAGAAAGATTATTGCAGGGAGCCCACCGTGTGGCGCTAGGCGGACATGTCCGCCCGGATGGGGACTGTGTCGGTTCTACACTCGGATTGTATCAGTATCTTCAGAAAAATTACCCGGAGATCACGGTGGATGTTTACTTGGAGCCGGTGCCGGATTCTTTTCGGTTTATCGGTGCGGCAGCAGATATCCGTTCGGAAGTCACAGAGACAGAAACCTATGATCTTTTCATTCTTTTGGACTGCGGCGATTCGAATCGTCTTGGATTTTCCAAAATGCTCTATGAGCAGGCAGGACGGACAGCGTGCATCGACCACCACATCAGCAATCAGGCATTCGCTGATGAAAATGAGATCGACCCGGATGCAAGTTCTACTTCGGAGTTGGTGTATCGTCTGTTAGACAAAGAAAAGATTACAAAGGAGATCGCAGAATGTCTGTACCTTGGGATTGTGCATGACACTGGGGTATTTCAGTATTCCTGCACTGCGCCGGAGACGATGGAGGCGGCAGCCGAACTGATGCGGAAAGGCATTGACTACTCCGGAATCATTGACCGTACTTTTTATCAGAAATCTTATGTACAGAATCAAGTGCTTGGGAAGGCACTGCTGGACAGCAAACTGCTTCTTGATGGGAAATGTATCGCATCCTTTTTGACAAAAGAAGAGATGGATGTTTATGGAGTAAAACCAAAAGAATTGGATGGGATCGTCAGTCAGCTTCGCGTGACGAAAGGGGTTGAAGTGGCGATTTTTCTCTATGAATTATCTCATCATGAGTTTAAAGTCAGTCTGCGGGCAACGGGTGAAGTGGATGTCAGCCGGATCGCACAGCAATTTGGCGGTGGTGGTCATAAGAAAGCGGCAGGTGTTACCATGAAAGGAAGCGCAGAAGAAATTCTTTCCCGGTTGGTAGAAGAAATCCAAAAACAGCTCTAGAAACAGACAAAAGAAAATGGAGAAAAGAAAGGCAGAAGACAGATGATACACGGAGTGATCAATGTATATAAAGAAAAAGGGTTTACTTCTCACGACGTCGTGGCAAAGCTCAGAGGGATTTTAGGGCAGAAAAAGATCGGTCATACCGGGACACTCGATCCGGATGCGACAGGAGTTCTGCCGGTATGCCTTGGGAAAGGGACAAAACTCTGTGATCTGTTGACGGATAAGGATAAGACATACCGGGCAGTGATGCTGCTTGGGACTGTCACAGATACACAGGATAGTTCCGGAGAAGTGCTGGAGAAAAAAGATACCGCATCGCTTACAGTCGAAGAGGTAACTGCATGTATTCAGAAGTTTGTCGGGAATTATGAGCAGGTTCCGCCGATGTATTCCGCATTGAAAGTCGGGGGAAAGAAGCTTTATGAACTGGCAAGGGAAGGAAAGACAGTTGAGCGGAAGGCGAGACCGGTCCAGATCCACAGCATTGAGATCATGGAGATCGATCTGCCTCGAGTGACGATGGAAGTATCTTGCTCAAAGGGGACTTACATTCGCACACTTTGTCATGACATTGGGGAAAAACTTGGATGTGGGGCTTGTATGGAATCACTGCTTCGGACAAAAGTAAGTCGTTTTGAGTTGGAAGATAGCCTGACGTTAGGTGAGATTGAAAAGAAGAAGCAGGACGGGACTCTGATGGAGGCAATCATTCCCATCGATGCCATGTTTCCAGAATGCAGGAGTGTGGATGTGAAAGAGGCTGGAAATCAGTATCTGTACAACGGCAATCCATTTTCCCTTTCTTTTGTAAAGAAAAGAGAGAAGTATGAGCCGGAAGAACGGGTGCGGGTGTACGATGCGCAGGGAGTGTTTGTCGGAATTTATCGCTACCGTCAGGAGGAAAAGATGTTCCGGCTCGAGAAGATGTTCTACGAAAAGTAAAATCTCACAATACGGATAAGGATAGAAGAGGAAATGACATGCAGTATGTAAGAGAACTAGAATGCTATCAGGAACAGAGAAAAGCTGCAGTGACACTGGGGAAATTTGACGGCCTGCACAGAGGCCATCAGAAACTGGTCAGCCGTGTGAAGGAACATGCATCCAAAGAGGTGGTAAGTGTTGTCTTTGCATTTGACATGGCTCCGCTCTATGAACGACTGGGCAAACAGAAGAAAAGTCTGATGACCGGGAAAGAACGGTATGAGCATCTCGATGGACAGACAGATTATCTGATTGACTGTCCATTTACGGAGGAGATATCCGGCATGGAAGCAGAGACGTTCATCAAAGAAGTGCTGGTGGATCAGTTCCATGCAGCGTATATTGCGGTCGGGACAGACTTTCATTTTGGACATGAGAAACGCGGAGATATTCATATGCTGAAGCAGTATGCAGGGATATATGGATATGAACTGGAAGTCGTGGACAAAGAACTGTATCAGGGCAGGGAAATCAGCAGTACTTATATCAAAGAAGAAGTCCGTGCCGGACATATGGAAGTGGCAAGAGAATTGCTTGGATATCCGTATGCAATGAGTGGTGTGGTGGAGCATGGCAGAAAGCTTGGGAGAAAGCTTGGGATTCCGACGATGAATATCACTCCGGATATCGGAAAGCTGGCGCCGCCAAACGGCGTCTATGCGTGCCGTGTGCGGATTGATGGGAACTATTATCAAGGGATTGGGAACCTTGGCAATAAGCCGACTGTGGATGCGGATGGAAAACTGATTTTAGAAGTCAATGTTTTTTCGTTCGACAGAGAAACCTACGGACAGACCATTCAAGTAGAACTGCTCTCGTTTGTGCGGCCGGAGCGCAAGTTTGCCTCTGTGGAAGAGCTGAAAAGCCAGATGGAAGCAGATATTGCAGCGATTAAACGCAGGGAACTGTGAATTGTGCATAGTGACGAAAACTGAGAAAAGAAAAGAAAATTGAAAATAAATCTTGAAAAACAAATTCAATTATGCTAATCTAACTAAGGATTTACGAGCCGATATCCGGTAACTGGAAGACTCCAACCGTTACTTAATATCTGGCGCTCAAATATTAATAATAAGAAAGAATAAAGGAGGATCATCACATGATCGCAAAAGAAAAGAAACAGGCTATTATTGCAGAATACGGAAGAACAGAAGGAGATACAGGTTCACCGGAAGTTCAGATCGCAATCTTAACAGCAAGAATCAATGAATTAACAGATCACTTTAAAGCAAATCCAAAGGATCATCATTCAAGAAGAGGTCTTCTTAAAATGGTAGGTCAGAGAAGAGGCTTACTTGCTTACTTAAAGAAAACTGATATTGAAAGATACCGTTCTTTAATTGAACGTTTAGGACTTAGAAAATAATCAAAGTGATTTTAGCAGGGGATGGTTATTCGTGCCATCCCTTGTTTTCAGTTACAAGTGCCGGATGAAAAACATTCGGTGCAGAAGTTTATGAAAAACGGCAGGAAAGTATGAGCCGAGACCACTGAAAAGCGTATTTCCGCAGGAACTGTCAGCAGTGTTGACAGAGTGCAAAGCAGAAATGTATTTTTCAGTAGTTTCGGTACAGCCTGCCGGCGAAGAAAAGGAGAACAGTATGTTTAAAAAATTTGAAATGGAATTAGCCGGAAGAACTCTGCGTGTCGATGTAGGCAGAGTGGCAGCACAGGCCAATGGTGCGGCTTTGATGCACTATGGAGAGACTGTTGTATTATCGACAGCGACAGCATCTGAAAAACCGAGAGAGGGCATCGATTTCTTCCCGCTCTCCGTTGAATATGAAGAGAAATTATATGCGGTAGGAAAGATCCCGGGAGGGTTTAACAAGAGAGAAGGGAAAGCGTCTGAAAATGCGATCCTGACATCTCGTGTCATTGACAGACCGATGAGACCTCTGTTTCCAAAGGATTACAGAAACGATGTGACATTAAATAACCTCGTATTGTCTGTGGATCCGGACTGCAGCCCGGAACTGACAGCAATGTTAGGTTCTGCGATCGCCACAGCAATCTCTGACATCCCGTTTGATGGGCCTACTTCTACTACACAGGTAGGACTGATCGACGGAGAGTTTGTATTCAATCCGAATGCGGCACAGAGAGCGGTTTCTGATCTGCAGTTGACAGTTGCTTCCACAAGAGATAAGGTCATTATGATCGAGGCAGGTGCAAATGAAGTACCGGAGGCGAAGATGATCGAGGCGATCTTTGCGGCGCATGAAGTGAACCAGGAAGTGATCAAGTTCATCGATACGATCGTGGCAGAGTGTGGAAAAGAAAAGCATGCATACACAAGCTGTGCAGTGCCGGAAGAATTGTTTGAGGCGATCAAAGAGATCGTGACACCGGAAGAGATGGAAGAAGCGGTATTCACAGATGAAAAACAAGTCAGAGAAGAAAATATCCGCGTGATCCGTGAGAAGTTAGAAGAAGCATTTGCAGAGAACGAAGAGTGGCTGGAACTCTTAGGAGAAGCATTATATCAGTATCAGAAGAAGACTGTCCGCAAGATGATCTTAAAAGATCACAAGCGTCCGGATGGAAGAGCGATCGATCAGATCAGACCGCTTGCAGCAGAGACTGATTTGATTCCGAGAGTACACGGTTCGGCAATGTTTACAAGAGGTCAGACACAGATCTGTACTATTACAACACTTGCACCGCTCTCAGAGGCGCAGAGAATTGATGGTCTTGATGAGGCAGAGACTTCCAAGAGATATATGCACCACTATAACTTCCCGTCATACTCTGTCGGTGAGACAAAGCCGTCAAGAGGACCGGGACGTCGTGAGATCGGACATGGTGCGCTTGCAGAGAGAGCGCTCGTACCGGTACTTCCAAGCGAGGCAGAGTTCCCGTATGCGATCCGTACGGTATCAGAGACATTTGAATCAAATGGTTCTACTTCCCAGGCAAGTGTATGTGCATCCAGCATGTCGCTGATGGCAGCAGGTGTTCCGATCAAATCAGCAGTGGCAGGAATTTCCGCAGGTCTTGTGACAGGGGAGACAGACGATGACTATATCGTTCTGACAGATATCCAGGGACTCGAAGACTTCTTTGGAGATATGGACTTTAAGGTTGCCGGAACACATAAAGGTATCACAGCAATCCAGATGGATATTAAGATTCACGGATTGACAAGACCGATCATCGAGGAAGCAATTGCATGCACAAAGAAAGCAAGAACTTATATTTTAGATGAAGTAATGAGCAAGGCGATTGCAGAGCCGCGTGCTTCTGTTGGACCGTACGCTCCGAAGATCCGTCAGATGCAGATTGATCCTGCAAAGATTGGTGATGTTGTCGGACAGCGCGGAAAGACGATCAATGCGATCATTGAACAGACTGGTGTGAAGATCGATATTACAGATGACGGTGCAGTGTCTGTATGCGGTGTAGATGCAGAGGCGATGGAAGAAGCGATGAAGATGATTGCGATCATTGTCACAGACTTTGAAGCCGGACAGGTGCTGGAAGGAAAAGTCGTAAGCATCAAAGAATTTGGAGCGTTTGTAGAATTTGCTCCGGGTAAAGAAGGAATGGTACACATTTCCAAGATTTCCAAAGAGCGCATCAAAAATGTAGAAGATGTTCTGACACTTGGCGATAAAGTCAAAGTAGTCTGCTTAGGAAAAGATAAGATGGGAAGAATGAGCTTCTCCATCAAAGATGTAGCAGAATAAGAAGTTGAATTTTATAAATATGCGAAAAAGACTCCGTACAGAGAAATCTGTGCAGAGTCTTTTTTGCATAGAAAAGTTCTTCGGATTCTTATCGAAATACATTCCGTGTGAGAATCTGGTTCTAAACAGACAAGTTTCTCATATACTGTTTTAAGAGGTGGACAAAGATGAACAGAGCAATCGGAAAAAACAGTCAGGTGCTGCAGATTCTTGCAAGAGAGATTCAGGAACTGATCAGCCAGGAAGAGATAGACATGGAAGGACTTCAGGAGATCCGTCTTCGTGTAGGAAGTCCGGTAATCTTAAATATCCGTGGAAAAGAGAGGATTCCAAAGCGGAATGGAAAACCGCATCTTGTCACGAAGACAGAAATGCGCGAGACGGTAGATTATATCAGCAGCTATTCTTTATATGCTTTTGAAGAGGAGCTGCGACAGGGATTTCTGACAGTGGAAGGAGGACATCGGGTAGGAATGGCAGGAAAAGTGATTATGGATCAGGGAACGATAAAGAATATCCAGTATATTTCATCCGTCAACATCCGGGTGGCACATGAGGTAAAGGACTGTGCAGGGAAAGTATTGCCGTATCTTACATACGATCAACAGCTGTACCACACGCTGATCATTTCCCCTCCGGGATGTGGGAAGACAACATTGCTGCGGGATTTGATCCGTCAGATCTCAGACGGAAATCGATGGATTCAGGGGGAAAGTGTAGGCGTGGTCGATGAACGCTCAGAACTGGGGGCGTGTCATCTTGGGATTGCACAGAATGAGCTTGGAATCCGCACGGATATTTTAGATGGATGTCCCAAGGCAGAGGGAATGCTCATGTTGATTCGGTCGATGGCTCCCAAAATACTTGCAGTCGATGAGATCGGGGCACCGGAGGATATTCATGCGATGGAGTACGCAATGCATTGCGGATGCCGTATGCTGGCAACTGTTCATGGCACATCGATGGCAGAGGTGCAAAAGAAACCTGTGCTGCAGCAGCTGATCCAGAAAAAGAGGTTTGGTCGTTACGTTGTTTTGAAAAATGGGATTCATATCGGAGAGGTAGAAGGAATTTATGATGAAAGAGGAACACTGCTTTACCGAGAACAATACGAGAAGGGGGCATGCGTGTGAAAGGAATCGGAATTATCTTGATCGTTCTTGGGACGAGTGGAATCGGGTATCTGACGGCGGCTGATCTCAAACGACATCTGAACGATCTGAAATGGCTGCGGAGGATCCTTTTGTTGTTAAAAGAAGAAATTGCATACACGCACGCACCGCTTGAGGAAGCATTTGCCCGCATTTCAAGAAAAGTAAAGGCACCGTACTGCTTGTTTTTGACACAGGTATCCGGACAGCTTGCAAGACGTGCGGGAAGTTCCTTTGCCGAAATATGGTCTTGTGCGGTGGAAGAGCGACTTTGCACAACAAAGCTTACGAGGGAAGAGTTAGAAGAATTAAAAGAATTTGGAAATAGTATCGGGTATCTCGGCGGACATGCCCAGGAAGGGGCGATCGATCTGTATCTGGAACAACTGAAGGTGGAAGTACAAGACGTGCGGGAAGGACTGGCTGCGAAGCAGAAACTATGCAGCTGTCTCGGTGTGATGAGTGGGATTTTTATTACAATTTTATTGATCTAGTGGGAGGAGTACATGAGTGTTCAGCTTATTTTTAAGATTGCGGCAGTCGGGATCCTCGTCTCGGTACTATGTCAGGTATTAAAACACAGTGGCCGGGAGGAACAGGCATTTCTGACAAGTCTTGCAGGGCTTCTGCTCGTACTGTTTTGGATTCTTCCCTATATTCAGGAACTGTTTCATTCCATTGAGCAGCTATTTTCCTTATAAGAGATGGAGAAGGGGGATACGAGTTGAATGCAGTACAGATTGGACTTGTGGGTGTGGCGGGCGCGCTGCTTGCGATTCAGTTTAAAAATGGAAAATCTGAGTATGGCATCTACCTAAGTGTGGCGGTCAGCATTTTCATTTTTCTGAATATTGTAGGGAGACTGGAGATTATCCTTGAGACGCTTCGTGCAATTGGAGATATGATCACGATTGACCGGGCGTATATCGGTACACTGCTAAAGATGGTGGGAATCACTTATGCAGCGGAATTTTCCTCTGGAATCTGCAAAGATGCCGGCTATCAGACGGTGGCATCCCAGATTGAGATTTTCAGTAAACTGACGATATTGGCGCTTGGCATGCCGATCCTGCTGGCGTTGTTGGAGACGATCCATGCATTTTTAACGTAGTGAAAATGGGAGTTGGGAGGAGGCACATGAAAGAGCAGAAACCGGTATGGGACAGAAAAAAAGCATGGTGGACAAGAATTCTGTTTGCGCTGCTGTTGCTTTTTTTGTCGACAGCGCATGCAGAGGCATCGGAGATAGAAGAAGAGCAGGCGCTTAAGGAGGCAAAGGAAGCTGTGGAGGAGGCTCTTTTCGGAGAGTTTGGCTTTGAGGAAGTGACAGGGGCGCTCGAAAGCATGTTCCCGGAAGGGAAGATGGATTTTTCCAAGATGGTGAAAGAGGTTGAAAAAGGAGATCTTCCGATGTCGTTTGAGGCGGCAGGACAGTTTGTGAAAGATCAGGTTGCCTATGAGTTTGGGCAGAGCAAAAAGAGTCTTGTGTATATATTGATGCTTGCAGTGATTGCGGCTGTATTTGCCAATTTTTCCGGTATATTTCCAAACCGCCAGATTTCAGAGATTAGTTTTTATCTTTTGTATCTTTTATTATTTAACGTGTGCTTAAATGGTTTTCGGATGATGACAGATCTTACAGCGCAGAGACTTACCATTCTGACTTCATTTATGAAGGTCCTTGGACCGGTCTACTTTCTCGCAGTAGCCGTTGCAAATGGGGGCGTGACATCGGCAGCGTTTTATAATCTGGTTTTATTTTTAATCTTTCTTGTGGAGCTTTTGATCTTGAATGTCCTGCTTCCATTTGTACAGGTCTATACCATATTGGAGTTATTGAATCATCTTTCTTCCGAAGAATATTTATCGAAAATGGCAGATCTGATCCACACGGGAATCGATTGGAGCATTAAGACACTTCTTGCATGTGTCGTTGGTCTGAATCTTGTTCAGGGAATGCTGCTTCCGGTGATCGATTCTGTCAAGAGAGGGGTGGTGACAAAGACTGCAGAGGCAATTCCCGGGATCGGGGATGCAATTGGAGGAATGACGGAGGTTGTTCTTGGGACAACCGTTCTTATCAAGAACAGTATCGGGATTACCGGCGCCATCATCTGCGTAGGAATCTGTGCGGTTCCGTTTTTGCAGGTCGCAGTGGTCGCATTTCTCTACAAACTGGTGGCGGCGGTGATCCAGCCGGTATCGGATCAGCGGATTGTCGGCTGCATTTCTGGAATCGGCAAAGGGTATCAGCTTCTGCTGAGGATAATCTTTACGACGGGATTACTGTTTCTACTGACGATCGTGATCGTCACAGCATCGACCACTTAATGCATTTGAAGGAGAGAAAGATGACAGAGGGACTGTATCAATGGGTGGAAAATATTGCGTTTTATATGGTGCTTATGACAGCGGCACTTCATTTGATCCCCGGTGATGGATACCGGAAGTATCTGAAGTTTTTTACAGGACTTTTATTGATCTTGCTTGTGATCAGTCCGCTGCTAAAGGTTGCCGGAATGGAAAAAACTTTTGAAGAAGTGTTTCAGAAGCATACTTATGAGGAGGAATTGCGAAAGATCGAGGAGCAGACAAAGTACCTTAAGGAAATCTGCCCGGAAGATTATCTTCCAAAAGACTATGGCGGCAACAATCCACAACAAGACAGAATGCAGGAAGAAGAAAGCGCTGAGGAAAGAGAAAAAGAAGGAGGGGAAGAGTACAGTGAATAGGGAACGGTGGGACTGGAAATTTCCAGAAGGATTTCCTAAGAAACATCAACTGCTGGTCGTGCTTCTTGTCGGGATCCTTCTTGTGATCATTGCAATTCCGACTCCGAAACCGGGTGAAAGCTTGGGAAAAGAAAGAACGAGTGAGGCAGATGATAGAAAGACGACGGATTTGGATACGTATCGGGAAACGATGGAGCGGGAATTGGAAGATATCTTAAAACGGACCGAAGGTGTGGGAAAGGTGCGGGTGATGATTACGTTTCGCACATCGGCAGAGAAAGTCGTGGAGAAAGATTTGGAGAAAAGCGAGTCTGCAAGACGAGAGGAAACAGTGTTTGAAGATACTGCGCAAGGAGCGCATACACCGTATGTGCGAAAGGAAGTACACCCTCAGGTGGAAGGAGTGCTTGTAAGTGCAGCCGGAGGGGATGATGCCGTCGTGCGAAAGGAAATCACGGAGGCAGTGCAGGCATTATTTGGTATCGAAACGCATAAAATTAAAATAATGAAGCAGAGTGATTCAAAGAAGGAGGGTTCATTTTGAAAAAACTATTTAAGAAGAATCAGGTAATCATTGCAACACTGGCAGTTATGATCGCGGTGGCGGGATACTTGAACTATTCCGGAAAGCTGTTTGGAGGAGCAGAAGGGAAGGAGACGAGCGGAGAACTGGCGAACAAAGAATTGCTTGATATCTCTGAGCAGGAGCTGGCTGAGACGGCAGGAGATATTGAGAGTACAGACAAGGAGGCAGTGCTGGAGGATTCGGTAGATGGAACACCGGGGGAGGCAGTACTTACAAGTGGGGAGGCGAATAAAGTAGTAGCGGAGGCAAAAGTTTCCAGAGAACAAGTGCGCGCAAAGAATAAGGAGACACTTCAGGCGATCATTGATAATGCGGAGATCGGTGAAGAGCAGAAGCAGCAGGCAGTCAATGAGATGATCCAGTTGACGGATCTGTCTGAGAAGGAAGTGGCAGTGGAGACACTTCTTGCATCGAAGGGATTTTCAGAGACGGTCGTCAATCTGACGGTGGACAGTGCAGATGTGGTTGTAAGCAACGCAGATCTGACAGATGCTAATCGTGCACAGATTGAAGATATCGTCACAAGAAAAACAGGGATTGCCCCGCAGAATATCGTAATCACACCGATACATAGTGGGGAAGAAGAGGCAAAGGCAGAAGAAAAATAGTTTTTGTTGATAAACAAAAAAAGAGTTGCTATAATAGAAACGTTGAAAAAAAGCAAAGCAGGAGAACATTATGTCAAATATTACGAATGAAATAAAGAAACGAAGAACATTTGCGATTATTTCTCATCCCGATGCCGGTAAGACGACATTGACCGAGAAATTTTTATTATACGGCGGCGCGATCAATCAGGCAGGATCTGTCAAAGGGAAGGCGACCGCAAAACATGCAGTATCAGACTGGATGGAGATTGAGAAAGAGAGAGGAATCTCAGTGACTTCCTCCGTGCTTCAGTTCAACTACGATGGATATTGCATTAACATTCTGGATACACCGGGACATCAGGACTTCTCGGAGGATACTTATCGTACACTGATGGCTGCGGATTCTGCGGTGATGGTGATCGATGCATCCAAAGGTGTGGAGGCGCAGACGAGAAAGCTATTTAAAGTCTGTGTAATGCGTCATATCCCGATCTTTACCTTTATCAATAAGATGGATCGTGAGGCGAGAGATACGTTTGAATTGCTGGACGATATCGAGAAAGAACTGGGGATTGCAACCTGTCCGGTCAACTGGCCAATCGGTTCCGGAAAGGCATTTAAAGGTGTCTATGACAGAGAACATCGGGAAATTGAACTGTTCTCAGATACACAAAAAGGAACAAAAATGGGAGAAGTGAAGAAAATTTCATTGGATGATCCGGAGCTGAGTACACTGATCGAGGAAGATGCACTTTCTCTTTTGGAGGAAGAAGTGGAACTGTTAGACGGAGCAAGTGCTGAGTTTGACCAGGAGCTGGTAAGCAAGGGAGAACTTTCTCCGGTATTTTTCGGCTCTGCGCTCACGAACTTTGGTGTGGAGACATTTTTACAGCATTTCCTTTCTATGACTTCTTCGCCGCTTCCGAGAAAGTCAGATAAAGGAGAGATTGACCCGATGACTGAGAAGGATTTCTCTGCATTTGTCTTCAAGATCCAGGCAAATATGAACAAGGCGCATCGTGACCGTATTGCGTTCATGCGGATCTGTTCCGGTGAGTTTGAGGCGGGCATGGAAGTATATCACATGCAGGGAGGAAGAAAGGTGCGTCTTTCTCAGCCGCAGCAGATGATGGCAAGTGAGCGGAAGATGGTAGAGAAGGCTTACGGAGGAGATATCATCGGTGTGTTTGATCCGGGAATCTTCTCGATCGGGGATACTCTTACGACTTCAGCAGAGCGGTTCTGCTATGAGGGAATTCCGACTTTTGCACCGGAACATTTTGCCAGAGTACGTCAGGTGGATACGATGAAGCGGAAGCAGTTTATCAAAGGAATTAATCAGATTGCTCAGGAAGGTGCGATCCAGATTTTTCAGGAGTACAACACCGGGATGGAAGAAATTATCGTCGGAGTTGTCGGTGTGCTTCAGTTTGACGTATTAAAATACCGTCTGGAAAATGAATACAATGTGGAGATCCGCATGGATCAGCTTCCATATGAGCACATCCGCTGGATTGAGAATACAGACATTGATCTTGATAAAGTAATCGGAACTTCTGACATGAAGAAGATCAAGGACTTAAAGGATCGTCCGCTTCTTCTGTTTGTCAATAGCTGGAGCATCCGTATGACACTGGATCGAAACGAGGGACTCGTTCTGTCTGAATTTGGCCGTTCTTAAAGTTTTTTGTTTGCAAATAATGAGAAATTTGTTATAATAACCATAACAGACAGCAAACCAGACAGGAGGTTTTAGAAATGGTAAAAGACGAAAGAAATACGTATACGATACATCAGGATCCGAATCTCGGAGAAGTAAAGATCGCCGATGAAGTAGTTGCGATCATTGCAGCTCTGGCAGCCACAGAGGTAGAAGGGGTTGCTTCCATGGCAGGAAATATCACAAATGACCTGATCGCACGACTGGGAATGAAGAATTTATCCAGAGGTGTGAAGGTGGATGTGCTGGAAGGAATCGTGACAGTATCTCTGGCGCTTGTCCTGAAATATGGCTATAACATCATGGATGTGTCAGCAAAGATTCAGGAGAAAGTCAAAGCGGCGGTGGAGAATATGACCGGGCTTACCGTTGCGGATGTCAATATCCGTATTGCGGGTGTAGACATGGGTGAAGAATAGATTTGAAAAAATCACGGCTCACAGGGAGATTATGAAAGGTTTTCATAATCTCTTTTCGTGTGCTGAATTCTATTTTGCAATATGGAAGGTTATGTAGTATAATAGAGCCTATCGAAGAGATAACCTTTGAAAAAACAGACAGTGAGGTATACAATGGGAAGATCAGAACTTAGAGAACACATTTTTAGAATATTATTCCGCATCGAGTTTCAACCGAAGGAAGAGATGGAAGAGCAGCTTGCACTTTATCTGGAAGAGCTGGAATCGGCAAAGGACACAGAGAAAGAATACATTCGCACAAAATATGCCGCAATTGCGGAGAAGGTGGAGATGATCGATGAGAAGATCAATGCTTCCGTGACAGGATGGAAGACATCCCGAATGGGAAAAGTAGACCTGACTATTCTTCGTCTTGCAGTTTATGAGATTGAGTGGGATGAGGAAGTGCCGCAGGGGGTTGCAATCAACGAGGCAGTAGAACTGGCGAAGAGATATGGTGGTGAAGAGAGTCCGTCTTTCATCAACGGAGTTCTTGGAAAGATCGTCAATTCGAGGTAGTGCCATGCGCAGTGTATATTCCGTCGGTCAAGTCAATTCTTACATTAAAAATATGTTTACACAAGATTTCATGCTTGGGCGCATCTATGTGAAAGGAGAAGTGTCAAACTGCAAATATCACACTTCCGGACATATTTATTTTTCCCTCAAGGATGAGACAGGGACGATCGCCTGCGTGATGTTTGCCGGACAGAGAGGCGGTCTTGCTTTTCGGATGAGAGAAGGGCAGCAAGTCATCGTTCTTGGAAGTGTCAATGTCTATGAGCGCGACGGCAGATATCAACTCTATGCGAAAGAGATCATCTTAGATGGGGCTGGATTGCTATATGAGAAGTTTGAGAAGCTGAAGCAGGAATTGGAAGAGATGGGGATGTTTGAGCAGGAATATAAGCGACCGATTCCTCCATTTGCCAGCACGGTTGGGATTGTAACAGCGCCTACGGGGGCGGCAGTCCGGGATATCATTCATATTGCGTCCAGGAGGAATCCTTATGTGCAGCTGTATTTGTGCCCTGCACTTGTACAGGGAGAAGATGCTGCAGAAAGCATTGCAGACGGGATACGAAGACTGGATGCATTCGGCGTAGATGTAATCATTGTAGGAAGAGGCGGCGGTTCGATCGAGGATCTTTGGGCATTTAACGAGGAGATTGTTGCCCGGGCGATCTTTGCATGTCAGACCCCGGTCATTTCAGCGGTGGGACATGAGACCGACACAACAATCGCTGACTATGTAGCAGATCTTCGTGCGCCGACACCTTCTGCGGCAGCGGAGCTTGCGGTTTATGAATACGATGTTGTCCGCGTATATTTGGATGAGACGGAAAGGAAGCTAAAACGTGCACTTTCGCACGTGGTGGAAGAGAAGCGAAATCAGGTTATGCAGCGGGCGCAGAGGCTTTCTTATCTGCATCCGCAGGTGAAGCTAAATGAGAAACGGCAACAGGCAGTGGATTTGGAAGAACGGTTTAGGCAGAAGATGCAGGAGCGGTTAAAGGAAGCAAAGCACGGTCTGTCTGTGCGAGCAGAGCGTCTCAACGGACTTTCTCCGGTCAGAAAATTGGGACAGGGATTTTCTTATGTACAGAATGAGATTGGAGTCAATATTCGAAAAATCGAAGATGTCTGCCCAGGCGAACTCCTTTCCATTAAAGTGACAGACGGAACGATACACGCACAGGTGACGGAAGTGGAAAAGGAGGCAGAAGATGGCGGAAAGCACAGTCAAAGATAATAGAACACTGGAGGAACTGTTTCAAGAACTGGATGGAATGATGCGGCAGATGGAAGAGCCGGGACTTTCTTTGGAACAGTCTTTTTCACTTTATCACAGAGGAATAGAACTCTTGAAGTCATGCAATGACAAGATCGATACAGTGGAAAAACAGATACAGATATTAGAAGAAAATGGAGAATGCCATGAATTTTAGAGACGAGAAAAGAAAGAAAACAGAGGAGATCGAACAGATCCTAAAGGCGTATCTTCCTGTGCAGGAAGGAAAGCAGCAGGTCATCATGGAGGCGATGGAATACAGTCTGATGGCAGGAGGGAAAAGACTCCGTCCGATGCTTCTTTGGGAGACCTTCCAGATGTTTGGAGGTGCCGCAAAGACCGTCAGACCGTTCATGGCGGCAATCGAGATGATCCATACCTATTCGCTCGTACACGATGACCTTCCGGCGATGGATGATGATGATTACCGGAGAGGAAGGAAGACGACACACATCGTATATGGGGAAGACATGGGGATCCTTGCCGGAGATGCATTGTTAAATTATGCGTTTGAGACAGCATGCACTGCATTTGAGGAAGCGCCGGAGGAGGCAACCCGGATCGGGAAAGCACTTCAGGTGCTTGCAAAGAAAGCAGGTATCTATGGGATGATCGGAGGGCAGGTCGTAGATGTCAGTGCTTCTGGAAAGAATATCACAGAAGATATACTTTCTTTTATTTATGAGCTGAAGACAGGAGCGCTTTTAGAAAGTGCCATGATGATCGGTGCGATTCTGGCGGGAGCAGAAGAAGAGGAAGTTGCAGTGATCGAGCAGGTCGCGAAGAAGATTGGGATCGCATTTCAGATTCAGGATGACATTCTTGATGTTACAAGTACAGAAGAAGTGCTCGGCAAACCAGTTTTCAGCGATCAGAAGAATGAGAAGACGACTTATGTGACGCTCTTCGGATTAGAGAAAGCAAAAAAGGATGTAGAACAGATTTCTGAGGAGGCGATTGCTCTGTTAAGGAGTCTGCAGAGGGAGAATGCCTATCTGGAGCAGCTCTTGCAGGAGTTGATACATCGGGAGAAATAGAGGGAGTGCCTATGGTACTGGAAAAAATTCAGAAAGCAAATGATATAAAAAAATTAAAGCCGGAGGAGCTTGAAGTGCTTGCCCAGGAGATCCGGGATTTTCTGATCGAGAAAATCAGTGTGACTGGCGGACATCTGGCTTCTAATCTTGGCGTAGTAGAACTGACGATGGCGATGCACCTGATTTTTGACCTGCCGGAGGATAAGATTATCTGGGATGTGGGGCATCAGGCGTATACGCACAAACTGCTTACCGGCAGAAAAGCCGGGTTTGATGATCTGCGGAAATATGGTGGGATGAGCGGGTTCCCAAAGCGGAAAGAAAGCGATTGCGATGCGTTTGATACCGGGCACAGTTCCACATCCATCTCGGCAGGACTTGGGTATGTAGAGGCACGGGAGATCCTAGGACAAGATCATAAAGTCATCTCTGTCATCGGGGATGGCGCCATGACCGGCGGGATGGCATATGAAGCACTCAACAATGCGGCAGGATTAAAGAGTAATTTTATTATTGTGCTCAATGACAACAATATGTCTATCTCAGAAAATGTAGGAGGCATGTCGAAGTATTTGGATGGTCTTCGAACAGCGAGTGCCTACACCGGATTGAAAAAGGGTGTGGAGGCGGGATTAGGGAAGCTGCCGTATATTGGAGCGAGAGTGACAGGACATATTCGGAAAGCGAAGAGCGGAATCAAGCAGCTGTTTGTTCCGGGAATGTTTTTTGAAGATATGGGGATCACCTATCTTGGCCCGGTGGACGGGCACGATCTTAAGGCATTGTGTCGGGCTTTTAAGGAAGCAGAGAAACTTCAGAATGCCGTATTGGTACATGTGATTACAACAAAAGGAAAAGGATATCTCCCGGCGGAGAAATATCCGTCCCAGTTTCATGGGACAGGTCCGTTTGATATTGAGACCGGACAGGCAAAGGAAAAAGCAGGGGAAGATTCTTACACCGATGTCTTTTCCAAAGTGATCTACCGAGAGGCGAAGAAGGAGCCAAAGCTGGTGGCGATTACCGCAGCGATGGCAGGCGGGACAGGATTGGTTCCATTTTCCAAAACCTACCGGGATCGATTTTTTGATGTGGGAATTGCAGAAGAGCACGCAGTGACATTTGCGGCGGGACTTGCAGCGGCAGGGCTTAAGCCGGTGGTTGCAATCTATTCCTCTTTTTTACAGCGGGCGTATGACCAGCTGATCCATGACGTCTGCCTGCAGAATCTCCCGGTTGTATTTGCAATCGACCGCGCAGGGCTTGTGGGGAGTGATGGAGAGACGCACCAGGGTGTGTTTGACTTATCATTTTTATCGACAATCCCAAATATGACGGTGATGACGCCGAAAAACAAGTGGGAACTTGCGGATATGCTCCGTTTTGCAATCCAGTATCCGGGGCCGGTCGCGGTCCGTTATCCAAGAGGAACAGCGTATACAGGACTGGAAGAGTTCCGCGCGCCGATCGAATATGGAAAGAGTGAAGTGATCCAAGCTGGAGAAGGAATAGTTCTTCTCAGTGTCGGACATATGATGGAGACGGCCTTGCAGGTGAGTGATTCCTTAAGAGAGAGAGGAATTCAAAGCACACTGGTCAACAGTCGATTTGTCAAGCCGGTGGATGAAAAACTTTTGAAGGAACTTTCTAAGTCACATACACTTTACGTGACGATTGAGGAAAATGTACTGGCCGGAGGGTATGGAGCTCAGGTGCTTGCCTATGTGGAGAAGAAAAGACTTCCCGTTCAGGTAGAGTCCTTCGGAATTCCAGATGAGTATGTGGAACATGGAAATATAGAAGTATTAAGAAAAGAAGTAATGCTGGATGCGGATACGATCACAGAGCGGATCCTGTCCGTGTACCAGAAAAGACAGCAGGAGTAGAAATAGATGAAAGAGCGTTTAGATGTATTACTTGTAAAGCGGAATCTTGCAGAGTCAAGAGAGAAGGCGAAGGCGATCATCATGTCCGGCAATGTATTTGTGGAAGGACAGCGGGAGGACAAGGCGGGAACCACTTTCTCAGATGAGGTTCAGATTGAGATCAAGGGGCACACAATGCCGTATGTCAGCCGCGGCGGATTAAAGCTTGAGAAAGCAATCGCCAATTTTGATGTAGATCTGGAAGGAAAAGTCTGCACGGATGTTGGTTCTTCTACAGGGGGATTTACAGATTGTATGCTCCAGAATGGTGCGAGAAAGGTGTTCGCGATCGATGTAGGGAGAGGACAGCTTGCGTGGAAACTCAGACAAGATGACCGGGTTGTATGTATGGAGAAGACAAATATCCGGTATGTGACACCGGAAGATCTTGGAGAGGAAATTGATTTTTCTTCCATTGATGTGTCTTTTATCTCGCTGACAAAAGTGCTGGAACCGATCCGCAACTATTTAAAACCGGATGGGGAGATTGTTGCCCTGATCAAGCCACAGTTTGAGGCCGGAAGAGAGAAAGTAGGGAAGAAGGGAGTTGTCCGCGAGAAAAGTACTCACCACGAGGTGATCAAACTGGTCACGTCCTATGCGGCATCAATCGGATTTCAGATTCTCGGCATTGAATTTTCGCCGATCAAAGGACCGGAGGGAAATATTGAATATCTGGTACATTTAAAGAAAAGCGAAGCGGGAAGCAATCTGCCGGATATGGAAGGTGCACTATATCAGGTAGTGGAGGCAGCGTTTGAGGCGCTGGCAAAATAAAAGCGAGAGAGGTACGTTATGGAAACGTTTTACATCATTACGAATTACAGTAAAGATGAAAATTATGAGGTGACAAGGCAGATACAAGATTATATAGAAAAGCGCGGCAGAACTTGTATCTTATGTGAGCGAGATGAAGAGGGCAATCTCCTTACAGACCAGATTCCAAAAGAGACAGACTGTGTCCTGACGCTGGGAGGAGACGGAACGTTGATCCAGGCGGTCAGAGAATTGAGGAACAAGCATCTTCCGTTGATCGGAGTGAATATGGGGACACTCGGATATTTGACAGAGATTGAACTTCCAAAGATCGAAGAAAGTCTGGAAAAGCTGTTTTGCGGGGCGTTTCTTCCGGAACGCCGGATGATGTTGCAAGGAAAGCTTGAAGGAAGAAAGGAAGATATCGCGCTCAACGATATTGTTGTGGCGCGTGCCGGAAGTATCCGTGTGATCCATTTCAATATTTATGTCAATGGACAGCTTTTAAATTCTTACCAGGCAGATGGAGTGATCATCTCGACGCCGACAGGCTCTACCGCGTACAACCTGTCAGCGGGCGGACCGATCGTGGAACCGACGGCAGAGATGTTTGTGATCACACCGATCTGTTCACACGCTTTAAATACAAGCAGTATCGTACTTTCGGCGGAAGACGAGATCGTGATCGAGATCGGAAAAGGAAAAGGAGATACGGTTGAGGAGGCGAGCGTGACGTTTGACGGAGCGGATGTGATTCCGGTCTATACAGGAGACCGTATTACGATCAGCCGTTCTGAAAAGACTGCCAAACTTTTAAAGCTGAGTGAGGAGAGTTTTCTGGAGACGCTGCGCAAGAAAATGAAAGGAAATTAAATAAGATGAAAGTAAGTCGGCATGCAAAGATTGTAGAATTAATCAACCAGTATAATATTGAGACCCAGGAAGAGCTGGCAGAACAGCTGAACAAAGCAGGTTTTCAAGTGACGCAGGCGACTGTTTCAAGAGATATCCGTGATCTGCGGCTTACGAAAGTTGCGGGGGAAAATGGAAAACAGAAGTATGTGATCCTTCAGGTTCCGGAAAAGGATATGAAGGAAAAATACATGCGGATTCTAAAAGACGGGTATGTTTCGATGGAGATGGCGCAAAATATACTGGTAGTCAAAACCGTATCCGGAATGGCGATGGCGGTCGCCGCATCCATTGATTCGATGCAGTGGTACGAAGTTGTCGGCTGTATTGCGGGAGATGATACGATCATGTGTGCAGTCCGCAGCACAGAAGAGACGAAAATTGTGATGGAAAAAATAAGAAAAATTGTATTGTAACGGCAGGAGAAACAGATGTTACAAAATTTACATGTAAAGAACCTAGCGCTGATCGATGAGATCGAAGTAGAATTTAAAAAAGGATTAAACATTCTGACAGGAGAGACCGGTGCCGGAAAATCAATTATTCTAGGCTCTATCGGATTGGCACTTGGCGGGAAGTATTCTGCTGAGATGCTGCGAAAAGGAGCTGCTTACGGATTAGTAGAACTGGTATTTACTGTGGAACATCCGTCCCAGGAGGCACAGCTGAGAGCACTTGATATTTATCCGGAAGAGGGACAATTGATCTTAAGCAGAAAACTGATGGATGGACGAAGTGTCAGCAAGATCAATGGGGAAACGGTAACAACACGGATTCTAAAAGATGTGGCGACGATTCTGATCGACATTCACGGACAGCATGAGCATCAGACATTGATCCACCGGAAGAATCATCTTGCTTTTTTAGACTTGTTTGCAAGAGAAGAGATCGGAGATCTGAAAGATAAGGTCAAAGAGGCATGGAACAGCTGCAAGGAGAACGAAAAAGAACTTGCACTTGCGATCAAAGATGAGGACAGCAGGAGGAGAGAGGAAGATTTTCTTTCTTTTGAGCTGGAGGAGATTACAAAGGCAGAGTTAAAACCTGGTGAAGATGATTTGTTGGAGGAACAGTATAAGCGGATGCTGACCGGGAGACGGATGGCGGAGCATATGGAGGAAGCTTATGCTTATACAAGTGACAATGGCGGAGGAAATGCTGCAGACTGCATTAGTCGGGCAGTTCGTATTTTTCAGGAAATTTCCGGCTGTGATCCACTGGCAGAAAGTTTGTATGAGCAGTTGTCAGAGATAGAGAATCTGTTAAATGATTTTAACCATGAACTTTCTGCGGCGAGAAACTCTGTAGAATTTTCCCCGGAAGAATTCCAGGAGGTGGAGATCAGGCTCAACGAGATCAATCGTTTGAAATCCAAGTATGGAAATTCTGTGGAAGAGATCGAAAAATATGCCGGTCAGGTGGAGGAAAAGCTGGAAAAGCTTCATGACTATGAAAATTATATTGCATCCCTCCAAAAAAAATATGAGGAATCCTGTAGAAAACTGGAAGTTCTTGCGGAAGAACTGTCGGAGATTCGACAAAAACAGGCACAGATTTTTGTGGAGAGGATCCGGCTCGGCCTGAAAGATTTAAATTTCCTCGATGTGCAGTTTGAAATGAAGTTTACCAGACTTTTGGAATGCAGGGAAGATGGGATCGATGAGCCAGAATTTCTTGTGTCGATGAATCCTGGAGAGCCGCTGCGGCCACTGGGCATGGTGGCATCCGGAGGAGAATTGTCGAGGATCATGCTTGTGATCAAAACAGTTCTCGCATATCGAGAAGAGATTGCTACATTGATCTTTGACGAGATTGACACTGGAATCAGTGGGATTACTGCGGGAAAAGTTGCAGAGAAGATGGGAATGCTTGCAAAAGAGTATCAGGTCATTTGTATTACGCACCTTGCGCAGATTGCAGCGATGGCAGATGCCCATTATGTGATCGAGAAGACGGTGCAGGATGGGGTGACAAAGACTGCGATCAATGAGTTGACGGAGGAAGAGTCTGTGGCAGAACTTTCCAGATTGCTCGGAGGATCTGCAGTGACAGAGTCGATCCGGCAAAGCGCTGTTGAATTGAAAAAAATGGCAGAACTTTCCAAAAGAAAATCAGAGTGAATCAGATAAAATTCCATATACTAAGGCAGACATGAAAGTGTCTGTCTTATTTTTCTCCAAAGGAAGGTTTTGGAATCTTGCGGAAGAAAAAATATACTGTGAGGAATGTACAGTCGTGCAATCTTTTTATGTTGGGAGGAATGAAGTGTGAGAAAATACTGGTATCGGAGGAGTCTGATGATCCTTCTTCTGTTCACGGTGCTGGTAGGCGGTGGCGCCTGCATCGTAAAATATCAGACAATCTCGCAGAAAAGAGAAGTGAGTACGGAGGAAATCAGCGAGGAATATCTGATTCCCGGGGGAATGCCAATCGGGATATATATGGAGACGAACGGTGTGATGGTGCTGGGAACAGATGCGATCGAGGGGACAGACGGAGATAAATATAAACCGGCAGATCATATCGTTCGACAGGGAGATTATATTACAGGGATCAATGATGAGGTGATCACAAACAAAAAAGAATTGATTGCGGCAGTAAAAAAGCTTGATGATGAAAATGTTGTGCTTCATCTTCGCAGAAAAGACCAGCCCGTAGATGTGCGGCTGAAGGCAGTGGAAAGCAGTGAGGAAGAATATCGTCTCGGAATCTGGGTGCGGGACAATGCCCAGGGACTTGGCACAGTGACTTTCTTAAATGGAAATAGTCAGTTTGGTGCACTTGGGCATGGAATCCACGATGTAGATACCAATGAGCTTTTGGAAATCGCCAAAGGAAGTCTCTACGAAACAAGTATCAGTGCAATCCAGAAAGGGGAGGATGGAAGTCCAGGCGGGATGGAAGGTGTGATCGTGTACAACCGATATAATATTCTCGGGGAGATCACGGAAAATACAGATGCGGGAATATTCGGTACGGTAGACCGGATCCATGAATTATTTGCGGATGAGACACCGCTGAAAGCAGGGAGAAAGACAGAGATCCAAAGAGGACCGGCAAAAATCAGGTGCTGTGTAGATGGTGTTGTCAGAGAATATGATGTCAATATATTGAAAGTGGATCTCTCGGAGCGGGAAGTCAATAAGGGGATCGTGTTGGAAGTGACAGATAAAGAACTTCTTGAGAAGACGGGCGGGATTATCCAGGGGATGAGCGGAAGCCCAATCATCCAGAATGACAAGATCATTGGAGCGGTAACTCATGTGTTTGTGCAGGATGCGAAGAAAGGCTATGGTATTTTTATCGAAAATATGTTGGAACATGTAAAATCCTGACAGGACTGTCGAATAATGAGGAACCCTTTTTCTTGATTCGCCACCTATGGCAAGTCTATAATGAATGCTGTGGAATGAAGGCAGAAATTGAAGGAGGATGTAGCCATGGGAAAACTGAATGTAGCTATTGCTGACGATAATGAGAGAATGTTGGATCTTCTTGGGGAACTGATCGATCGGGACAAGGAACTGACACTGGTTGGAAAAGCGAACAATGGGGAGGATATGTGCAAAATTATAGAACAAAAACAGCCGGATGTCGTCCTTTTGGATCTGATCATGCCGAAAATGGACGGATTGAGTGTGATGGAACAGATCAATACAGATAAAAAAATCAAAAAGCATCCGAGTTTTATCGTTGTGACAGCTGTCGGACAGGAACAAATGACAGAAGATGCCTTTGAAAAAGGAGCGAATTACTATATTATGAAGCCGTTTAATAACCGGATGCTGTTAGATAAGATCAAACATGTGAATCGAGTTTACCGCCCGGCAGCCCCGGACCGGGAACTGGAAAGCAGCAGGAAAGATCTGCCGGAGTATGATCTTGAGGAGGAAGTAACCGATATGATTCACGAGATTGGGATTCCTGCACATATCAAAGGATATCATTATCTGCGGGATGCGATCATAATGGCTGTGGAAGATATGGATGTGCTAAATGCAATTACAAAAATCCTCTATCCGACTGTTGCGAAGAAAAATCAGACAACATCAAGCCGGGTAGAGCGGGCGATCCGCCATGCGATTGAGGTGGCATGGACGAGGGGGAAATTGGAGACGATCGATGAAATGTTCGGATATACGGTCAGCAGCGGAAAGGGGAAACCGACTAACTCGGAATTTATCGCACTTCTTGCGGATACTATCCGTCTGAGAGGAAGACGCAGGCAGCTTGTGGAATAAAAAGGACTCAGTTCTATCTTATGTCTTTTCATTTTTCTGAAAATACGATATAATAACAGAAAGTAAAAAGTTTGGAGGGAATCATATGAAAAGGATTTTGTTCGCAGCGTCAGAGTGTGTGCCGTTTATCAAGACCGGGGGACTTGCAGATGTTGTAGGTTCGCTGCCGAAATACTTTGATAAAGAGAAGTATGATGTCAGAGTCATGCTTCCGAAATATATGTGTATGAAAGAAGAGTGGAAAGAAAAATTAGAGTATCGGACTCATTTTTATATGGACTTGAATTGGAGAACACAGTATGTCGGTGTGTTGGAATATGTGCACGATGGTGTGACATTTTATTTTATTGACAATGAATTTTATTTTAATGGGTTTGCCCCTTATGGCAATATCTATGAAGACATTGAGAAATTTGCCTTTTTCTCCAAGGCAGTTTTAAGTACGCTTCCGGTGATCGATTTCCGGCCGGATATCATTCATTGCCATGATTGGCAGACAGGGTTGATCCCGATTTATCTTGATAATTTCCGGTATTCCAATGAATACTATCGGAACATTAAGACGATCATGACGATACATAATCTGAAATTCCAGGGAACGTGGGATACAAAGACGGTGAGGGATATCACAGGATTGCCGGATTACTATTTTGTTCCGGATAAGCTTGAAGCATACAAGGATGCCAACTATCTGAAAGGCGGAATTGTCTATGCAGATCGCATTACAACGGTGAGTAACTCTTATGCAGAGGAGATCAAGATGCCGTTTTATGGAGAAAATCTTGATGGGCTGATGCGTGCACGGGCAAACTGCCTGCAGGGAATCGTGAACGGAATAGATTATGATGTCTATAATCCAAAGACAGATGAATTGATTACGAATAACTTCTCGGTGGAAAATTTCCGCAAAGAGAAAGCGAAAAATAAACTGGCGCTTCAGGAAGAACTTGGACTGGAGAAAAACGCAAAGACCATGATGATCGGAATCGTATCAAGACTGACAGACCAGAAAGGATTGGATCTGATTGCCTACATGATGGATGAGTTATGTCAGGAGAATATCCAGCTTGTCGTACTTGGAACCGGAGAAGAACGCTATGAGAATATGTTCCGCCATTTTGCATGGAAGTATCAGGGAAAAGTCTCGGCGAACATTTATTATTCAGAAGCACTGTCACATAAGATCTATGCATCGTGCGATGCGTTTTTAATGCCATCACTATTTGAACCATGTGGATTAAGTCAGCTGATGAGTCTGCGCTACGGAACACTTCCGATCGTGCGAGAGACGGGAGGACTGAAAGATACGGTGGTTCCGTACAATGAATTTGACAAGACCGGAACCGGATTCAGTTTTGCAAACTACAATGCACATGAGATGATGGACATCATACGTTATGCAGAACATATTTATTATGATAAGAAGAGAGATTGGAATAAGATTGTAGAACATGCAATGCAGCAGGATTTTTCCTGGGATAATTCTGCAAAGCAGTATGAGCAGTTGTACGATGATTTGATCTAAGGCACACCCAAAATAACAGCATGAGAATATTGCAGCTAAGGAGATTACGAGAAGATGAAGATTATAGATAAATTACAGGAGAACAAAATACATATTTCATTTGAGATTTTTCCACCAAAGACGGATGCAGGAATTGAGGCCGTTTTAAGCGCCACAGAGCAGATCGCGAAGCTTGCACCTGCGTTCATAAGCGTCACTTACGGCGCAGGAGGCGGAACGAGCAAGAATACTGTACAGATTGCCTCGGATATTCAAAAGAAAATGGGTGTGACCAGCCTGGCGCATCTGACCTGTGCTTCTTCGACAAAAGAGGAAGTGTTGTCGGTGGTAGACCGATTAAGGGCGGAGGGGATTGAAAATATCCTGGCACTGCGCGGAGATATTCCGGAAGGGCGGGAATTTCCGGAGACAGACCAGTATCATTACGCATATGAACTGATCCGAGAGATTAAAAAGCAGGGCGATTTTTGCATTGGGGCGGCATGTTATCCAGAGGGCCATGTGGAAAATGAACACAAAGAAGATGACATCGCTTATCTGAAGCAGAAGGTAGACTGTGGAGTGGATTTTCTTACAACGCAGATGTTTTTTGACAATGCGATTCTCTATAACTTCCTCTATCGTATTCGGGAAAAAGGGATTACTGTTCCGGTACTCCCGGGAATCATGCCTGTCACAAACAGCAGACAGATGACGAGAATCTGCAAATTATCCGGAACGGTTCTGCCGCAGCGGTTCCATGCGATCTTAGACCGTTTCGGGGAGAAGCCGGAAGCGATGAAGCAGGCGGGAATCGCTTATGCGACAGACCAGATCATTGATCTGATCGCCAACGGAATTGATCACATCCATATTTACTCAATGAATAAGCCGGAAGTGGCGGCAGCGATTATGACAAATCTGTCAGAGATTTTGAGGTAATGCCGATGGAAATGCGGATAAAGGAAGCAATCCGCTATCTTGGCTATGGAAGACATGCGGTAGATGATGGAACATTTGCACTGATCACAGAAGTTTTTAGAGAACTTGATCAGATAAAATGTGCGAAGTCAGTCTATCGCATTTTTGATTTGCAGGTCAAAGGAGCGGATCAGATAGAAATTGGCGGATGGACAGTCACAAGCAAAAACCTCTCAAAAAATCTTACGGGATGTGATCAAATTGTTTTGTTTGGGGCGACGCTTGGGACGGAGGTGGACAGATGGATCCGGAGATACTCTCTGACAGATATGGCGAAGGCGGTTGTCGGTCAGGCATGTGCTGCTGCGGAATTGGAAGAGTATTGTGATGACTGTCAAAAGAAAATCGCAGAAGAGTATCAGAGACAGGGAAGGTATCTGCGCCCGCGGTTTAGTCCGGGATACGGAGATTTCTCAATTTCCTGTCAGGAGACACTGATGCGGATGTTAGACTGTGCGAAGACGATCGGTCTTACCCTCACAGGAGGAGGGATGATGACACCGACAAAATCTGTCACCGCAGTGATTGGAGCCAGCACAGAACAACAGCCATGCCATATCAAAGGATGTGAGGCGTGTGAGAAGAAGGATTGTTTATACAGAAGGAGTAGTTAGAGGATGCTGTTAGAACGTTTGGGAAAAGAATTACTGTTTCTCGATGGAGGAATGGGCACATTGTTACAGGAGAAAGGGTTACAGCCGGGAGAACTTCCAGAGAGCTGGAACTTAAAAAGACCGGAAGAAGTCATTGCGATCCACCAGAATTATTTTGAGGCGGGAAGCGATATTGTACTGACAAATACTTTTGGCGCGAATGCGTTGAAGTTTCACAGTGAAGACTGTCCTTTACAGGAGGTTGTCACCAGAGCTGTGGAAAATGTGCGGGAGGCGGCACGGCGTGGTGTCAAAGATGGCAGAGAAATCTATGTGGGTCTGGATATCGGACCGACCGGAAAGTTGTTAAAGCCGATGGGAGATCTTGCCTTTGAAGATGCCTATGAGGCATTTGCAGAAGTAATGGAATATGGTGAGAAAGCCGGAGCAGATCTCATTCATATTGAGACGATGAGCGATACTTATGAAGTGAAGGCAGCAGTTCTCGCGGCGAAAGAGCGCACAAGTCTTCCCGTATTTGCAACGATGATCTTTGATGAACGCGGAAAGCTTTTGACTGGGGGAGACGTTCCTTCGGTGGTTGCGATGCTGGAAGGACTTCGTGTGGATGCCCTCGGAATCAACTGTGGTATGGGACCGGAGCAGATGCTTTCGATTTTGGAGGAGCTTTTGACTTACACGTCACTGCCTGTGATCGTAAAGCCAAATGCAGGACTTCCGAAACAGCGGGACGGGCAGACTTACTACGATGTAGTGCCGGAAGAATTTGCGTCTACGATGAAACTGATTGTAGAGAAGGGCGCCTGTATTATCGGGGGGTGTTGCGGAACAACACCGGCACATATCCGACAGATGACAACACTATGTCAGGGGATGAGAGCAGTTCCGCCGGTAAAGAAGCATCATACACTCGTATCTTCTTATGGAACCTGCATAAGTTTTGGAAGAAAGCCTGTCATCATTGGAGAACGCATCAATCCAACTGGGAAAAAGAAATTAAAACAGGCATTGAAAGACGGAGATTTTGACTATATCCTGAAAGAAGGGATTATGCAGCAGGAGAAAGGCGCGCATATTCTAGATGTCAATGTAGGACTTCCCGACATCGATGAAGTGGCAGTGATGGAAAAAGTGGTGACAGAACTTCAGAGCGTCACAAGCCTTCCACTTCAGATTGATACGGTGCTTCCGGAAGCGATGGAACGTGCGATGAGGATTTATAATGGAAAGCCGATGATCAACTCTGTCAATGGGAAACAGGAGTCGATGGACCAGGTGTTTCCACTGGTGCAGAAGTATGGTGGCGTCGTTGTTGCACTGACGATCGATGAAGACGGCATCCCGGATACGGCAGAGGGGCGTCTTGCAATTGCGGAAAAAATCATCTGTGAGGCGGAAAAATATGGGATCGATCGGAAAGACATTGTTGTTGATGTGCTTGCGATGACGATCAGTTCGGAACCGGAAGGAGCGCTTGTGACATTGAAAGCATTAAAACTCGTGCGGGAAGTATGCAAAGTAAATACGGTGCTTGGCGTATCCAATATATCTTTTGGACTTCCGAAACGTCCTGTGATCAATGCGCATTTTTATACGATGGCGATGCAGCAAGGGCTTACATCGGCAATCATCAATCCGTTCTCAGAGGAGATGATGAATTCTTATTATGCGTTTTGTGCGCTGATGAACTATGATGAGAACTGTGCTTCCTATATCGAGCGGTACAGCAAAACTGTCGAGGAGGAACAACAGTCTATAGCGGGCAGTCCGACGCAGGCAGGGCAGGAGACGTCCCGGGCGGGAGAAATGTCACTGCAGACAGCGATCGAACGTGGATTAAAGGAAGAGGCGGGACATCTTACGAGAGAGCTCGTCAGAGAAAAAGAGCCGCTTGCGATCATCCAGGAACAGTTGATCCCGGCGCTGGATGTTGTTGGAAAAGGATTTGAGAAGGGAACGATCTTTCTTCCGCAGCTTCTGATGAGTGCAGAGGCAGCGAAAGAAGCATTTGCCGTGTTGAAAGAAGTGCTGGAACGAAGCGGACAAAAAGAGCAGAAGAAAGGAAAAGTGATTCTTGCTACAGTCAAAGGAGATATCCATGACATCGGGAAGAATATCGTGAAAGTCCTGCTGGAAAATTATAGTTTTGATGTGATCGATCTTGGAAAGGATGTGGATCCGGAGGTGATTGTGCATACTGCAAAACAAGAGGGGATCAGACTGGTCGGACTGAGCGCGCTGATGACTACGACTGTTGTGAGCATGGAAGAGACGATCCGATTGCTTCGGGAACACTGTCCGGACTGCAAAGTGATGGTCGGAGGTGCTGTTTTAAATCCAGAATATGCAGAGATGATCGGGGCTGATTTCTATGGAAAAGATGCCATGCAGTCTGTCTATTATGCGCAGCGTGTATTTGCATAAGGACCTCTCATATAAGATAGCAATCTACTTCCAAATATGGAAGTGGGAGGGTGGAAACGAGTTACATTGTATCTGAAAGAATGCATCCGAGAACATTGACAAACGATTAACACTCTTTTATGATTAAATGTAGTAATGTATCGGAGCCGATGTCCGATGGAAAAGCAGCTTGTGACATTGTAAAAATGTCATGGATATATGCTGGAAAGATAAAGGAGGAAGAAGAATGGGAATGCGAGGATTAGAAACACCTGTCAGAAAAATCAGAAGACAAGTATTCCGTGAAGTATCGAAAGTAGCATTTGAGTCAACATCAGAGAATCTGATTGAAGAGATTGAGGAAATCCCATATCGTCTTGTGACGGAGGATGGAGAAAAATATAGGGACAGTATGTATCGTGCGAGAGCTGTTGTCAGTGAGCGTGTACGCCTTGCGATGGGAATGTCTTTGCGTCCGGAAGACCGTCCGGTTCATATTACAGCAGGAGTGGAAGAAAGTAATATTTCTGAGAAGTATTATGAGCCGCCGCTCATGCAGGTTGTGCCATCCGCGTGTGCTGCGTGCGAAGAGCGTGGATATGAGGTCAGCAATATGTGTAAAGGATGTCTGGCACATCCATGTGCAGAGGTCTGTCCAAAAGATGCAATCTCTATGGTAAACGGACATTCTTATATTGATCAGTCAAAATGTATCAAGTGTGGAAAATGTAAGTCTGCCTGTCCATACGATGCAATTGCAAAAAAAGAGCGCCCATGCGCGAGAGCATGCGGAGTAAATGCGATTGTCAGTGACAAAGTAGGAAGAGCAAAGATTGACAATGAGAAATGTGTTTCCTGTGGAATGTGTATGGTAAGCTGTCCATTCGGAGCAATCTCGGATAAGTCACAGATCTTTCAGTTGGGAAGAGCGCTCAGAGAAGGTGGCGAGATCATTGCAGAGATTGCACCTGCCTTTGTTGGACAGTTTGGAACGGATGTCACACCAAGAAAAATTAAGTCTGCATTATTGGACTTAGGATTCAGCGAAGTATATGAGGTCGCACTGGGAGCGGATATTGGAGCTGTTTCAGAGGCGCATCACTATGCGGAAAAAGTAGCTACGGGAGAGTTGCCATTCCTTCTGACGTCCTGCTGCCCATCGTGGTCTATGCTTACAAAGAAATTTTTCCCGGACCTTGTAGACGAAGTTTCTCAGGAATTGACACCGATGGTTGCGACTGCAAGGACGATCAAACAGAAGCATCCAAATGCAAAGGTGGTATTTATCGGTCCGTGTGCGTCAAAGAAACTAGAGGCATCAAGAAGAAGTGTGCGCAGTGATGTGGATTTTGTGATCACTTTTGAAGAACTGCAGGCGATGTTTGATGCGAAAGACATTGATTTTGATAATTATGAAGGAGAATCCTCTTTCCATGATGCAACCGGAGCTGGCCGTGGATATGCAGTGGCAGGTGGTGTCGCAAATGCGATCGAGCAGTGTATCAATGAGTATTATCCGGATATCGATGTGAAGATCGAACATGCAGAAGGACTTGCAGATTGTAAAAAATTGTTGACACTTGCAAAGGCAGGCAAGATGAATGGATGTCTGATCGAAGGAATGGGATGTCCGGGAGGATGTGTTGCCGGAGCGGGAACGAATCTTCCGGTGAATAAAGCACAGGCAGAACTGAAAAAATTTGTGTCAACTTCCACTAAAAAACTTCCGCCAAAAGAACTGGCAGAGATTGAGTTGAATTAGAAGCGGAAGGAAGAGGCTTTGCACGGCTTTACAAATGCAGAGTGCTGTGTTATGATAACAGAAGAAAAGTCGGAGAGAAAGATCCGAATGGAGGGAAGAATATGGCATTTTTTGCAGAACTTATTATCACAGTTGTGAAAATGGTATTTCTGATGGCAGTAGCAGTTCTTGGAGTCAAAGCCGGACATGCTCTGCGTGTCAGAAAAGAAAAGAAATAAGAAAATCCCCTTTCAAATGAAAAGGAGAAGGAACACTGCCTATGAGAGAGAGATTGCAGTAAGTTTTCAGGTCTGTCCGGCAGAGAATGCCGCAGACAGACAGCGTATGCGATCTCAGTTGAATAGGCAGTGTTTTTTATTACAGAAGTGTAATCTTTTTGCCGCCTGGATCAGAACGGTATGTTTTCTGCTGTCTGTTCATTGACAAGGCAGGCAAACCTATTTATAATTAGGAAGTATTTAGCAAGTAAGTCGATCAGACATGAAATAGTTTGCCTTAGGAGGAAAAGTATGAAACAATACGGAGTAAATGAATTGAGAAAGATGTTCCTTGAATTTTTTGAGAGCAAAGGACATCTTGCAATGAAGAGTTTTTCACTGGTGCCGCACAATGACAACAGTCTGCTCCTGATCAACTCGGGAATGGCGCCGCTGAAACCATATTTTACAGGACAGGAGATTCCACCGCGCAAGCGCGTGACAACCTGCCAGAAGTGTATCCGTACCGGAGATATTGAGAATGTCGGAAAGACAGCACGCCACGGTACATTTTTTGAGATGCTTGGAAATTTCTCTTTCGGAGATTACTTTAAGAGAGAAGCTATCCAGTGGTCATGGGAATTTTTGACAGAAGTGGTAGGACTTGATGCAGACCGCTTATATCCGTCTGTGTATGTGGATGATGAGGAAGCATTTGAGATCTGGAACAAGGAGATGGGAATTCCGGCAGAGCGTATCTTTAAGTTTGGAAAAGCAGATAATTTCTGGGAGCATGGAGCTGGTCCATGTGGTCCATGTTCTGAGATCTACTATGACCGCGGGGAGAAATACGGATGCGGAAGCCCGGATTGTACAGTTGGATGTGAATGTGACAGATATATGGAGATTTGGAACAATGTATTCACTCAGTTTGACAACGATGGACATGGAAATTATTCTGAGTTAGAGCAGAAGAATATCGATACCGGTATGGGATTGGAACGTCTTGCTTCTGTTGTGCAGGATGTAGATTCTATTTTTGATGTGGATACTGTCAAAGCACTTCGTGATAAAGTGTGTGAAGCAGCGAACGTGACTTACAAGAAAGATGCGGATCAGGACGTATCGATCCGTCTGATCACCGATCATATCCGCTCTGCAACATTTATGATTTCAGATGGAATCATGCCGACAAACGAAGGACGCGGGTATGTGCTTCGCCGTCTGATCCGCCGCGCGGCAAGACATGGCCGTCTTCTTGGAATTGAAGGAAAATTCCTTGCAAAATTAAGTGAGACAGTCATCGAAGGTTCCAAAGACGGGTATCCGGAATTAGATGAAAAGAAAGAGTTTATCTTCAATGTGCTGACGCAGGAGGAAGATAAGTTTGACAAGACAATCGATCAGGGATTGCATATTCTCTCGGTGATGCAGGAAGAGATGAATCAGGCCGGAGAAAAGGTACTTTCTGGAGAAAATGCATTTAAACTGTATGATACTTATGGATTTCCACTTGATCTGACAAAAGAGATTTTGGAAGAAAAAGGTTATGGAATTGACGAGGAAGGTTTCCAGGTAGCAATGGAAAAACAGAGAGTCCAGGCAAGAGAAGCCCGCAAAGAGACAAACTATATGGGTGCAGATGCGACTGTATATGATGAAATCGATCCGTCTGTCACAACCGAATTTGTCGGATATGACACACTGTCCTGTGATTCTAAGATCACAGTGCTTACAACAGAAAGTGAGATCACGGAAGCGGTTGCAGATGGACAGAGAGCTACAATCTTCGTAGAGAAGACACCGTTTTATGCTACAATGGGTGGACAGGAAGGTGATACTGGAATCATCCATACTGCAGATGCAGAGTTCGCAGTAGAAGAGACGATCAAGCTGCTCGGAGGAAAATTCGGACACATCGGTCGTGTGACAAAGGGAATGTTCCGTACAGGAGATACTGTGACACTTGAGGTGAAATCGAAAGAACGTTTGAATACATGTAAGAATCACAGTGCAACACATCTGCTCCAGAAGGCATTAAAAACAGTACTCGGATCTCATGTAGAGCAGAAAGGTTCTCTTGTGACACCAGACAGACTTCGTTTTGACTTCGCACATTTTTCTGCGATGACAAGAGAAGAGATTGAGGCAGTAGAAGCGCTTGTAAATGAAGAAATCGCAAAGAACAATCCGGTCGTAACAGAAGTAATGAACGTGGAAGAGGCGAAAAAGACAGGTGCGATGGCACTTTTCGGAGAAAAGTACGAAGAAGATGTGCGCGTTGTCACAATGGGAGACTTCTCTAAAGAACTTTGCGGTGGAACACATGTAAGTAATACTGGTCTGATCACAACATTTAAGATCGTGTCCGAATCCGGTGTGGCAGCAGGTGTGCGCCGTATTGAAGCACTGACTGGAGACGGTGTATTTGCTTATTATAAAGCACAGGAACAGAAGCTTGCAGAAGCGGCAAAATTATTAAAAGCAACACCAGAGAATCTGGCGGAGAAAATCAGTCATCTGCTCGCAGAGACAAAGTCACTTCACAGTGAGATCGAAAGCTTAAAGAGCAAAGCGGCTCAGGAAGCTGTCGGCGATGTGATGAATCAGGTAGAGGAGATCTGCGGAGTGAAAGTGCTTGCAGTCCGTGTGGAAGATGTAGACATGGGAGGACTTCGTGAGCTTGGCGATCAGTTAAAAGAAAAACTCGGAGAAGGAGTTGTAGTGATCGCTTCAGCAGCAGGTGGTAAGGTTAGCCTGATGGCGACAGCTACAGAAGGTGCGTTAAAGAAAGGTGCCCATGCAGGAAATCTGATCAAAGCAATTGCTGGTCTTGTAGGTGGAGGCGGCGGAGGTCGTCCGAATATGGCGCAGGCCGGCGGAAAGAATCCAGAAGGAATTGACGCAGCATTGTCGAAAGCGAAAGAAGTGTTAGCAGAACAGATTCAGTAGATGCGTGCAAACTGGTTGATTTTTTTGAAAAAGTCTGAAAAAAGAAGAAAAAAGTAATAAAAATCATTCCGGAAATTTACAGGAAACTATTGACGAAATCAAAAAATATGCTATAATCATATGTAGTGCAATAAAAATACCCGAACAGTCGTATGATGCACAATATAGGGCTGGAGGGGAGGTTAGGTGTGAGACTATGTCAAATGTAATCGTAAAAGATAATGAGACGTTAGATAGCGCTTTACGCAGATTCAAAAGAAACTGTGCAAAAGCTGGTATTCAGCAGGAGATTCGTAAAAGAGAACATTACGAAAAACCAAGCGTAAGACGTAAAAAGAAATCTGAAGCTGCTAGAAAACGTAAATATAATTAATGAATATGTGCAGAAGTGAGGAGTGTTTTTACAAACACTCCTTTTTCAATGTGTAAAGATAGAAAGAGCTTAAATGGTTTCATATAAATGATGAGAAGAATACAAAAAGAGGAGAAAAAAGATGATAGATACTGTGATTTTTGATCTTGGGAAAGTGCTTGTTGAGTATGACTGGGAATCTTATCTAAAGCAGTTTTGTTTTGACGAGAAGACTTTTCAAGTGTTGGCAGATGCGATTTTCTTAAGTGAGGCCTGGATCCTTGGGGACCAGGGTGCTGTTACACCAGAAGAATGGCTGCAGTGCTTTCTTCAAAATGCACCGCATAATGAGAAGGAAGTGCGGCAAGTATTTGAAGGACTTGCGGGCTGCATACATAAATTCCCTTACACAGATCGTCTCATCGCTCATTTTCGTGAAAAAGGGTGCCGGATCTATTATCTTTCCAATTATTCGGAAGGATTATATGAAATGACAAAAGAGGAACTGGGATTTATCAATAGCTTTGACGGAGGTGTTTTTTCTTACAAAGAAAAATGTATAAAACCGGAAGAAAAGATATACAAAACCCTTCTGACGAGGTATAATATAAAACCGGAGAATGCGATATTCTTTGATGACAGACCGGAGAATGTAGAGGCGGCAAAGATGCTCGGCATCCAGGGTGTTGTTTTTACACCAGAAGTTGCAGAAGAATATCTTGGATAAATGAGAGGAAGGTACCGAATGAGAAAAGTAGTAAAATTTGGCGGGAGTTCGCTTGCAAATGCGGCTCAGTTTAAAAAAGTAGGAGAGATTATCCGGGCGGATCAGACAAGACGCTATGTAGTTCCATCTGCACCGGGAAAACGGCATATTAATGACACGAAAGTCACAGACATGCTCTACCACTGCTATGAGCTGGCAGAGAAAGGAAAGAAATTTCTTCCACTGTTAAACGAGATCAAAGCACGCTATGAAGAAATCATTGACGGACTTCAGCTGGAGTTGTCTCTTGACAAAGAATTTGAGGTGATCGCGGAACAGTTTTTAAAAAAGGCAGGAAGAGATTATGCGGCATCCAGAGGAGAATATCTGAATGGGATTGTTATGAGCAGTTATCTGGGCATCACGTTTATTGATGCGGCAGAAGTGATCTTTTTTGATAAGCAAGGAAATCTTGATCTGACACGGACCGAAGATGTACTCGCGAAACGTCTTGAAAATGCAAATCGTGCGGTGATTCCGGGATTTTACGGAATGGGAGCGGATGGAAAGATCCACACATTTTCAAGAGGAGGATCAGATATTACGGGATCGATCGTGGCAAAGGCTGCGAAGGCGGATATGTATGAGAACTGGACGGACGTCTCGGGATTTCTGATTGCAGATCCAAGGATTATCCACAATCCTCAGCCGATCGAGACAATCACATACAGAGAGTTGAGAGAGCTTTCTTATATGGGGGCCACAGTCCTGCACGAGGATGCTATCTTTCCGGTGAGAAAAGACGGAATTCCGATCAATATCCGCAATACCAATGCACCGCAAGATCCTGGTACGATGATCGTGGAAAGTACCTGCCGTCAGTCGAAGTATACGATCACCGGGATTGCAGGAAAAAAAGGATTTGCTTCGGTTCATATTGAAAAAGAAATGATGAATGCAGAGATCGGTTTTGGACGAAAAGTTCTTCAGATTTTTGAAGACAATGAGATTCCGTTTGAACATATGCCGTCAAGTATTGATACGATGACAGTGCTTGTGGATCAGTCTGTGTTTGAGGAGAAAGAGCAGGCTGTAATTTCCGGAATTCAGCGGGCAGTACAACCGGATCATATTCAGCTGGAATCAGACTTCGCCTTGCTTGCCGTTGTTGGACGAGGGATGGCGCGTGCGAGAGGAACAGCCGGGCGCATTTTCTCTGCTTTAGCACATGCAAATGTCAATGTCAAAATGATCGATCTTGGCTCCAGTGAGTTAAATATTATTATCGGAGTGAAAAATGAGGAGTTTGAAACTGCCATCCAGGCAATTTATGATATCTTTGTAAAAACGCAGATTTAACAGCTAAAGAGAGGACAGATGTATGAACATTTTATTTTTTCTAAGACCGAAGAGTGATCTTGCATATGTCTATGATAATCACACATTGCGACAGGTGTTAGAAACAATGGAGTATCATAAATATTCTTCTGTTCCGGTATTGAACCGGGAGGGAAAATATGTGGGAAGCATCACAGAGGGCGATCTTCTCTGGTGGATCAAGGATCATGCTAATCTTGACCTGAAAAAGGCGGAAAATATTCTGATGACAGAGGTTACAAGACGTTATGATTATCAGGCCGTGAATGCAGGCGCAAAGATGGAGGATTTGATCGACCGCGCGATGGAGCAGAATTTCGTCCCGGTCGTAGATGATCAGCAGAATTTTATCGGAATCATCACAAGACGCGAGATCATCAGCTACTGCTATAAGCATATGGAAAGAGGAATAAAAAGTATAAAAAAAATCAGTAAACCTATTGACACAATGAAAAACAGATGATAATATATAGGAGATGCCGCACAGCGAGGTATAAGAATCTTATTTAAGGTCACCAAAGCTGGCGAGTAATGATAATAGGAGGTGCCATATGTACGCAATTATAGCAACAGGTGGTAAACAGTACAAAGTAGCCGAAGGCGATATCATTAGAGTAGAGAAACTTGGTGTAGAAGCTGGAGAAACTTTCACATTTGACCAGGTGCTTGCAGTTAGCGATGCTGAATTAAAAGTTGGAAATCCGACAGTAGAAGGTGCAACAGTTACAGCTTCTGTAATCGGAGATGGAAAAGCTAAAAAAGTTATCGTTTACAAGTATAAGAGAAAAACTGGATACCATAAGAAAAATGGTCACAGACAGCAGTACACAGCTGTTAAGATCGAAAAGATCAACGCTTAATCAAGACCATGATTCAGGTAACGATTTTAAAAAATGAAAAGCATGCATGTGTTGGTTTTCGTACGAAAGGACATGCCGGAATGAGCGAGGCGGGGCAGGATATTGTTTGCGCAGCAGCTTCGGTACTGATCATTAATACAGTGAATGCAATTGACCGTTACACATCAGATGAGACAAGTTTGGTATCGGATGATGAGGAAGGTGTAATTGAATTTGAACTGCCAAATAGTCCTTCGGAGAGGGCTGCACTGTTGTTGGATGCGATGATTCTCGGTCTTGAGAGCATAGCAGATGACGAAAACTACGAGCAATATATTGATATAACATTTGAGGAGGTGTAAGACCATGATGAAATTAAACCTTCAATTTTTCGCTCACAAAAAGGGAGTTGGTTCTACAAAGAACGGTAGAGACTCTGAATCTAAGAGATTAGGTGCGAAAAGAGCTGACGGACAATTTGTAAAAGCTGGAAATATCCTTTACAGACAACGTGGAACAAAGATTCACCCAGGAGTTAACGTAGGACGCGGTGGAGATGATACTTTATTCGCTTTAGTTGACGGAGTTGTAAGATTCGAAAGAAAAGGAAGAGATAAGAAACAAGTTTCTATCTATCCAGTAGCAGAATAATAAGTATGAAAATAGGCTTCAAATCATCAGGTTTGGAGTCTTTTTTAAATTCTACTATCTATCATTACAAGATTCTGATATAATAATAGCATTCATGGAACAATAGAACAGAGAGATTGACATAGAAAGGAAACAAAAATATGTTTGCAGACAGAGCAAAAATTTATATCCGTTCCGGAAAAGGCGGGGATGGACATGCAAGTTTCCGGAGAGAATTGTATGTGCCAAACGGCGGACCGGACGGAGGAGACGGCGGAAAAGGCGGAGATGTGATCTTTGAAGTAGATGACGGACTCAACACACTTGCGGATTACCGTCATAGAAGAAAGTATGTCGCAAAAGATGGAGAACAGGGTGGAAAGCGCAGATGTCATGGGAAGAATGCGCCGGATATCATCCTGAAAGTTCCAGAAGGAACGATCATCAAAGAGGCAGAGTCTGACAAGGTGATCGCAGATATGTCCGGAGAAAATAGAAGACAGGTAATTCTCAGGGGAGGAAAAGGAGGACTTGGCAATCAGCATTTTGCAACTGCGACGATGCAGGTGCCGAAGTATGCACAGCCAGGACAGCCTGCACAGGAACTCTGGGTGAATCTGGAACTGAAAGTGATTGCGGATGTTGGGCTGATCGGATTTCCAAATGTAGGAAAATCGACGTTCCTCTCTCGTGTGACAAACGCAAATCCGAAGATTGCAAATTATCATTTTACAACATTGAATCCGAATTTAGGTGTTGTAGATTTTAAAGATGGCGGAGATGGCTTTGTAATCGCTGACATTCCGGGTCTGATCGAAGGAGCATCACAGGGAGTTGGATTGGGATATGAATTTTTACGTCACATTGAGCGTACAAAGATGATGATCCATGTCGTCGATGCAGCTTCTTCGGAAGGAAGAGATCCGATTGAGGATATTTATAAGATCAATGCAGAACTGGAAAATTACAACAGCGAGATCGCAAAGCGTCCGCAGGTGATCGCGGCAAATAAGACAGATTTGATTTATGCGGAGGATGAAGATCCGGTAGAGAAGATTCGGGCGGAGTTTGAGCCAAAAGGAATCAAAGTATTTCCGATTTCCGGTGTTTCCGGTGAGGGTGTGCAGGAACTTCTCTACTATGTACGTGAACAGCTAAAGACATTGGATATACCTCCGGTTATTTTTGAGCAGGAGTATTTCCCGGAGGAGGAATTAATTACGATCGATCTTCCTTATACGGTAGAGAAAGAAGACGATGTATATGTTGTGGAAGGGCCAAAGATCGAGAAGATGCTTGGTTACACCAATCTGGATTCCGAAAAGGGATTTGCGTTCTTCCAGAAATTCTTAAAAGATACCGGTATTCTTCAGCAGCTTGAAGATGCAGGCATCCAAGAAGGAGACACTGTGCGGATGTATGGTCTGCAGTTTGACTATTACAAATAGAAAAGAGTTTTTGACAGAGAAACAGAGGTGGATAAAAGATGACAACAAAACAGAGAGCATATTTAAAGAGTCTTGCTATGACGATGGATCCAATTTTCCAGATTGGTAAATCCAGCATGACACCTGCGCTTACCGAGGCGATCAGCGAGGCGCTGGAGGCAAGAGAACTGATTAAAATCAGTGTTTTAAAGAACTGTGCAGATGATCCAAAAGAACTTGCACAGTTGATCGCAGAACGAACACGGGCACAGGTTGTGCAGGTGATCGGAAAGAAAATCGTACTTTACAGAGAAGGAAAAGACAATAAAAAGAAAATTATTCTGCCGTAAAGGAGAATGAGAACAATGAAAATCGGAATCATGGGTGGGACATTTGATCCGATCCACAATGGTCATCTAATGCTCGGAGAGTACGCAGCCAGACAGTTCCGCCTTCAGAAAGTGTGGTTCCTGCCAAATGGAAATCCACCACACAAATCCGGGGAGATCTCAATCCGGCATCGGATTGAGATGGTGAAACTGGCTCTGGAAGGGCATGACCGTTTTGAATTGAATCTGTACGAGGCAGAGAAGGGAACCGTATCGTATTCTTATGATACGATACGGAACTTAAATGAACTTTACCCGGAACACGAATTTTATTTTATCATAGGTGCGGATTCGCTTTTTTCCATTGAGTCATGGAAATGTCCGCAAAGCCTTCTGTCTGACTGTACGATTCTGGCGGCATGCCGTGATGAGAAAGATCAGTCACAGGTACAGGAGCAGATTGATTATCTGAAGAAAAAGTATCAGGCAGGGATAGAACTGCTTCTCACACCGATGATGGATGTTTCCTCAAGTGATATCCGTCAGATGGTCCAGTATGGAATGGATATCAGCAGTCTTGTTCCGCCTGGAGTCAAAGAGTATATTCATGAGCACAGACTGTATCTTACGGAGGAAAAGGGAAAGTGAAAGAAAATGCAAACATTCATGCAATTAAAAAAGAAGTAAAACTACATCTCGACAGTGACAGATATGAGCATACGCTTGGAGTGATGTACACAGCCGCTTCACTGGCGATGTGCTACGGGGAAGATATTGAGAAGGCGATGACCGCAGGGGTGCTTCATGACTGTGCCAAAGGGATTCCAAACAGTAAGAAAATAAAGCTGTGCGAAAAATACCAGATCGAGGTCACAGAGTCTGAAAAGAAAAATCCAGAATTGCTGCATGCAAAGCTTGGCGCTTATATGGCAGTACACAAATATCATGTCGGTGATGAGACGATTGCGCAGGCAATCACATCTCATACGACCGGGCGGCCGGGAATGACACTTCTTGAGAAAATTATTTATATTGCAGATTTTATAGAACCGGGAAGGAAAGAGATTCCAAAACTGGACGAGATCCGAAGGATGTCTTTTCAAAATATTGATCAGGCATTGTTTACAATCTTGGAAAATTCTCTCGCCTATTTGCGGACACGGGATAAGGTGATCGATCCGATCACAGAGAAGACTTATCTATATTACAAAGACTTATTTGAAAAACGGACAGAGGAGGCATAAAAATGGATCACTCAAAAGAAATGGTGCGTCTTGCTTACGAGGCGCTGAGCGATAAAAAGGGAGAAGATATCCGTATCATCGATATCTCACAAGTATCTGTACTTGCAGATTATTTCATCATTGCAAATGGTTCCAGTGAAAATCAAGTAAAAGCGCTGGTCGACAACGTGGAAGAATATCTGCACAAAGGTGGATACGAAGTAAAACAAAGAGAAGGACAGGGACTCGGAAATTGGGTACTGTTAGATTTCGGCGACTTGATCGTGCATGTATTTGACAGAGAAAACCGTCTGTTCTATGATTTAGAGAGAATCTGGAGCGATGGAAGAACCGTGGAAATCGATTCTTTATAAGAAGCGGATGGAAAAACAGATGTCTGAAAAGCAGAGATAAAGCTTTTGGGACATCTGTTTTTTGTTTTGTTATTGTTGTAAGTTCTTGGAAGCGGTGATAGGCTCTTCGCTTGTAAATGCACGGAAAATCTGGATGATCGACAGGTGCAGATATGGCAGATATTCATCGATGGTCACCGGTTCCTCAAATAGGATACAGTTGTAGCAGGTTGCATTGATCAGTTCAATGATGGTAAACAGCATCAACTCAGGATCTTTGCAGCCAATATGATTTTTCTTCAGCATTCTCAGATAGTAATCGTAAAATTCTTCAGACTCTTTTGGGACATTGCTTGAAAAAGCAGTGCGAAAAATTCCCCAGGATAGATTTTTTGCGAGAAACTGAAGAAGCGAATGATCCTTCTTCAGACGCTCGATGATATAGTCTGCCACAAAGAGGAGTTCCTGCTCGAATCCATTTATCGGTTGACTGACAAGAGCTTTGTAAGCATCGCAGAAAAGTTGTCCTGCCTTATAGACAATCAGTTTATCACGCAAGTCATATTTGTCTTTAAAATATAAATAGAAAGTACCTTTCGCAAGACCTGCCCGACTGACGATGTCAGAGATCGTTGTCTTTGCGAAGCCTTTGTCTGTAAATAATTCAAATGCATTCTGAAGGAGTGCATTTTTTTTCACCTTTTTATTTGTTTCTAATTTTCCCACTCGAATCCCTCCAATTTTTTGCTCATATGTATTATTTACGATTCCAAAAAGAAAGTCAAGCTATAAAAATGACCAAATTTCATTTTTAGTATTGACTATTAGTCATTTTTGAATATAATAAAGCTGTAAAGAAAAAAGAAAAAGTCAGGAGATGATTAGAGTGGTCAAAGTTGGTAAGTGGATCGCCAAACACAGGATATTTATTTTATTAGTAAGTATCTTACTGCTTATTCCTGCGGCAATCGGGAAAGCAGAGACAAAGATTAATTATGACCTGCTCAGTTACCTTCCGGGTGATCTGGAAACAGTAAAAGGGCAGGACATCCTTGTAGACGAATATGGTATGGGTGCATTTTCCATGGTTGTCGTCGAAGGGATGGAATTAAAAGATGTACAAAAACTGGAAGAAAAATTCAGCGAAGTTGATCATGTGAAAGATGTGATGTGGTATGACGATGTGGCAGATATCAGCCTTCCGGTAGAAATGATTCCGAAAGATTTACGGAAAGCATTTTTTAACGGAGATGCGACAATGATGCTTGCATTGTTTGATAATACAACTTCTTCAGATGAAGCTATGGAAGCTGTTACAAACATGAGAAAAATTGCAGATAAGCAATGCTTTATCAGTGGTATGACAGGGATTGTCACAGATATTAAAAATATCTCATTACAAGAACTTCCGATCTATGTTGTGATTGCAACGCTGCTTTCCTTCTTTGTGTTGGAATTGACGGGAACATCATTTCTCGTACCAATATTTTTCTTGATCAGTATTGGTGCAGCAGTTTTATATAACTTGGGAAGTAATATTTTTCTCGGAGAGATTTCTTATATTACAGAAGCATTAACAGCAGTACTACAGCTTGGAGTGACGATGGATTATTCGATTTTCCTGCTGAACAGCTATGAGGAAAATAAATTAAGATTTCCAGGAGAAAAAGAACGTGCGATGGGGCATGCGATCGCAAATACATTTAAGTCCGTTGTGGGAAGTTCCGTCACAACAGTTGCAGGATTTATGGCACTTTGCTTTATGACATTTGCACTTGGCAAAGACTTAGGTATTGTTATGGCAAAAGGTGTAGTGATCGGTGTTTTATGCTGTGTAACGTTATTACCATCTTTGATATTGATCTTCGATAGAGCGATTGAAAAGACAAAACATAGACCATTGATTAAAAGTATTGATAAGCCATCTGCGTTTATTACAAAACACTACCGTCTGTGGCTCATTCTGTTTGCAGTGTTGCTGTTCCCGGCAATTTACGGAAATAATCATACGAAAATTTACTACAATATTGCACAGTCACTCCCGGATACACTTCCGGCAAACGTGGCAAACAAGAAACTGGTAGACGACTTCAAGATGAGCAATATGCACATGATCCTGATGCAGAAGGATATGGATGCAAAGGATAAAAGAAAGATGTTGGAAGAGATTGACGAAGTCGATGGAGTCAAATGGAGCCTTGGAATGAACACATTGTTCGGACCGACCATTCCGGAATCCATGATCCCGGATGATATGAAGAAGATGCTTCAGAGTGACAATTATGAATTGGCATTTATTTGTTCGGAATATGAATCTGCAACAGATGAGGTCAACAAACAGATTTCAGCAATTGACAAAATTGTAAAATCTTATTCCAAACATGCAATGGTCATCGGAGAGGCTCCTCTGATGAAGGACCTTCAGGATACGACCGATGTCGATCTGAAAACAGTCAATGCCATTTCAATCCTTGCAATCTTTATCATTATTATGATCGTGTTTAAGTCGATCTCCCTTCCGGTCATCCTTGTGGCGGTTATTGAGTTCGCAATCTTTGTCAATATGGCAATTCCATATTACCAGGGAACGAGCCTTCCGTTTGTGGCAAGTATTGTCATCGGTACTATTCAGCTTGGAGCAACTGTGGACTATGCGATCTTGATGACGAGCCGTTATCAGAAAGAACGTGGAAAAGGAAAAGATAAGAAGACAGCGATTTCAATCGCACACAGAGCAAGCATGCTTTCTATTATTAGCAGTGGATTCAGCTTCTTTGCCGCGACCTTCGGTGTGGCGCTTTATTCAAAGGTAGATATGATCGGCTCCATCTGTACACTGCTTGCGAGAGGTGCATTGATCAGCATGTTTGTAGTTATTTTGATCTTGCCGGCGATGTTTATGATCTTTGATAAAGTAATTTGTAAAACATCCGCAGGATTTCTTGGCAAAAAAACTGCCGAAAGGAGTAATTAGATATGAATAGAAATAAAGTAAGAAGTAATACAAACCGGAAAATGGATCTGAAAAAGAAAATGACAGCAGGACTTGCGGTCGGCATGGCAGGATTGATGGGAACAACTCCAGTTTTTGCAGCGGAGCCAGCAGATAAGAAAGTCTCAAAAGATGAGACCGTGTATGTGAATGCAGATGCACAGGGAACAGAACAGGAAATCACAGTTTCCAACTGGTTAAAAAATGCCGGAGCAGAAAAAAACTTAAAAGATGAGACAGAACTTGAAAATGTCAAAAATGTCAAGGGAGAAGAGACATTTGAAGAAAATGGAGATGCAATTACATGGCAGACAAACGGAGTAGATATTTATTATCAGGGAACTACAGATAAACAGTTGCCGGTATCCATGAAAATGACTTACTATCTTGACGGCAAAGAAATAACACCGGAAGAGTTGAAGGGACAGAGCGGGCATTTAAAGATAAAAATTGACTATACAAATAATGCAAAAAAGACCGTGAACATTGATGGAAAGAAGCAGGAAGTGTACAGTCCGTTTGTGATGGTGACAGGGCTGATTCTGCCGGATGAGACGTTTTCCAATGTTATGATCGATAACGGAAAAGTAATCTCTGATGGACAGAAAAGCATGGTTATGGGAATTGCAATGCCTGGATTAAAAGAGAGCCTTGGTTTAAACAGTGAAGATTTTAAGGAAGTATCTGAGGATATCCAATTGCCGGAAAGTGTAGAAATCACGGCTGATGTAACAAACTTTACAATGGGATCGACGTTTACAATTGCATTGTCAGATCTTCTTGACGATGTTGACTGGAAAAACGTGACAGATTTCGATACGCTGAAAAATTCTTTAAATGACTTGGAAGATGCGGCACTTCAGCTGGTGGACGGTTCTGCCCAGTTATCGGAAGGTACACAGACACTTGGATCCAGCTATGCAGAGTTTGACCAAGGTGTGCAGACACTGAAAGATGGAATCCATACACTTCAAAGCGGCGCTGGAGAATTAAAGAGTGGTGTAGACAGTTACACAGCGGGAGCAGATCAGTTAAATGCGGGAATCCAGCAATACCTCGGAGAAAATGGGGAGCTGAATATAAAAGTTACAGAATATGTAAATGGCGTGAATAAGGTTGTAAAAGGGGTAGAAGATTATACAACGGGCGCTTCTCAGCTCTCTGCCGGAATCACTTCCTACATTGGTGGTGAGAAGCAACTTGCAGCAGGAGCAGATCAGCTGACTGCATTAAAAGATGGTCTGTCACAGACAAAAGATGCAGTCGGACAGCTTTATGCGGCGATTGATGGAACCGGAGACAAGGATATCCAGGTGGCTTCTCAAAAACTTGCAGAAGGAACAAAAAAATTAAATGATGCAGTAAGCGGTATGAATAACCTGCTTTCCAATGTAGATACGATGACAGCCACAGGAAAAGAATTGATCACACAGACAGAAGGACTTTCTGAGGTGATGCAGAAGCAGATTGCAGTTCCAGTGCAGGAAATGATGAAAAACGGCCAGGAATTGATGAAGATTTTAAGTGCTGTTACCACTCAATTGGAGACGATCAGCGCAGATAGTGAGGCTGCCGTTTCACAGGCAAAAGAAGCTGCTGTCAGTGAAGTAAATGCACAGATTGCAGAGCGAAATGGCCAGATCCAGGCGACAAATCAGGCAGCGGCGGCAGCCAATGAGCAGGTGGAAGCGGCAAAAGCTCAGATTAGCGCTCAGATCGCAGAAGCTGAAGCAAATGGAAATGCAGAACTGGCAGCTTCTCTGCAGAGTGCACTTGTGGCAGTTTCTGGAATTTCTGTAGATGCGGGAGTTTCCGAAATTGCTCCGGTTACAGTGCCGGATGTGTCGGTAAAAGTTGGATCTGTTGACACGACACAGATCAAAGCATTGTTAGAAAGTATGCAGAATTCTTTCGGTGAAATAGAGGGAACGGTAAACGGACTGACTCCACAGTTGGCAGAAATGCAGAAAAAGATGGAAGACATCACAAATTTGAAAAAACAGATTCCGTCAGGAATGGCAGATCCGTTAAAAGCCAGTGTGTCTGAACTGAATACAGGAATGCATGGACTCAACGCAGCAATCGGAGGGTATGCTGCGAATATGAAGAAATTAAATGATGGAATGGAAGTGACTGTGCCTGAAGCTTCTCAGGGCATCGATCAGCTCAATGCAGGATTTGCACAACTTGGCGCAGCCAATGATGCACTACTTCAAGGTGCAGCGAAACTTCAGCAAAATACACCGGTACTCGTAGAAGGAGTACAGACATTGGCGGGTGGCACAACAGAGTTGAGCGGCGGTTTGCATCAGCTTGGAACACAGCTTTCTTCCGGAGGTGCACTTCTGGCAGGAAATAGTCAGGCACTGAGAGATGGAGTAAGCACACTTGTACAAGGAGCTGGTCAGCTTTCCGATGGTGGTAACACACTTGCTTCTGCAAGCGGAGAAGTCAAGAACGGAATTGCACAACTTTCTGATGGAGCTTCTCAGTTAAAAGATGGTGCAGAAAAATTCAATGAAGAAGGAATTAAGAAACTGCAGAAAACAGTGGAAGATGCATTGGAGAAGATCCTCGATAAAGTGGATGTACTGACATCCGAAGACTGCTCTTATGACACTTATAGTGGAAAAGCAGATAATATGGATGGAAATGTGAAATTTATTATTGAGACAGATGCAATTGAATAAAGCAAGCAGGTTCTGTTAGGGCAAAGAAAAGGGACAAAACTTTATAAAATAAAGTGGAGTTCCTTTTCTTTTTGCGTGCTGGGATTCTATCGAGGCATTCCGCAGTTTCTAAGAAGTTCTCTTGTGAAACGGACAGTATTGTATATTTTTCTCTTAAATATTGGATATGAAAAAAATAATATAAAATAAATGGAATGTTGAAATTTGCTTTTTACGTTGTTACAATAGAGATACTGTTCACAGGACATAATAAAGAAAGACAGTTCGGACGGGGCTGTCTGGAAACAGAAGGGAAAATGAAATGTCAACGGAATTAGAAAAGTATTATAATAAATTTTGTGAAGAAAAACGCCTGACGAGAAGACACGGAAAGGTAGAATATATTACCTCGATGAAATATATCCATAAATATCTGGAAGGAAAAGAAGGAGCAAGGATTCTGGATGTGGGTGCCGGGACCGGAAGGTATTCGGTGCAGCTTGCAGAGGAAGGGTATGATGTGACGGCAGTAGAGCTTGTCAAATACAATCTTGGAATTTTAAAATCAAAGGGAAGCAGTGTAAAGGCTTATCAGGGGACTGCATTGAATCTGTCACGGTTTGCTTCCAATTCTTTTGATATGGTCCTTGTATTTGGGCCAATGTATCATCTGTATACGATGGAGGATAAGATCAAAGCGCTTGCGGAGGCAAAGCGCGTAGTGAAACCGGACGGGGTGGTACTTGTCTCTTATTGTATGAATGAATACAGCATTCTGACCTATGGGTTTAAAGAAGGACATATCCGGGAAAGCATTGCCTCCGGGAAGGTCAGCGAAGAGTTTCATGTACAGGCAGAGCCGGAGGATCTATATGATTATGTACGTCTGGAGGACATTGCTGCAATCAATGCAGGGGCAGGCATGAAACGGATTGAGATTATTGCGGCAGATGGTCCGGCAAATTATATGCGGCAGATTTTAAATGCGATGGACGACGAGACTTACCAGACGTTTATTGAATATCATTTAAAGACGTGTGAGCGCCCGGAATTGCTTGGTGCGAGCGCACATACACTTGATATTTTGCAGATGGGGGAAGAAGGGAATTTAATAAAATAGATGAAGGCAGATGTAAAGAAAGACGGAAAATTATTTTTAGCGGAAGTGTCAGACAAGCTGCGTGACAGACTTACAAAGCTTGCAGAGACACTTCTTGCGGGACAGCAGGAAATTGAAAACATGCATGCATATTACTGGGAGAATTACACAGAGATGGACCAGTATGGGTATGAAGATTTTGACAATCAACAGGCACTGCTGCATCAGATCAATGCAAACAACGAATCACAGCTTTTATATCAGCGCTTTCAGAAGATGGCAGATGCCCCATTTTTTGGCAGAGTGGATTTTCTGTATGACGGGGATGAGGAAGCGGAGATTTTTTATATCGGCATTGGAAATTTTGCGGAGCGCACAGGAGCGATTCCGCTGATCTATGACTGGAGAGCCCCGGTGAGCGGACTGTTCTATGACTATGATAAAGGTCCTGCTTCTTATGAAGCGCCAGGCGGGACGATGGAAGGAACTATTGAGGCAAAATGGCAGTACAAGATCCAGGGTGGAAAGATGATCTATGGATTTGAGAGCGATGTAAAAATCGATGATGACATTTTAAAGAAGGAACTTGGGCAGAATGGGGACGTACAGTTGAAAAACATTGTCCGTACGATCCAGAAGGAGCAAAATGATATTATCCGCAATACAAAAGATAAGATTTTAGTTATTCAGGGAGCAGCAGGAAGCGGAAAAACTTCGGTGGCATTGCATCGGATTGCCTATCTGCTGTATCATGACAGAGAACACTTAAAATCATCCAATATTCTTGTACTGTCGCCAAGCGGTGTGTTTTCAGACTATATTTCTCATATTTTGCCGGAACTTGGGGAAGAAAATATCCGTGAGATGAGTTTTGATCTGTTTGCTTATCAGGAATTAAAAGGAATCGTTCCAGATTGTGAGGATCGCTATCATCAGATAGAACGGCAGATGGAAGGGATGAGCAAAGAGGCACAGGCGCGCTATGAGCTGAAGCAGTCTCAGGCATATATCGGAGCAGTGGAAGGATTCCTTGCAGGACTGGAGGAAGATCTTGTAGAACTAAAAGAGTTCGAGTGGCGCCAGATGAAAAAAACAGAGGAAGAACTGATCGAGCTATTCTACTTTAAATTTCAGGAAATTCCGCTTTTGGAGCGGATGTATGCAGTTATGGATTATGTGGTAGATGAGTTTGAAACACTGTATGACCGAGATTTAAGTGAAGAAGAGCTGGCAGCCGTGCGAGAGAAATTTGACCAGATGTATGTGACGAGGGATGTGTACCGGATCTATAACTGGTTCTTAGAAGAAAACGGATGGGAGCAGTTGCCGGATGTACCTTATGAGAGCCGTATGCTCTCCTATGAAGATGTATTTCCGATGCTGTATTTGAAATACCGGTTAAGTGGCAAGGCAAAGCATAAGCAGATCAAGCATCTGGTCATCGATGAAATGCAGGATTACTCTTATCTCCAGTATGCTATTTTAGAGACATTGTTCTCCTGCAGGATGACGATTTTGGGAGACCGGGCTCAGACGATGGACGGCAAGATCCAGGATGTTCTTACATTTCTTCCGAAGATTTTTGGAAAAGAAATCCGTACGATCATTATGAATAAGAGCTACCGAAATACGATTGAAATTGCACGTTATGCAGAACAGATTACAAATGTGACCGGATTGGAATTTCTTGAGCGCCACGGGAAGGCGGTGGAGGAAAAAACGGTTTCGGGCATCGTTGGAGCGCTCCGGGACATCGAGGGACATCTGCACTTAAGAAAGGATGGAGTGCAGATCAAAGAAGCTTTTTCTGAAACAGCAGCGGACAGAACGGAGCACACAGAGGATGCTTTCGAGACGGCGGCGATTCTTCTGCGGACGGAAGCGGAGGCGAGGATGGTCTACGAATATCTGAAAGAGCAGCGGGAAGATATTCATTATATTGATCGGGACAGCAGCCATTTTGAAAAGGGAGTGACGGTCACAACTTTCTATCTTGCAAAGGGATTGGAGTTCGATCAAGTATTTGTATTGCGTGAACAGACAGAAAGTGCTTTTGAACGGCAGGCAGACTATATCTGTGCGACAAGGGCGCTGCATGAACTTTATCTGTATTACTTGGAAGAAAAATAAGACAGATGTCGGGAAGGGGCTTCCTATAGCGAACAATCTGTAAGAAGAACGGGAGAGAAACATGAGAAGAGAAATAGATCTGAAAGAAATATCGGACGGCAGGCTTTATACAGAAAATGACTTGGTGAAAGCAGGATGCGGGGATTGCCAGGGCTGTTCTGCCTGCTGCCGGGGGATGGGAACATCGATTGTGCTGGATCCGCTTGATATTTTTCGGCTGACAACGCAGCTAGAGATGACTTTTGAGCAATTACTGCAAAAGTATGCAGAGCTCAATGTAGTAGATGGTGTAATCTTGCCAAACTTAAAAATGACCGGAGCGGAGGAAGCATGTGCTTTTCTCAATGCAGAGGGGAGATGTTCCATTCATCCGCATCGTCCGGGCATTTGTCGTCTGTTCCCGCTTGGAAGATATTATGAGAATCATCGTTTTCAGTATTTTCTGCAAATACACGAATGTCCGAAGGAACCAAAGACGAAAGTGAAAGTAAAGAAGTGGATCGATACCCCGGAATTGAAAAAGAATGAACAGTTTATCAACGCATGGCATGATTTTATATTGGAAATGCAGGACAGACTTTTAAAACTGGGAGATGAAAAGACAAGCCGTGAGAGCAATCTCTACCTTTTGCAGGAATTTTTTCTGACACCGTATGAGAAAGAGCGTACATTTTATGAGCAGTTTGCAGAAAGGCTTGCGAGAGCAAAGAAGGTTTTCCGATAGCAGTTTTTTTGACAGAGAACTTTACGGAACGATGATAGGAAGGAGATACGAAGGAAATGGAATATCAGATTAGAAAGGCAAAGCAGTCAGATCTTGCTGCACTTGCCGACGTGGAGGCATGCTGTTTTCCGGTGAGTGAGGCAGCTTCCAAAGAGGCGATCCAGAAGCGCCTGGAGACGTTTGGAGACTGTTTCTTTGTGGCAGAGATGCCGCATGGGGAGGTGATTGGTTTCATCAATGGTTGTGTGACAGACCGGACTACCATCTGTGATGAAATGTTTGCAGATGTGACATATCACAGTCCAGAAGGGGCGTATCAGTCTGTGTTTGGACTGGATGTACTCCCACAGTACCAGCGAAGAGGGATTGCAGCAGATCTTATGGAACATCTGATTGCAGATGCATGGAAGCGGGAAAAGAAAGGAATGATCCTTACTTGCAAGGAACGGCTGATTCCGTATTACGAACGGTTTGGATACCGAAATCTTGGAAAGTCACAGTCTGTCCACGGGGGAGCTATCTGGTATGATATGCTCCTAGAAAGAGGTGAAGCGATTGATTAAAACCTATGTAGCGTTTGACCTTGAGACGACCGGACTCAGCGAAGAGAGAGACAGTATTATCGAGATTGGCGCTGTGAAAGTGACAGATGGAAAAGTGACGGATCGTTTCATGGAGTTTTTGAAGCCGGCAGAAGAGATTTCTCCGATGATCACACAAATTACCGGGATCACCAATGAAATGGTGGCACATGCGAGAAATACAAAAGAGGTCATTGATGATTTTATGGGTTTTTGTGGGGAAGAAGTGCTGCTCGGACACAATATTCTGTTTGATTATAAGTTTATGAAACGATATGCTTGTAAGTATCAGCATTCTTTTGAGCGAAGAGGGATAGATACGTTAAAGATTGCCAGAAAAGTGCATAAGGATCTGGAATCAAGGAGTCTCGAGGCATTGTGTGCACACTATCAGATCAAAAATGACGCGGCACACCGGGCATATCACGACGCCCTTGCAACAGCAAAACTATATCACTGCCTGGGGCATTATTTTGAGGAAAAGGAACCAAATTTATTTGTGCCGGAACCACTTTTCTATCAACCGAGAAAAGAACAGCCGGCGACAGAGAAGCAAAAACGGTATTTGGAAAAGTTGTGCGGCTGGCATCGGATTACGGTCCCGGAGGATCTGGAAGCTATGACAAGAAGTGAGGCATCCAGATTTATTGACCGAGTGATCGCAAAAAGCGGGCGGATGGATCGCGAATAAGAAAACCTGTATTGGATATTGATTTTTCGGACATGATTTTATACAATGAAGGCAGATGATCATTGCAGAAAAATAATCAAAAAAACTGTTATTTTTCTGACAAAAATCTACAATATTCCCTTTAGATGGGAAGTACGTGTAGAAAAGGAGGAAAACATATGGTTCGTGAAATCATGGATTACATTTCATCTTGTGATGAAGCAGTGGGAAAAGCTTTGTATGCAGAGTATCACAGACAGCAGCGGAATCTGGAACTGATCGCGTCTGAAAATATTGTATCCCCGGCAGTGATGCTGGCAATGGGAACGGTTCCGACAAACAAGTATGCAGAAGGGTATCCGGAGAAACGATATTATGGTGGCTGCGAGGAAGTTGACGCATTGGAAGATCTGGCAATTGAGCGGGCAAAGAAGCTGTTTGGTGCAGAACATGCATGTGTGCAGCCGCATTCCGGTGCAAGCGCAAATCTTGCTGTGTATCAGGCGTTTTTGGAGCCGGGAGATACGGTAATGGGAATGAACCTTGCACACGGTGGGCACCTGACTCATGGATCTCCGGTCAACATTTCGGGACGTCTGTATCATTTTATTCCGTATAATGTCAATGCCGATGGAGTGCTGGATTACGAAGAAATCAGGCGCCTTGCCCTGGAACATCAACCGAAGATGATCGTCGCAGGCGCTTCAGCATATCCGAGGGAAATCCGGTTTGATCTGTTTGCAGAGATTGCAAAGGAAGTCGGAGCTTATCTTTTCGTGGATATGGCACATATCGCAGGGCTTGTTGCGGCAGGACTTCATCAGAATCCGGTACTCTACGCAGATGTGGTATCGACGACGACGCATAAAACATTGCGAGGACCGCGTGGCGGTATGATCCTCTGTAAAAAGGAGTATGCAAAACAGATTGATAAAGCAATTTTCCCGGGAACACAGGGAGGTCCTCTGATGCATGTGATCGCAGCGAAGGCTGTCTGCTTCGGGGAGGCATTAAAGCCGGAGTTTCGGACATATCAGGAACAGGTGGTAAAAAATGCAAAAGCATTGTCCACTGCATTGATGGAAGAGGGATTTCATCTTGTGAGCAACGGTACAGACAATCATCTGGTGCTTGTAGATCTGCAAAATATGCACATTACAGGAAAAGAACTTCAGAATCGACTGGACAATGTATATATTACTGTCAATAAAAATGCAGTTCCAAATGATCCGGCCAGTCCATTTGTGACAAGCGGTATCCGAATTGGTACACCTGCAGTTACCACAAGGGGACTTAAGGAAGAGGATATGAAGACCATTAGCCATCTGATCAAACTGGCAGTGACAGAGTTTGATACGAAGGCGGATGAGATCCGTGCGGCTGTCAATGAGATCTGCAGCCGTTATCCAATCTATGAATAACGAATAATTTGCTGTGCCATACATATACTTAAGATAAAAAGTATGTGTATGGCATTTCCTATGAGTCGAGAGTATGAAAAAGGGACATTTAAACATAAAATGGCGGAAGCGGCAAATCTTCCGAAAGATCTGGCACTGGGACTTCCGGTTGTGCATGTAACTGGGAGATCCGAAGCATGCGTGGAAAATTACAGAGGGATTTTAGAATATACCGATTCGCTTGTGCGCGTGCAGACAAAGTGTGGGCAGATCCGCTTTACCGGGAAACATCTGCAAATTGAATATTATATGAACGATGAGATGAAGATCACCGGGAGAATTACGGCTATGGAATACGTGTGATCGGGATGTTTCACATTGGTTTCTGAAGCAATCGGAAAATAGTTCCAGGAGGATCCTATGTTTGTTTTACTCATGCGTTATTTGAAAGGTTACCTTCGGATTTGTGTAACCAGCACTTCCCCTGAACGGTTTTTAAACTTATGCCGAAACCGGGGGATTCTTCTGTGGGGGCTGTCCCCGCACGGGAGAGATTATGAAATGTATATCAGCATTCGTGGATTTCGGAAGTTAAAGCCAGTTTTAAAAAAGACAAAGACAAAAGTTACCATTGAGGAACGGTTTGGACTGCCGTTCTTTTTCCATAAATACCGAAAACGAAAAATGTTTTTCTGCGGGGCGGCCGGGTGTGTGATGATTGTTTATCTTCTTTCTCTTTTTATCTGGAATATCCATATAGATGGCAATCAGACGAGAACAGATGAGACGATTCTTGCTTTTCTGGAAGAAAAAAATACGGTACACGGGATGCTTCGAAAAGATGTGGACTGTGAGCAGATCGTAAAGGATATCCGGCAGCAGTTTGACGACATTATCTGGGTATCTGCGTACGTGAAAGGAACAAGACTGATGATTCAGGTGAAGGAAAACAGTGATACGATTACAATGCCTGCCACAGAGATGGAGAAGCCTTCTGATATTGTTGCGGACAAAGACGGGGTTGTAACTGAGATTATCACGCGCAAAGGGGTACCGCTTGTCCATGCCGGGGATGAGGTGAAAAAGGGAGATCTCCTTGTTTCGGGGAGAGTGGAAGTATTAAATGACAGTAAAGAAGTGATTGGTTATCAATATCAGACTGCGGATGCAGATATTTTTGTACAGACGGTCTGTCCATATGAAGAGAAGATGGAGCGCGCTTACGAGAAAAAGATCTATACAGAGAAGGAACGTCGGAAATACTATCTCAAATGGAACGATATAAAGGTTTCTGTAGGGACGACAAAAAATCAGTATCAACACGCAGAGCGGCTGACAGAGGAGTATCGGTGGACATTAGGAGAACATTTTGTACTTCCGGTTTCTCATGGAATGGAGTGGGAACGAGAGTATCGTCTGCAGAAGAAACTATATGGAAAAGAAGAGGTCCAGACGATGCTCAGTGAAATTTTTCACAGATTCTGTGGGGAATTAGAGAAAAAGGGGGTTCAAATTCTTGAAAATAATGTTAAAATACACATAGGTCAAAATCTCGCCACCGCAAAGGGAACATTGACCCTGATCGAACCGGCGGGGGAACAGAGAGAAACCGAAATTATAGAAGTAGAACAAAAAACAGAAGGGGAACAGTAAATGAGTATTCTGGAAGAAATCATAGAAATACCAGTGGAACATGAGCAGAATGTCTTCGGACAGTTTGATGCATTTGCAAAGAAGATCGAGCGGACACTTCATGTGACATTGATCGCAAGAGATGGAAAGGTAAAGATTCTTGGAGATGCAGCGCGTGTAAGTCAGGCAAAGAGGACATTGACGCAGCTGACAGCTCTCTCAGAGAGAGGGAATACAATCACAGAGCAGAATGTAGATTATGCGCTGTCGCTCGTATTGGAGGATCAGGAAGCGGGGATTGTGGAGATTGATAAGGATATCATCTGTCATACACTTCAGGGAAAACCAATCAAACCGAAGACACTCGGACAGAAAAAATATGTAGATGCAATTCGTGATCAGATGATCGTATTCGGACTTGGACCTGCAGGAACTGGAAAGACATACCTTGCGATGGCAATGGCGATCACTGCATTTAAGAACAATGAGGTGGGCAGGATCATCTTGACGAGACCTGCCATAGAGGCAGGAGAAAAACTTGGATTTTTGCCGGGAGATCTGCAGAGCAAGATCGATCCCTATTTAAGACCGCTCTACGATGCACTGTATCAGATCATGGGGGCGGAGAGCTTTTTGAAAAATTCGGAAAAAGGGTTGATTGAAGTGGCTCCGCTCGCCTACATGCGAGGACGTACATTAGATAATGCATTTATTATTCTTGATGAGGCGCAGAATACAACGCCAGCGCAGATGAAGATGTTTCTGACAAGGATTGGGTTTGGATCAAAAGTAGTGATCACCGGAGATTCTACACAGAAGGATCTCCCGGCGGGAACAACCTCCGGGCTTGACGTGGCAGTCAATGTTGTAAAAAATCTGGAGGATATCAGTATCTGCAGATTGACGAGCAAAGATGTTGTCAGACACCCGCTTGTTCAAAAAATCGTCAAGGCATACGAAGAATATGAGAAGAAAAGCAGCGCGAAAAATATAGGAAAAGAACGAAGGAGAAAGAAATAAATGACCGTTTATTTTGAGGAAGAGGGAGCGTATCAGCTCCCGTTTGACTGCAGAAAGCTGGCTGAAAAAGTTATCGCCGAGGCAGTGGACTACGAGCAGTGTCCCTATGAAACAGAAGTGAACTTGCTTCTGACAATGAATGAAGAAATTCGTGAAATGAATCGGCAATTTCGGGAAATCGACCGTGCGACGGATGTGTTATCCTTCCCGATGGTTGACTATGGAACTCCAGGAGATTTTGAGTTCCTTGAGGAAGATGACTCTTATTTTCATCCAGAATCAGGAGAACTGATGCTTGGGGACATTGTGATTTCCAAGGAGAAGGTAACTGCACAGGCTGAAGAGTATGGACATACGGAAGAGAGGGAATTTGCCTTTCTTGTGGCACACAGTATGCTGCATCTGTTTGGTTATGACCACATGGAAGAGGATGAACGTGCTGTGATGGAGCAAAAGCAGAGGGAGATCCTTGAGCGGCTCAATATATTAAGATAACAAAAGAGGGATAATATGACGAAACAAATTAATAAAAACAGCGGTTTTCTACTGCAGGGTGCGATCCTTGCAGCAGCAGCCGTCATTGCAAAGATCATTGGAGCAGCCTACAAGATTCCTCTGACAAATATTCTTGGGGATGAAGGAATGGGGTTTTATGGCTATGCGTTTGAGGTCTATGCAATTGCGCTGATCCTTTCCTCCTTCAGTCTGCCGCTTGCAGTCTCAAAGCTTGTGTCTGCACGTGTGGCAAAAAAGGAATATAAAAATGCGATGGCGATTTTTAAAGGATCTATTCTATTTGCAATCGGTGTAGGGCTCCTTGCTGCACTGGTCGTTTTTTTTGGAGCAGATTTCTTTGCAGATAAGGTAATGGCATCAGCGCCAAGTGCCTATGCACTTAGAGTATTGGCGCCAGGACTTTTTATCGTGGCAGTTATGGGAGTCGTACGAGGATATTTCCAGGGACTCGGTTCTATGATTCCGACAGCGATTTCTCAGGTGATCGAGCAGATCGTCAATGCGATCGTGAGTATTTTAGGAGCAAGCTATCTGCTGAAGGTAGGGGCAGAAGCAGCAAAAAGCAAGAACAGTCCACTGTTAGAACCTTCCTATGGTGCGGCAGGAGGAACGCTCGGTGCAGTCGCCGGGGCATTTGTAAGCCTCCTGTTTGTTCTGTTTGTGTTGTATGCTTACAAGGGAGTGATGAAACGGCAGTTAAAAAGAGATCACGGTACCTCTGTGGAAAGCTATGGAAATATCTATAAGGTACTATTATTTACGATTGCTCCGGTTATTATCAGTACATCGGTTTATAACATCAACCAGATTTTAGATCAGGTAATGTTTAGTAAGATTATGGCGGCGCAGGGACATGCCGTGAAAGATTACATGGCACTTCTCGGAATTTATACCGGAAAATATAATACGCTGATCAATGTTCCGCTTGCTATGGCAAGTGCACTCGGTGTGTCTGCAATCCCAAGTCTCGCTGGCGCGATCGCAGTCGGCGATCGAAAACAGATTTATGGGAAGATCCATCATTCCATCCGCTTCACGATGTTGATCGCAATTCCAAGCTTTGTCGGATTTCTGATGTTGTCATCGCCGCTTATGAATCTGCTCTATGGAGATCAGAGAAAAACTCCTGCGGCGATGTTAAGCCTCGGATCAATTACCGTTGTGCTTTACTGTCTGTCCACGGTACAGAATTCCATCTTGCAGGGCCTTGATAAGATGACAGTGCCGATTCGAAACGCTCTGATTTCTCTTGGAATCCATCTAGTGTCAGTCTTTGTGATGCTTGTGATGTTGAAATGGAATATCTATTCGATTGTTGTCGGAAATATTGTTTTTTCACTCTGCATGTGTATTTTGAATGCACATTCGATCCAGACGGCAGTCGGATACCATCAAGAAGTGAAGCGAACATTTCTGCTTCCTACAATGGCAGCATTTTTGATGGGAGTGGTATCTTATCTGGTATTCAAATTGTTTGATGTTTTGATCGGTGGAAGAGTTTTCCCAATCCTGTTTGCGCTTGTGGCGGCAGTCGGGATTTACGCAGTGGCACTCATTCTGATCGGAGGACTTACAGAAGAAGAATTGTATGCGATGCCAAAAGGAGATATGCTTGTCAAGATTTTTCGAAAATTACATTTGATGAAAGGGTAGAGAAGAGTGAAACCAGTAAAAAAAGTTGCACTGCTCCATGATCTGTGCGGAGTAGGAAAAGCTGCGATGACAAATATGCTTCCAGTATTAAGTGTGATGGGAATTGAGGCATGTCCGATTCCGACGATGTTATTATCCACCCACACAGGAGGATATGGAAAACCTGCGGTTGCCCGCATCTCTCCGGAATATATCAAAGGTTGCGCTGATCATTACTGCGAACAGAATGTGAAGTTCGATATGATCTTCATCGGTTATCTCGGAAATGAGGAACTGGCAGAGTCGGTATTATATTTCGTTTCTTGTTTTCCGGAGGCGATGGTCGTTTTTGATCCGATCATGGGAGATCATGGAAAATATTACAGCAATTTTGATACCAGCTATGGGGAAGCATTAAAGAAGTTAATCCCCTGTGCAGACCTGTTGCTTCCTAATCTGACAGAGAGTTGTCTGCTTGCGGGATATCCATATGCGAAAGAACTGTCCCGAAAGGATTTGAAAAAAATCTGTGAAACACTGCACAATCTGGGGGCGAAACAACTAATCATCACCAGTGTCCCGGATGGCAGAAGTGAGAAGTCCATCCTCCTTTTTGAGCAAGGAATGATAACAATGTTGGAGACCACACAGCTTTCGGCAGAATTTCACGGAACCGGGGATGCATTTGATGGAGTTCTGATCGCCAGTATTTTAAAAGGCTATTCTCTCAAAGAGAGTATGATCGAAGCACACCGCTTCGTCTATGCCTGCATGGAGGAGAGCCTGAAAATGGAATATGAAGAAAGAGAAGGGCTGATGATCGAGAAGAATCTGTACATGCTTGTATAAAATAGAAGAAAGAGCGGATACTGTATAAAAAAGGAGTGGCATGGAAATGAAGAAGAGATACAGTATCGGCTTTTTTTGTTTTGCCTGTTGTGCGCTCCTTTTGCTGACTGCCGTCTATCAAATTCGTTACCGAAAGGCTTATGAGGAAGTGGAACGGCTGGAGGCACAGTTGGCAGAAGCGCAGAGACAGAAAGAAAAAAGCATCAGTGCAGATGGAACGGCAAAAAAAGAGAATGGATATTTCCTGAGAGAAAAGAATGGATACCTTGTAGTTTATCTCGCGGACGGAGAGACATTCTATGAGAGTACTGGGATCCGAACAGAGAGTCTTCCCGAAAAACTCCTAGAGGAGATCCGACAGGGGAAATATATCGAAACTACAAAAGAACTTTATGGTTTTTTGGAAAATTATTCCAGTTAGATTACAGTAGAAAAACAGTAGGAAAACAGCAAAAACAGCCCCTTCCGGCTGGACTTTGTATCAGATATGGTGTATGATATAGAATGGCATGCGGCAAAATCTTGGCGAACTTCTCAGTTTTGTGGCATGCCGTTTCAGGCAAATGAGAAAGAACAGTGAGGTAAAGAGATGTTAGAAGAGAAGATTCAGAGAATCAATGAATTATATCGAAAATCTAAGGCAGAAGGATTGACAGAAGCTGAACTAAAAGAGCAGAAGATTCTTCGCGCAGAATATATTGAGGCTTTCAAGCGAAACTTACGGGGACAGCTTGATAACATTTCCATCAAAGAACCAGATGGAAGCATTACGAATCTTGGAGAGAAATATGGAAAAAAAGCCGCGAACAAAAAAGGACATTAGAAGACAGATCCTTGCAGTGAGGCGGACACTCCCTGTGGAGGAGGCAAAAGAAAAGAGCAGAGAAATCTTTCAGAAAGTAACTGCACATCCATGGTACATAGAGGCAGATACTGTTTTCTGCTATGCAAGTCATGACGGAGAAGTCCGGACAAGAGAACTGATGGATCAGATTCTTGCAGATGGAAAACGGCTTGCGCTTCCGCGTGTGGAAGGAAGAGAGATGACATTTTATGAAGTAAGAGAGCCGGAGCGCCTGGAGGAAGGTGCCTATGGGATTGAGGAGCCATTGCCTGAAAATCCCGTGCGAAAGGAGCACAGCGAAAAGGCCTTGATGATCATTCCGGGAATAGTATTTGACCGCAGGCTGCACCGGATTGGATATGGCGGTGGGTTTTATGACCGGTATCTTGCCGGTGACGCACCATTTCATACAATGGCAGTTGCATATGAATGTCAGTGTATCTTAGGAGAGTTACCATTTGAAAGTCATGATCTGTGTCCAGAGGTACTGGTCACAGAAAGAGAGATTTATCAAAGATAGAAAAGAGGTGGAGGTATGCTTACAGGACTTCCCAAAGACCCGATATTATTATTGAGTGTGGTCAATACAAAATTACGAGATGAATACAAGAATCTAGATGCACTCTGTGAAGATCTTTCTGTGGAGAAGGAAAAATTGACAGAAACCTTAAAGGCAATCGATTATCTATACGATGCCGGACAGAATCAGTTTATATAGAAACAAAACGATGTTGGCAATTTTACGAGAAAAGAACCTTAGGAGGTAGAAATATGAATGTATGCGAGTGTGTGATTTCTTGTAAATCCGGAGATCAGGTAATATATCGAGGAGTGAAAAAAGAAGATGCAGAAGCACTTTATCAGCATCAGTGTACGATTGCGCAGGAAACTTATTTTACATCCCTCTATCCTGAGGAGCTTCTCTACAATATCGAAGGGAAAGTGGAAAGAATCAAGGAAATTCAGAACCATCCAGTCCATTTTCAGATTGTTGCAATTAACGATGGGAAGATTGTTGGTCAGGCAGAAGTGCGTGTAGTCAAGAACCATTTGAAATATAAGCATCGGGCGAATATAGGAATTTCTATTGACAGAGATCACTGGGGAATGGGAATTGGAAGCAGCCTGATGAAACTTGCGCTGCATCAGGCAAAAGAGAATGGGCTTGAGCAAATGGAACTTGGTGTTTATGCAGATAATGAACGGGCAATCCATCTGTACCAGAAGTATGGATTTGAGCAGTGCGGAATCTGGAAGAATGCGTTCAAATTAAAAGATGGTACATACCGAGATGAAATTCTAATGAGTAAAATTCTTTAAGAATCTTCTGCTACTGCTGCCCAGTAGTCAAATCCAAGGATACTTTCCCATCGGCGGACTTCAACAGTTCCGCCGATTTTTATGTTCTGATAGGCAGATTTGCTTACTTGAAGCCGCTCTGTTTTCCCTTGCCGTTCGGCATAGACATAATAATAATCATATACAACTCTATAACCAGATTTCCCGGATTCTTTTTTCAAAACAATCAAATGTTCCGTGCTCGCAGGTGTAAATGTCAGGATTCGGTTGACCGGAAGCACAAGTACGATCCCAAGAATGAGCGCAGAGAGCACGACAGAAACTGTACGCATCCAGTGCTGCTTCAATTGTTTCTTATGCTGATGAACAGCAAATGGAAGCAAGAGGAGGACTGCAAAGAAACATGCATACAGATACAGTTGCCAGTCGCTGCACATAAAAAGGTAATATATATAGTTGATAGAGAAAAACAGTGTGAAAAATCCGCCCATGACAGGGAGAGGGAGGATGTAGTAATCTAATTCACTGTCTGGTTTTTCGTAAGGCAACAAGTGTCCCTGAAGCAGATAAATATACGGATAAAAATGAATATACACAAACCATAAAGTGACAAGGATCAAAACTGGCGCGAGAAAATATAATTTTCCCTCTAAAAATGAGCTGAAAATCCCGGCGGGAATGAGAAGCCATCCAAGGATCCGTAGCCGTTTTCTTACTTTTTTAATCGTATCCAGAGAGACACTTCCCCGGAATTGTTCTAAAGTTGTCTGTGCATGGAGTTCGAAAAGGCAGCTGCACTTCGTCAAAAATGGAAGTGCTGGAAGATACCGAAAAACATCATCACCATCTGTAAGCAGAGCAGCGATATCCAGAGTAGGAATTGCATAGGTCTCCAACAGCATTTGCACTTTTTCAAAGTTTTTATCATCTTCCTTGATTTCACAAATACGTTTTCTGCTTTTGGAAATCAGAATGTAGTGTGACGGCTCTGTGTTTTGTGTGCGTGCCAAAGAGGTCTTGCCAGAATCAGAATTTGAAAGATCCCGCAGATCGACACGCATCAGACATTCGATTTCTGTCCAAAAAACTGTATATACTCGCTGAAATGGAACATGGATACAGATACCTTCTTCGGTATACAAAATTTTTTTGCCCAATAGGAACAGCTGTACAAAAAGAAGGATACTGGCGGGAAAGAAGATGATACACGAAAGAAGAAAACAGAGGAGATTCCCCGAAACACATCCTGCCAGTGTGAAAAAAAGTCCGAGAAACAGATATAAAATTGCGAGAAACAGAAGTAATTTTTTTCGGGTTTTGATCGGTTTTGTCATGAGAGATCTCCTCCGTATGTATAGTAGTTATTTTAGATTGATTGTACCATGAGCGAAAAATCTTTACAAGCAGCGAAAAGACGGCAAAAAGCAAAAAGGACATTCACGCTCATATGAGAAGTATGCTATACTATGTGCATGAAAGAAAACTATACACCAGAAGAACGGAGAATTGTAATGGAGATTAAGGAAATACTACAAAATCAAGAATCTCAGGCTGCTATGAAGCAGGATGATATTACATTGATTGAAATCAAAGACTATATTAAAAAACCTAAGCCGAATGGATATCGCTCCCTGCACCTGATCATCTCTGTACCTATTTTCTTAAAAGATGAAAAAAGAGATATGAAAGTAGAAGTACAATTGCGGACAATAGCCATGGATTTTTGGGCGAGTCTTGAACACAAGATCAGATATAAGAAAAATCTTTCCGAGGACTTGCAGAAGGAGTTGGCAGAGGAATTATTGTATTGTGCAAATCAAAGTGCAGAATTGGATATGAAAATGCAAAAAATTCGAAACAAGATATAGGAAGAATCTATGTCTGCATGATAGTTGGAACAATTTTGCTTGCGATTTTGTGAAAACTTTGAAAAATTGTTCCGGTGAAAAGAAAAAATTGTTCTTGTATGTATGAAAAAAAAAGAGTTATAATAATCGGGTGTCTGCTTAAAGGAATGCAAAGGAATGATAAAACTGCAGAGGAAGCAGCATAAAAAGAAAACAAAAGAGAAAGGAAAAATTATGCAAGATACCCAGAAAACAAAATTATTTGAAGAAACAGCGATCCCGAAGGCGGTGGCACAGCTGGCGGTTCCGACGATCTTAAGTTCGCTTGTCATGGTGATCTATAACCTTGCAGATACTTATTTTGTCGGGATGTTGAACAATTCGACACAAAATGCAGCAGTTACACTGGCAGGACCGGTGCTTTTGGCATTTAATGCGGCAAATAACTTATTTGGTGTTGGAAGTTCCAGTATGATGAGCCGCTCGCTTGGGAAAAAGGATTATAACACATTGAAAAAAAGTTCTGCATTTGGATTTTACTGTGCATTGATCTGTGGTGTAATTTTTGCACTGTTATGTACAGTATTCAAAAATCCACTGCTTGTAATGCTTGGAGCAGATGCGAAAACAGCGGCAGCAACGGGGGCTTATATGCGATGGACGGTTACATTCGGTGCAGTTCCTGCAATTTTAAATGTTGTGATGGCATATTTGTTCCGTGCGGAGGGTGCTTCGCTCCATGCCAGTATTGGAACAATGAGCGGATGTCTTTTAAACATTGTGTTAGATCCGATCTTTATCCTTCCATGGGGACTGGATATGGGGGCGGAAGGTGCCGGACTTGCGACATTTATCTCAAACTGTGTGGCATGTTTCTACTTCTTTGTGCTGATGTATAAAAGACGCGGAAAGACACTTGTCTGCATCCATCCGTCACAGTTTGGATTCCAGAAAGCAATCGTATTTGGTGTATGCGGAGTCGGAATTCCTGCTGCGATACAGAATCTCTTAAATGTAACCGGAATGACGATTCTAAATAATTTTACTTCTGCTTTCGGATCTGAGGCTGTTGCGGCGATGGGGATTACACAGAAAGTCAACATGGTTCCGATGTATATCGCAATGGGACTTTCACAGGGAATTATGCCGCTGATCAGTTACAATTATGCCAGTGGAAATCATAAGAGAATGAAACATACTGTCCTTTTTAGCGCGGCGCTTTCGGTTGGATTCATGATTCCGGTTGCGACCCTTTATTATTTGTTCTCTGGACCACTGACAAGTCTGTTCATCGGAAATGAGGCGATCATTGCGTATGGAGCAAGCTTTTTAAGAGGATTCTGTCTGAGTCTCCCATTTATGTGTATCGATTTCCTCGCAGTTGGAGTTTTCCAGTCTGTAGGAATGGGAAAAGAATCATTGATTTTCTGCATTATGAGAAAAATCGTGCTGGAAATTCCGGCATTGTATATCTTAAACAAAGTATTTCCGCTTTATGGACTTGCTTACGCACAGTTCATTGCAGAATTTGTACTTGCAGGTGCGGCGATATTCGTCCTTACAAGGCTGTTTAAGAAAATCGAAAAAAATGGTGTCGCAGTCTCATAGGAGTCAGAATACCTATGGAAGGACACCGTAAAAACTAATCACATTTCACTGTAATCATAGTAATGTAATCGTTTTTATCTTTGATGGACATTTCATTTAATCCTTCTTCGTAAGCATAACCAGTGAGTGTGAGTTGATGCGCGCGTGCATATGAAAGAATGGATTGGTAAATAGCCGGAAGCTGCTCCCACCTGCCGATACAATATGCTCTCAGATAACTTCCAGCCGGAAGGACTACGTCATATGTCTTTGAACCATGTGGGCAGTAAGCGAAAAAAGAATCGTAGCGGTGAAAACATTTTTTTTCAATTTGTTCCATCGAGATTCGACTTCCAAAATTGTCATAAAGATGAAAAAGAGTTTTGAGGCGGAGAGAAAACTCTGCCGCAACAGAGAAATCTTCTTCATCATAATCTCCGGAGATTGGTGCAGAGAGCACAAGTTTCCGTTCGAGAAGTGTACATCGCTCAATCTTACCGTGTTTGGATTGCATGCCGATTTTTAACCGTTCTGCTTTTTGTTCTAAAAAAGATTGTACGGATAAGAGCTGATTGATGGATTCATCGATCAGCTTTTTCTTTTTGATCATCATCTGGGAGAACGATTCATCCGATGGTGTTGTCACATATTCCCGGATTTCATCCAGGGAAAGTCCTATTTTTCGCAAAGTAAGAATGAGTTCCAATTGTGCAAATTGGAAACAAGTGTAGTAATGGTATCCATTTTCTCCAATGACTTCCGGACAAAATAATCCAATTTCATTATAATAATGCAAAGTTCGCTTGTTGATACCAGTGAATTTTGCAAACTCTCCGGAAGAATATAAATATTTTTTATGATTCATAAAAACACCTCTTGACTGTACAGTTACTGTACATTCTATAATACACGAGAGGAAAAGAGAAAGCAATCACAAGAAGGAGGATATGATGGAATTTACACTTGCAAATGAACAGCAATGGGCAAATATAAAGGAGATTTACTTGGAGGCTTTTCCAAAGCAGGAGAGAAAGCCGTATTTTATACTGAGAAGATCTGTGAAAAAGGGAAAAGCAGTTGTGATGACAGCGACAGAGGGAGGAGAACTTTTAGGATTTACCGTACTGATTCCGTACAAAGATATGGTTATGGTTGATTATCTGGCAGTATCTTCAAAGATACGGAGCAAAGGTACTGGAAGTTATATTATGCAAAATGTATGTAGGCATTATGCCGGAAAGAAAATTGTTCTTTTGATTGAGCGGTTAGATGATCAGGCACAAAACAGAGAACAAAGAGTTGCGCGAAGAAGATTTTATCTCAAAAATGGATTCACTTCTTCTGATATTTTTATTGAAGGAGTGAGTGGAGAGTTGGAAGTATTAAATTATAGAGGCAAAGTTTCACAGGAAGATTATATTTGCCTGCAAAGATATGTGCTTGGAAAATTGCTTTTTAAATTATCTAAAATCAAGATTGTAAAATAGAAGATACAAACAGGGTTGCGGCAGTAGTGCAGCAACCCTGTTTCTTTTTAAGCAGTTTCAGTATTTTGGAGATTTTGTGCTTTGATCCGTGCGATCTCTGTTTGGATTTCCTCCATTTTTTCTTTTGTTAAAGGATAGTATTTCATTGCAACCAGGTTGCAGATTAATCCGAGAATTACGATTCCATAGCATAAGAATACCCCTACATAATGCAAAGAAGGTGTATACGGTGTATTTACATCTGGAAGGGTATCTTTAAATCCTACCATTGCAAATAGCAATCCTGCAATCAATGGAGCAAGGGAGGAAATCAATTTGTCAACAAAGCTGAACAGAGTTCCCATCAGCCCCGGAACGTAACGGCCGGAGCGGTATACTTCGTAATCGGCACAATCTGCTGTCATAGGAATTACGATACTTCCAGAAAGACCTGTAAATCCAGTTGCAGCAATGGAAAGAACGATATGTAAAATCGTAAAGACTCCAAATGCAAGACCGCCTTTTGCATTCACCATTGTTGTAGCATCTCCAAAGAGCCAGAGGAGTGCAAGCAGTACGTTCATGATAATTCCGCCGATACTTCCGATCAACATTCCTTTGCGCTGACCTAAGCGGGTGGCGAGTGTACCGATACCAAACATCATCAGAATCATAGCAGGAATTGTGATATATCCCATGATAGTTCCGCTGATTGCAAAATTGCCGGCAACAATTCCGAACATGACAATCTGAACAGTTGTTGTGCGGGCGTTTCCTGCAAGTTTATCTGTAGAAGCTGCCACGACAAGCATTTGGATTGCTCTGTTGTTCTTTAAGATATCCCAGTAATCCTTTGCGCGGATTCGCTCAGATTTTCCAGTTCCGAAAAACTCTGTGCGATCTTTTGGGGCGATAGAAATGACTGCGATCACGGTTGCAATTGCACTTCCGATCGCTATGATTACCCACAGATCATGGAAAAGATCAACGCTGTAAAAAGATCCGTATTTTGTACTGAGCTTTGCCGCTATAACAGCCATGATTGTCCATAACAAAGAATTGTAAACACCATCAAAAATGGAAAACAGAGGTCTCTGTTTCGGATCGTTTGTAAGACAAGTCTGTGCTGATTTTGTCACGACACATTGGAAAGTGTATCCGATATAGTAAATTGCAGAAATTACAATAAAAAATCCGAATCGGATAGCTGTATTTTCCGGAAGCCGATGTGTGACATGGAAGAGAATAAAGCTCATCACACAGAGGATTATCTGTCCGATAATCATAAACGGGCGGTTCTTCCCAAATTTACCATTTGTCTTGTCTACAAAATATCCAATAAATGGATCCGTGACACCATCCCAGACTCTCATTGCCATAGAAAAACTAGATGCTGTTACGACGGCAACACCTACAAATCCTGTCAGATAGTAGGCGACATAGCCCATTAAGAATAGATACATATTTGTTGCCAAATTATTTGCGGCGAATCCGGCAATACGCCATAGCGGAACCCGGTGGATTCCATTTTCTCCGTAATACTTTGCATTTGTTGATGCCATAATACATATTCCTCCTTTGCGAGTGACGATTTTCTTCTATTGTATCATTGAAAATCAAATGACATTAGAAAAAAATATAGGGTTTATAGTAAAATATATATAAAAATCATTAAAAAAGAACAAAAAATACATAAAACATACAATAAAAAATGATCTCTAAAAATATAATTAAAAAAAATAAATAAAAACTAGGTTGAAATTTTATTAAAAACAATAAAATTTACTACATCGAAAACGAAATCTTATAAAAAGCATTGCAAATCTATATAAAAAAGGTAAAATTATTAATAAGTACTGCCAAATTTTGAGAGAATGAAAGTAATTTATTATGAAACAGAATTACGAAACAACAGTAAAGAGTATTCAGAATCCAGACGGACCAAAACTTTGCTGGTCTGAACAGTCTGGCATGAAACTAATTGAAAAAGATGGATTATATTTCAAGGATCTTGCAGGGACAGGAGAGTTATATCCCTATGAGGATTGGAGACTTCCGGCAGAGCAAAGAGCAAGTGATCTGGCATCTCGCATGTCCGTAGAACAGATTGCAGGTCTGATGCTTTATAGCAGACATCAATTTATCCCTGGAGTTTCTATGCCGTATTTCGGAGAAGTGACTTATAATGGGAAATCTATTCAGGAAAGCGGGCTTCCGGTGTCGGCAATCTCAGACCAGCAGAAGATTTTTCTCAGAGAAGACTTTATCCGTCATCTTCTGATCATTTCGGTTCAGTCTGCGGCAGATGCTGCAAAGTGGAATAATAATATCCAGTCGTTGGCAGAAGAACTGCCTTGGGGAATTCCAGTTGCAATCAGCTCGGATCCAAGGCATGGAACAACGGTCACATTTGAGTTTGATGCCGGAGCCGGGGGAGATATTTCACATTGGCCGGAACCACTGGGACTTGCTGCGACTTTTGATCCGGCTTTGATGGAGAAATTTGGAAAGATAGCAGCCAAAGAGTACCGGGGACTTGGAATTACGACGGCATTATCTCCTCAGATCGATCTCTGCACGGAACCTCGCTGGAAACGATTTGCTGGAAGCATCGGAGAGAGTTCGAAGCTTGGAGCGGATCTCGCGCGGGCGTACTGTGATGGCTTCCAGACATCAGAAGGAGACAGCGAGATCACGGATGGATGGGGATATGAAAGTGTGAATACTATGGTAAAACACTGGCCAGGCGGAGGCGCGGTAGAAGGCGGAAGGGATGCTCATTTTGGTTCCGGAAAATATTCTGTGTATCCAGGTGATAATTTTGAAGAGCATTTGCTTCCATTTACAGAAGGCGCTTTTAAACTCCATGGCAAAACAGGAAAGGCAAGTTCGGTCATGCCATATTATACAGCGGTATACGGAAAAGCAGGTAATTATGAGAATGCAGGATCTGGTTACAGCAAATATCTAATTACAGATCTGCTAAGAAACACCTATCAGTATGATGAAGTGGTATGTACAGACTGGTCTATCACAGAAGATGCATCTACGTTGGAAAATCTGTACGGAGGAAAATGCTGGGGAGCAGAAAAACTGACGAGAGGAGAGAGGTGCTATCGTATTTTGATGGCGGGCGTCGATCAGTTTGGCGGATTAAATGAAAAAGAGCCAGTTCTTGATGCATACCGTATCGGTGTAAAAGAACATGGCGAAACCTTTATGAGAAAACGTTTGGAACAGTCTGCTGTCCGGCTTCTGAAAAATATATTCCGTGTGGGACTGTTTGAGAATCCATATTTAGACCCGGAAGTATCCGCAAGAACAGTTGGTTGTGCAGAGTATATGAAAGAAGGATTTGCCGCACAGAAAAAATCAATTGTCATGTTGAAAAACAAAGAAAATGTACTTCCGTTGCAAAAGAAAATGAAAGTCTATGTCCCGAAAATCCACTGGCCGGAAAGTGTAGACTGGATGTGCCAGAAAATGGAGGAGCACTGGGACAGTCCAATTTCCAAAGAACTGCTGGAGAAATATTTCACAGTGACGGATCATCCGGAAAAGGCGGATGCAGCAATTTGTATCATTCGTCAGCCTGATGGCGCTGCATTTGGACTTGCAGGTGGGTATGATGTCAGCGATAAAGAGGCCGGTGGAAATGGGTATCTCCCAATCAGTCTGCAATATCGTCCATACACTGCCGTTTACGCGCGGGAACATAGCATTGCCCAAGATCCAAATGATGAGTTCCCGGATAGAACTTACCGTGGAAAGACCGTAACAGTCAATAACGAAGATGATTTGGACCTTGTTTTACATACAAGAGAGCTCATGGGCGAAAAACCGGTGATCGTTTGTGTGAATATGCTTGGTCCAATGGTAGTAAAGGAGTTTGAAGCGGCGGCAGATGCGATTGTTGCGATGTTTGGTGATCTGTCAAATGCACTGCTGGAGGTGCTCAGTGGTAACTTTGAACCGGAAGGACTCCTTCCAATGCAACTTCCGGCAGATATGCGCACCGTGGAAGAACAGCAGGAAGATGTTCCGTTTGATATGGAATGCCACAGAGATACCGAGGGGCATATCTATGATTTTGGTTATGGAATGAACTGGCAGGGAGTCATTGCAGATGAGCGTGTCAGAACGTATGGACATCATTTGCCGAAAGAAAACTAGCTAGGAGACGTTGAAGACTGGCAGCTTTTTCTTGAAAAAGGGAAAAAATTCGATTATAATATAAGTTCATATGAAGCGGGCAGATACTGTGAGATCTCTTTTGGCAGAATGCATACAGTTTCTGTCCGCTATTTAGCAGAGAAAGGAAAAGATTATGAGAGAACAGAATCGAAATAAGAATCAAGAAATTGAAGAAATTCTTGAACAAATGGATTTGAGTCAGCCGGCACCGGAAACAGAGCCGATGCGTCAATATTGGTTTATGAAGAAAGCACGCGAACTGGTGAAAGAACAGTCTGAAAAACTGGGTCGTCCCCTGACAGCGTGCACGACAACATTTGGCTGCCAGATGAATGCGCGGGATTCCGAAAAACTTCTTGGAGTATTAGAGCAAATCGGATACCAGGAAGAAACAAACGAGGAGGAAGCGGATTTTGTCATCTACAATACATGCACTGTGCGGGAAAACGCTAACATGCGCGTATATGGAAGACTTGGACAGTTAAATCGAGTGAAAAAACAAAAGCCGCATATGTTGATCGGGCTTTGTGGCTGCATGATGCAAGAACCGGAAGTCGTGGAGAAGATCAAAAAAAGCTACCGGTTTGTGGACCTGATTTTCGGAACACATAATATTTATAAATTTGCAGAGTTGATCGTGACACGGCTGGAATCACAGCGCATGGTCATTGACATTTGGAAAGATACAGACAAGATTGTAGAAGATCTCCCGAGTGAACGGAAATTTTCTTTCAAATCCGGTGTCAATATTATGTTTGGCTGTAACAACTTCTGTAGCTACTGTATCGTGCCGTATGTGCGTGGCCGTGAACGCAGCAGAAATCCGGAAGATATCATCCGTGAGATCCAAGGGCTCGTGGCAGATGGCGTCGTAGAAGTGATGCTGCTTGGTCAGAATGTAAATTCTTACGGAAAGACACTGGAACATCCGATGACCTTTGCACAGCTTCTTACCGAAATTGAGAAGATCGAGGGATTGGAACGAATTCGTTTTATGACATCTCATCCAAAGGATCTCTCTGACGAATTGATTGAAGTGATGAAACATTCTAAGAAAATCTGCAAACACCTTCATCTGCCGGTGCAGTCAGGAAGTACAGAGATCTTAAAGAAGATGAATAGACGCTACACAAAAGAACAGTATCTGGAACTTGTGCGTAAGATCAAAGAAGCTGTGCCGGATATTTCGCTGACAACGGATATTATTGTTGGATTTCCGGGAGAGACAGAAGAAGATTTCCTGGAGACAATGGATGTTGTAAAGAAGGTTCGCTATGACAGTGCATTTACATTTATCTACTCTAAGCGGACAGGAACACCTGCGGCAGCGATGGAAAATCAAGTTCCGGAAGATGTTGTCAAAGACCGTTTTGACAGATTGCTAAAAGAAGTGCAGAGCATCTCGGCGGAAGTATGCAGTGTGCATGAAGGAACGACACAGTCTGTTCTTGTAGAGGCAGTCAATGACCATGATCCTGCGCTTGTTACCGGAAGACTCAGCAACAATATCCTTGTACATTTTCCGGGAGAAAAAGAGTTGATTGGGAAAATTGTGTCGGTGCGACTGGATGCATGTAAAGGATTTTATTATATTGGAACCCGTGTATAGTGGGTTCCTTTTGTGATGTCATAATTTTCAGATTTTTGTCCACAATAAAAAGGAGAATTTGTGTGACAGGAGAGAGACGATTGAAAAAAGTAAGTGAATATTTGTTTTTGTGGGCGCTTGGCGGTACGATTTATTATGAATTTGAAATGATCTTCAGGGGTTTTTCTCACTGGTCCATGTTTGTGCTGGGAGGAATCTGCCTCTGTTTCATTGCATGGCAAGGGAAAATGGTTCACTGGAGAGATCCTCTTTGGCGCCAGACGGTTCGCTGCGTGATCTTTGTGGCAGCAGGAGAATTTTTCACCGGGATCATTGTAAATAAATGGCTCAGACTCAATGTATGGGATTATAGTGATCAGCCGATGCAGCTGTTTGGTCAGGTCTGTGTTCCTTTTCTGATTATTTTTTCGGGGCTTTGCGTTATCGGAATATTTCTGAGCAGTTTCCTTCTGCATATTCTGTATGGGGAAGAAAAACCATCGTTCCATATTTTGTAGGTGCAATTTTCTGCTGTTTTAAATGGGAAGGCATTGTTGAAAATTTGTATTCAGAATCATAGAGAGATAGCAGCAAACAAAGAACACTTTATTTTTTGATTGAAAACATGTTGATAGGAGGGATAAAAAAATGATTCTGTCAGGAAAGGAAATTTTAAAACACATAGGGAAAGAGATCCAGATTGAGCCGTTTGATGAGAATAGATTAAATCCTAACAGTTATAATCTGTCATTGGCAAATGAACTGCTTGTCTATGAAGATGAGGTTTTGGATATGAAAAAGGATCATGCCGTCAGAAAGATAGTAATTCCCGAGGAGGGTCTTCTGTTGGAACCACATAAACTATATCTTGGACGGACGAACGAATTTACAAAAACAGAAGGGTTTGTGCCAATGCTAGAGGGTCGCTCCTCTACGGGACGTCTCGGGCTTTTTATCCATGTGACAGCAGGATTTGGAGATGTTGGTTTTGCAGGCTACTGGACATTAGAAATTTTTTGTGTACAGCCAATCCGGATTTATCCGAATGTAGAAGTCTGCCAAATCTATTACCACGATATTCATGGAGAGTATGACTGTTATCAGAGTGGAAAATATCAGAATAACAAAGGAATCCAGTCCAGTATGCTGTACAAAGATTTTTTAAAATAGGAATCAGTAACATAGAAGACACAAAGAATGAGGATACATTTGGGAGGAAAAAGATGCATCAGATTTTTGTATATGGAACACTTTTAAAGGGGATGTACAATTATGAGATTTACTGCAGCGCAGAGGACTCATACCGTCAAAAAGCCTATGTAGATGGGCTTCTTTATAGTCTGAAAGGAAGAAGATATCCGGCGCTGATTGAGGGGAAAGAAAGAATTGCCGGAGAGATACACGAAGTATCTGAACAGACATTAAAGAAGATTGATGAGTTGGAAAGCTATTTTGGGGAAGGACACCCGGAGAATGAATATGATAAAAAGTTTGTAATGGCATATGCAGAAGACGGAAGCGAAATCGGCGAGGTTCCAGTCTATTTTTACAACATTAGAAATGAGAAAAACAGAGCACTGTTAGATCAGAGAATCACATGTAACGATTATCGGAAATATGTGGAGTAGCAGAACTATGAAATTGGAGAAGATAAAAAAGCGATTGGAAATGTACTTATCTTATTTTTTGGGAGGATCATAGATGTCAACAGGGATAATGATTATTGGACCATCAGGAAGTGGAAAAACTACATTGGGCAGATTTGTCGCCGCTCAGCTAGGCTACCCTTACTTTGATGTGGACGATTATATTTGGAGAAAAGATACTAAAGAACCATATACTGTTATGTATAGTCATGAAGAAAAGATTAGCAGATTGAGCAATGATATTTTGCCCTATGAATATTTTGTGATGGCTGGTTCGATGAGTTCTTTCCATTATGCATTTGATGACAAGTTTGAGATGATGGTTTTTCTTTATGTCGAACCTGACATTCGTGTACAGCGAGTACATAACCGCGCATTGGAACGTTTTGGAGGAAGAATACTTGAAGGAGGCGACTTGTATGAAAATCATATGCGATTTTTAGAAAGTAATCGCCGCTACGAGAAGGATGGTTCTCCAAATCTGCATGGGCAGAGAAAATGGATGGATGAAATGTCTTGCCTGAAGTTGGAATTGGACGGGACAGATAGTCTTGAGAATAATGCAAACATCATTATTGAAAAATGGAAAGGATTAGGAAGATAAAGTGGATTTCAGAGGCTTTATCTTCCTGTTATTTATTATATTTTTTCACCACAATGTGGACATTTATTAGAAAAAATCGTATGCCAATACATGCGATGCCCACAGAAATCACAGGTATTTAGTGGTGACACTAATGGCATAACTAAAATACATTGTAATAACAATAAAAATGTAAATGTCCTGTTTCCCCAAGGTTCTGATATGAAAAATACCAAAATTAAATCGAAAATAGAATACACAATTCCTATTCTCCATGCGAAAATTCCTATTTTTCGTAAATTTCCTCCGTAAACCATGATGGAGACTAGCAAAGTATATATAAAACATCTAAAGAAAAATGATATGCTCATAATGGCTTCTCCTAATGCCTGACAATTTACCAGATGATTAAAAAATATATTCCGCATACGTATGTCATAAAGAATAAGTATGACTGGAATCTAAGAAAATCTACATTTGTGCGTTCTTCCACCATGTCTGATCCAACATTTTCTTTATACATCAATCAAGGGTACTTTTGCCACCGCATTTAAGTAAACTGTACATAAATTATTTGTAAAAGGTACAATCAAAATATTTCTGCATGGGTGTTGTTATTAATGAATCTTTGTGCTTTTACTTTTCTCTGTCGAAAGACAATGAAATTAATAAGCCCTGTCTGAGACGGAATTGGGGGAAGCTATTTTTAATCTATTCAAATAGCCAGCTTGAGGTAAAGTTAACGGTATACAGTACGGTGTTATCGCGACTACAAAGATCTAGGGCTGCAAGGCTGTACTACAAATTTAGGAATCAGTCAGCAGACATTATCAAGAATCGGTTTTATCTTGAATAACAGTTGAAAATTTGATAAGATGATAACCGTACATAATTAGCATCTTTGTTTCTTATAGAAATGATATTAAGAGATAAGGAGGACAATTATATAGGTAAAAATAAAAAAAGGAAAAGCATAGGACGTGGCATGAGTCGATGCGGGTTAACGTCTAGAAATGCTTAAAAATAAGGAAAAATGATTGATACTAAGTGTTTAACACCAATGATGCAGCAGTATATGGAGACGAAGAAACAATATTCTGACTGTATTTTATTTTACAGACTTGGTGACTTTTATGAAATGTTTTTTGACGATGCCATTACGGCGTCCAAGGAACTGGAAATTACACTGACCGGAAAAAATTGTGGATTAGAGGAACGTGCGCCGATGTGCGGTATTCCGTATCACTCTGTGGATAGTTATCTGAACCGGCTTGTGGAAAAGGGATATAAGGTTGCAATCTGTGAACAAGTAGAAGATCCGCAACAGGCGAAGGGCATTGTCAAGCGAGAAGTTGTGCGTGTTGTAACTGCAGGCACTAATATGAATGCGCAGGCACTCGATGAGACAAAGAATAATTATATCATGTGTATTGTATATATCGCCGATTGCTATGGACTGGCGGTGGCAGATGTGTCTACCGGGGATTATTTTGTGACAGAACTTGACAGTGGACGGAAGCTTTTGGATGAGATTCATAAATTTTCACCTTCTGAGATTATTTGCAATGAATCCTTCTATATGAGCGGACTTGATCTGGACGATTTGAGACATCGTCTTGGAATGATGATCTATTCGATCGATACGCATTTCTTTGATGATGAAATGTGTGCACGTATTTTAAAAGAACATTTTCATGCAGCTTCGCTGGAAGGCATGGGACTTGGAGATTATAACTGTGGTGTGATCGCAGCAGGAGCTCTTTTGAAATATCTCTATGAGACTCAGAAGACATCGCTTTCTCATATCACACATATTACAGGATATGCGACAGGGAGATATATGTTATTGGACAGCTCTTCCCGAAGAAACCTGGAGTTGTGTGAGACGTTGCGTGAAAAACAAAAAAGAGGCTCTCTTTTATGGGTGCTGGATAAGACGAAAACGGCTATGGGCGCCAGAATGCTTAGAAGTTATATTGAACAGCCGCTGATTGACCGGCATGAGATTGAACAGAGGCTGGAGGCGGTAGAAGAATTAAAAGACAAAGCAATTTCTCGTGAGGAGATCCGGGAATATTTATCTCCGGTCTATGATCTGGAACGTCTGATCAGCCGTGTGACATATCAGTCTGCGAATCCAAGAGATTTGATTTCTTTCCGCAATTCTCTGGAAATGTTGCCGCATATCAAATACCTTTTAACAGAAATGCACGGAGAACTTTTACAGCAGATTTGTGAAGAGTTGGATACACTGGAAGATCTTTATCAGCTTTTGAATGAATCCATCATGGAAGAACCCCCGCTTGCGATGAAAGAAGGCGGTATTATCAAAGATGGATATGATGCGGATGTGGATATGCTACGACAGGCAAAAACAGAAGGAAAGAACTGGCTTGCACAGCTGGAGGAGGAAGAGCGAGAGAAGACTGGCATTCGGAATTTGAAAGTGAAATATAACAAAGTATTTGGATACTATTTGGAAGTCACAAACGCTTACAAAGAACTAGTACCAGATTATTATACGAGAAAGCAGACACTTGCCAATGCGGAGCGTTTCATTACTCCAAGATTAAAAGAGTTGGAAGATACAATCCTCGGTGCAGAAGACAAGCTGTATGCGCTTGAATATACTCTGTATTGTAAAGTGCGCGACCGAATTGCATCTGAAGTGCTTCGTGTCCAGAAAACAGCGAAGGCCGTCGCAAAAATTGATGTATTTACGTCTCTTGCTCTTGTGGCAGAGCGGAACAATTATGTCCGACCGAAGATCAACGAGAAAGGACTGATTGACATCAAGGGCGGCAGACACCCGGTTGTGGAGAAAATGACACCGGACAATATGTTTATCGCAAATGATACACTGTTGGATGATAAGAAAAATCGTGTTTCCATCATCACTGGTCCGAATATGGCAGGAAAATCTACATATATGCGCCAGTCTGCGCTGATTGTTTTGATGGCACAGATCGGGTCATTTGTTCCGGCAGATAGTGCCAATATCGGAATCTGTGACCGTATTTTTACGAGAGTCGGCGCATCAGATGACCTTGCGTCCGGACAGAGTACTTTTATGGTTGAAATGACCGAAGTTGCAAATATTCTGCGAAATGCCACAAGCAGCAGCCTGTTGATCTTAGATGAAATCGGACGGGGAACGAGTACGTTTGACGGATTGAGCATCGCATGGGCAGTTGTGGAACATATCAGTAATAAAAAACTGCTTGGAGCTAAAACCTTGTTTGCGACACATTACCATGAACTGACGGAACTGGAAGGAAAGCTTGACAGCGTGAACAATTATTGTATTGCAGTCAAAGAGCAGGGAGATGATATTGTCTTCTTGAGAAAGATTGTAAAAGGTGGTGCGGATAAGAGTTATGGGATCCAGGTTGCAAAACTTGCGGGGGTACCGGAATCCGTCATTGCACGTGCAAAAGAAATTGTCGGAGAATTAAGTGAGGCAGATATTACGACAAAGGTGCGTGAGATTTCTGCGCAAGGAAGCGAGGCGAAAGCACGCCAGAAAAAATATGATGAAGTAGATCTGGCACAGATCTCATTGTTTGATACGGTCAAGGATGACGATGTATTAGAAGAACTAAAAGAAATTGATGTGTCGAATCTGACGCCGATGGATGCTTTAAATACCATTTACCGGTTGCAGAATAAATTGAAGAACCGGTGGAAATAGTCGGAGAAAGGAGCAGATATGCCAAATATTCAAGTCTTAGATCAGGTTACGATCGATAAGATTGCGGCGGGAGAGGTGATCGAACGCCCGGCATCGATTGTAAAAGAACTGGTGGAAAATGCAATTGATGCGAAAGCCACTGCCATTACCGTGGAGATCAAAGACGGCGGAATCTCTCTGATCCGCATTGCAGACAATGGATGTGGAATTCCAAAGGAAGAAGTTCCGCTTGCCTTTTTAAGGCATTCGACAAGTAAAATACGCTCTGTGGAGGACTTGACTGGAATTGCTTCCCTTGGTTTTCGCGGAGAAGCGCTTTCGAGCATTGCGGCGATCGCGCAAGTGGAGCTTCGTACAAAGGTGAAGGAGGCAGATGCGGGCATACAGTACCGAATTGAAGGCGGATCAGAAAAATCATTGGAAGAAATAGGAATGCCAGATGGAACGACTTTTTTTGTCCGTCAGATTTTTTTCAACACGCCGGCACGGCGGAAGTTTCTGAAAACTCCGATGACAGAAGCAAGCCATGTCAGTGAATTGATCACGCGATTGGCGCTGTCTCATCCGGAAATCTCGTTTCAATTTCTCACAAACGGGCAGCCAAAACTTCACACATCCGGAAACGGCAGGCTGAAGGATGTTATTTACCATATTTATGGAAGGGATATTACCGGAAACCTGCTCGAAATCAATGCAAAGGCAAACGGAGTTGCAATCCGGGGATATATTGGAAAACCTCTGATTTCCAGAGGAAACAGAAATTATGAAAATTACTATATCAACGGAAGATATGTAAAGAGCAGCATAATTGCAAAAGCAATCGAAGATGCCTATAAGGGGTTTACGATGCAGCATAAGTATCCGTTTACTGTGTTACACTTCACGATAGACGGAACAGATCTGGATGTAAATGTCCATCCAACAAAAATGGAAGTCCGTTTTAGCAAACAACAGGAAGTGTATAATTTTATTTACAATACACTGAAGGATGCTTTGAGCGAAAAAGAATTGATTCCACGGGTGGAATTATCGGTGGCGGAACCGGTTTCCCAAAAGAGTACGTTCTTAGAAAAAGCGGTCTCGCCATCTGTTCCAGACGTTTTACCAGATAAAAAAAATGAAAAAGTTTTTGTGGAGAAACTTCCGCAGGAAGCGCGGTATGCAGAAGCTCCTTCTGAAGAGAAAAATCTAGATTATTTTATGAAGAAGATGCGGGAACGTGTCACTGCCTATCACAATCAGAGTTCTCAGGCAGAAGTGAAAGACCGAGGAGGGCTTTATAGAAATCAATTATCCACTGATAGGATCAAAGAGGCTGCGGCATATCGGGCAGAACAAAAAAAGCAATTCGGACAGTCTGAAAAAGTGCAGGAAAAAATATATAGAAAAGAAGATAAAAGGGAAAATCTACAAGAAACGCCACAAGAAATCGCACGGTTGCAAACACCGAAAGAGGCGGAAGAGGATACACAACTAAATTTTTTTGATCAAAAGCTATTGTCAAAAGAAGCAAAACAGGAATATACTTTAGTAGGACAAGTGTTTGAAACATATTGGATTGTAGAATACCGAGATCAGATGTATATTATCGATCAACATGCCGCTCATGAACGTGTGCTGTATGAACGGACTTTGAAACGGATGAAGGAAAAGCAGTTCACTTCGCAGCGGATCAGTCCGCCAATCGTTCTGAATCTGTCGATGCAGGAGGAACAGCTTTTATCAGAACATATGGAAAATTTTACAAAGATTGGATTTGAGATCGAGCCTTTTGGAGGGGATTCCTATGCAGTCCGTGCAGTTCCAGACAATCTGTTCAGTATTGCAAAAAAAGACCTGCTGATCGAAATGTTAGACAGCCTGTCAGACAGTATTTCTACAAATCTTGCACCGGATATTGTTCTGGAGAAAATTGCTTCGATGTCATGTAAGGCTGCGGTAAAAGGGAACTCCAGGCTTTCTGGCAGAGAAGTGGATGCGCTGATCGGAGAACTTTTAGAACTGGACAACCCATATCATTGTCCACATGGAAGACCAACGATCATTGCGATGACAAAACGCGAGCTGGAGAAAAAATTTAAAAGAATCGTATAGCATCTTATTTTGTAAAAATATTATAGTATAGGAAACAGGGGAAGGACAAATGATAAACTTTATAATCAGTGAAAATTTTTATTCTTTATTTGCAGGAATCGGTCTTATGGCAGCATTTTTGATGACTTGTGTCTGCATTACCAAATTTAACTATTTACTTCCAAAAGATGCCGGCAGAGATTTTGCCCATGAGGGAAAGCTTTCTGCAGGAAAGCCAAGAGGAGCCGGGATCATTTTTATTCTTGTATTTGCGGCAGCGGCACTACTGTTCTCGGAACTTTCTGTCGAGATCGTCATTTACATTGTGCTTGTCATTGCGGAGATGCTGACTGGCTATCTGGATGACGCCTCAGAAAAGCCGTGGAATGAGTATAAGAAAGGGTTACTCGATCTTTTGGTTGCTGTAGTGCTTTCGCTTACCTTTATGCACTACAATTCCAGCACGATTGAATTTGCAATTCCAGGAATCTCTGTGACAATTCCTCCGGTTGTATTTTGTCTGCTCTCGATCGTTTTGATCTGGGTGTCTATCAACGTGACAAACTGCTCTGATGGAGTAGACGGCCTTTCTGCTACGTTGACGATCATCACGTTAATCACACTTTATATTGTAAAAGGGATGAAAGGGACAACAGACAACTTCTCTTATTTGATCTTGCTGTTTGTAATCTGTTTGCTTGGGTATCTGTGGTACAATGCTGCTCCGAGCCATCTGATGATGGGGGATGCAGGATCCCGAGCGATGGGAATTTTTATTGCAATCGCAGCGTTAAAGACAGAAAGTCCATTTTTATATATTTTCGCTGCATTCGTGCTGATTGCAGATGGAGGAATCGGGATTGTCAAAGTAGCATTGCTTCGTTTCTTGAAGATCAAGATCTTAACAAATGTTCGGACTCCCCTACATGATCATGTGCGAAAAGTGTGGGACTGGTCGAACACACAGACTGTTTTCCGGTTTGGAATCATTCAAATCGTAATTTCTGTGGCAACAATTTACATGCTTATGTTGTAATCAACAGGAGTAGATTATGAGGTGGCTATGATAGATACAGAAAAAAAACCATTGATCATATTGACCGGTCCGACTGCTGTCGGAAAAACGAAGGCATCGATCGGACTGGCAAAAGCAATCGGCGGAGAAATTATCTCCGCTGATTCTATGCAGGTTTACCGACATATGGATATCGGTTCTGCAAAAATTACAAAAGAAGAGATGGCAGATGTTCCACATTATCTGATTGACGTTCTGGAACCGGAAGAGGAATTTCATGTGGTACGGTTTCAACAGATGGCAAAGGCGGCAATGGCAGATATTTATTCCAGAGGCAAAATACCAATTATTGTCGGTGGAACCGGATTTTACATCCAGGCACTTTTATATGACATTGATTTCACTGAAAATGAAGGAGACAGTGTATATCGAGAGAAGCTGGAGGCACTTGCAAAGGAAAAAGGAGCCGCATATCTCCATGGACAACTTGCCATGGTCGACCCGAAATCAGCAGAAGAAATCCATGCGAATAATATAAAGCGCGTGATCCGTGCACTGGAATTTTATCACCAGACAGGACAGAAGATTTCCGAACACAATGAGCGGGAAAGACAAAAAGAGTCTCCTTATCAGTTCTGTTACTTTGTTTTAAATGACCGACGAGAATGTCTATATGAACGGATTGACCAACGGGTGGATCAGATGATCCGAAACGGTCTTGTTCAGGAAGTACAGACGTTAAAAGAGAGAGGCTGTACAAAACAGATGGTCTCGATGCAGGGGCTTGGATATAAAGAAATCTTTTCGTATCTGGAGGGGGACTGTTCTCTTGAGGAGGCTGTCTATATTATTAAGCGGGATACAAGACACTTCGCAAAAAGACAGCTGACTTGGTTTAAAAGAGAGCGTGATGTAATCTGGGTTCAGAAAGATGAGTTGAATTATGATGACAAAAAATTATTACAAAGTTTGCTAGAAAGTATCAAAGAAAGGATGAATCTTCCATGTTAGAAGAAAAACAGACAGTGGCTGCTATTTATGAGACACTGGGGATTTCCAGAGAAGTCTATGCATTTGGCAGTGAAATTGAAAAAACATTACAGGAGCGGTTTGAAGAAATTGATCAGACAGCAGAATATAATCAGTTGAAAGTGGTACAGGCGATGCAGGAATGCAGAGTCAGTGAAGGGTGCTTTAACTATGTAAGTGGATATGGATACAATGATCAGGGAAGGGATACGCTGGAGGAAGTCTATGCACATACATTCCATACAGAAGCTGCGCTTGTCCGTCCGCAGATTACTTGTGGAACGCATGCGCTTGCATTGACTTTAAGTGCAAATTTGAGACCAGGAGACGAATTGCTTTCCCCTGTCGGGAAACCATATGATACGCTGGAAGAAGTAATTGGAATCCGTCCATCCAAAGGTTCTCTTGCGGAATATGGAGTTACATACCGCCAGGTAGATCTGCTCTCAGATGGAACCTTTGATTATCCGGCAATCAAAGCTGCAATCAATGAGAAGACAAAACTGGTCACCATTCAGCGCTCCAAAGGGTATCAGACCCGCCCGAGTTTTTCAGTAAAACAGATCGGAGAGCTGATCGCATTTGTCAAGGGGATCAAACCAGATGTAATCTGTATGGTAGATAACTGTTATGGAGAGTTTGTGGAGCGGATGGAACCAAGTGATGTCGGCGCGGATCTGATGGTAGGATCTCTGATTAAAAATCCAGGGGGCGGACTTGCTCCGATCGGCGGATATGTTGTCGGAAAGCAGGAATATATTGATCAGTGTGCGTACCGCTTAACTTCTCCGGGACTTGGGAAAGAAGTAGGAGCTTCCCTTGGAGTGATGAAAGACTTTTATCAAGGATTTTTCCTTGCACCAACAGTTGTAAAAGGTGCTTTAAAGGGAGCTGTGTTTGCTGCCAATATTTATGAAAAACTTGGATTTTCAGTTGTTCCAAATGGAAGTGAGAGCAGACATGATATTATACAAGCTGTGACTCTTGGGACACCGGAAGGTGTGATCGCATTTTGTCAGGGAATTCAGGCAGCTGCCCCTGTAGACAGTTATGTCACACCTGAGCCATGGGCAATGCCTGGATATGACAGTGATGTGATCATGGCTGCCGGCGCTTTTGTGCAGGGATCTTCTATTGAATTGAGTGCTGACGGTCCGATCAAGCCACCATATGCAGTTTATTTCCAAGGGGGGCTTACATGGGAACATGCAAAATTTGGAATTTTAATGTCGCTTCAGAAAATGGTAGACAAAGGTCTTGTTACACTATAAGAAGCATATAAGGAAAAGAAAATCTGTCTCACAATCTGGAGAAACATCTGATTTCATAAAGAATTTAGGCAGATCTGGGGAGAGGATACTATGAAGAATATAATTGTAGTCGGAGGAGGAGCCTCCGGGCTGATGGCTGCAATCTCGGCAGCAAAATCAGGAGCCAGTGTCTGCATTTTAGAACACAATGAGAAATTAGGAAAGAAAATTCTTGCCACTGGAAATGGACGGTGTAATTTTTCAAATCGTCTGCAGGAACCTTCTTGTTATAGAAGTAGCCAGAGAAATTTTCCATGGCAGGTGATCGAACAGTTTCCGGCAGAAAAGACCATTGCTTTTTTTGAAGAACTCGGCATCTGTACCAGAGACCGGGGCGGATACCTTTATCCGGGGTCTGATCAGGCAGCCTCTGTTTTGGAAGTACTTCAGATGGAGGTAGAGCGACTGCAGATACCGGTAGAATATGGTGTGCAGATTTGTGGGATTGTGAAGAAGAAAGAACAGTTTGAAATCCGCACCGCCACAAAGAGATACCATTGCCAAAAACTAATTCTTGCCACGGGGTCAAAAGCATCTCCGGTAACCGGATCTGATGGAAGTGGATATCAATACGCGAAGGATCTGGGGCATACGATTGCTCCGGTCCTCCCCGCGCTTGTGGCATTGCATGCAAAGGAAAATTTTTTTGCTGCGTTAGCTGGTGTCCGCATCCAGGGGAAAGTAACACTTTTCGTAGATGGAACAAAATGTGCAGAAGATACCGGGGAGCTTCAACTTACCAAATATGGAATTTCCGGCATTCCGGTATTTCAAGTAAGTCGTTACGCATCGGAAGGCCTTTACAGAAAAAAAGAGGTCATTGCAGTCTTGGATCTGGCACCGAATGTGACAGAAAAGGAGATGGACGATATCCTCAGACTTCGGATCCGGAGGCATCCGGAACGCAAAATGACAGAGTTTTTCACGGGCATGTACCACCAGAAATTTTCTCAAACTATTTTAAGGCTTAGCAAAATTGATAAAAAGAAAAGCTGCCAGGAACTATCAGAGCGGGAAATTATGATTTTATGTCGACTGTTAAAATCACTTCGCATTACGATCAAGGGCACAAATGATTTTGATCAGGCACAAATTTGTGCGGGCGGTGTCAGGACAGAGGAAGTTGATCCAAAAACAATGGAATCCCATTGTGTATCAGGGTTGTATTTTGCGGGAGAGCTCCTCGATGTAGATGGGATTTGCGGAGGATATAACCTTCAGTGGGCATGGTCCAGTGGGTTTGTTGCAGGAAAATGTGCTGCGCAAAGCAGTATAGGAGAAAGGGAAAAAAGAATATGATTCAGATTAGCCAATTGAAATTGCCCTGCACACATACACAGCAGGAATTGAGAGAAAAGATTGAGAGAACACTTCGGATCCGTCCTGAGGAGCTGATAGAATATTCGATTGAAAAGCAATCAATTGACGCGCGCAAAAAACCACAGATATTTTATGTCTATACGATTCATGCTTCCGTTTTGCAGGAGAAAAAGGTGTTTAAAAAAGTTCACAGCAAAAATATCACCATCGTGGAAAAGAAAGTATATCAATTCCCGTTTCATGCGGAAAGCACACCGGCAGATCGACCGGTGATCATCGGAAGTGGTCCTGCAGGACTGTTCTGTGCATACATGTTGGCAGAACATGGATTTGCCCCAATACTTCTGGAGCGCGGCAAAGCAATAGAAGAGCGGAAGAAAGATGTAGATTCCTTTTGGGAGACGGGCAAACTGAATCCAGAATCCAATGTTCAGTTTGGAGAGGGAGGCGCCGGAACTTTTTCTGATGGTAAGCTAAATACACTTGTCAAAGATCCTTCCGGAAGAAATCGGAAAGTGTTAGAAATCTTTGTAAAAGAAGGCGCACCGGAGGAAATCTTATATGTAAATAAACCACATATTGGGACAGATCTTCTGATGAATGTTGTAAAGAATATGCGGAAGACGATCCAAAGCAACGGCGGAGAGGTTCGGTTTGAAAGCAAAGTGACTGAGCTTTGTATAACTGACGGAAAGATCTGTGGCGTTGTAATAAATAAAGAGCAATTTCTTCCTGCGAAATCGGTGATATTGGCAATTGGACACAGTGCGAGAGATACCTTTGAGATGCTTTGGGAAAAACAGATTTGCATGGAAGCAAAATCATTTGCTGTCGGTGTGCGCGTCGAACATCCACAGAAATTGATCAATTATGCACAATATCAGATGGAACTGCCCAAAACACTTCCAGCGGCATCTTACAAGGTGACGGCACAACTTTCCAATGGAAGAGGTGTTTATTCCTTCTGTATGTGTCCAGGCGGTTATGTGGTCAATGCTTCATCGGAAGAAGGGCGACTTGCAGTAAACGGAATGAGCTACCATAGCAGAGCAGGAGAAAATGCAAACAGTGCCATTATCGTGACCGTGACACCAAAAGATTATGGCAGTGACCATCCACTAGCTGGAATGGAGTTTCAAAGAAAATTGGAAGAAAAGGCATTTCGTCTGGCACAGGGCAAAATTCCTGTGCAGCGCTATGAAGATTTTTGCAAAAACCGGGCAACAGACAGTTTTGGAACGGTTCACCCTTCCATGAAAGGAAACTATGCGCCTGCTAATGTCAGAGAAATCCTGCCGGAGATTGTGGCAGCATCTATCGAAGAAGGCATCCGTTGCTTTGATCAAAAACTACAAGGATTTGCTGACCCAGATGCACTCTTATCTGGCGTGGAAAGCAGAACATCTTCTCCGGTCAGAATTTCCAGGGATCCTTCTACTATGGAAGGAAGTGTAAAAGGGTTATATCCGTGTGGAGAAGGGGCCGGATATGCCGGTGGAATCACTTCCGCCGCAATGGATGGGATTCGTATGGCAGAAGCTGTGGCAGGTCAACTCAGATAGAAAGACAAACAATCTTCACAAAAAATTAATGTCTTTTCTATATACACTTTTTTTAAAGTATGATAAAATAAACAGAGTTTGTGAGAAGAAGAGGTGGAGTAAAGATGAAAGGACACGCAGGAAAAAACACGTGGGCACTTTTTTTACTGCTTTTGGCAGGAATTGTGCTTGGCGGGTTTATAGGTATGCTGGCAGAGGGAGTGCCGGCACTGAGCTGGCTGTCATATGGCCAGACATTTGGGTTTGACAATCCGATTGTGCTGAATCTCGGCTTATTAGTCATTACTTTCGGCCTGAATATCAAAATTACAATTGCAAGTATTCTTGGAGTTGTGATATCTATTATTATATACCGCTTATTATAGCATCTTTACTTGTAGCACAAGAGTCTAAAGAACACATGAATCAAAATTGTACCATAAGAGAAATTATATCAGAGGAACGTCCTTACGAAAAATGTGAACAGTATGGCGCAGGCAATCTGACCGATGTTGAATTGCTTGCGATTCTTCTGCGCACAGGGACAAAAGGACACAGCGTGCTGGAACTGGCCAGAAAGATTTTGTATCCGGTTTATTGGCAGGATGGAATTTTAAATATTCATCACTGGACGATGGAACAACTGATGCAGATCAAAGGAATTGGAAAGATTAAAGCGATTCAGATTCTGTGCCTGTCGGAGCTTGCAAAGCGTCTCTCAAAAGCAGATGCGTACCAAGGACTTGATTTTCGGACTCCGTCCTCCATTGCTGAGTATTATATGGAGGATATGCGTCATCGTACGCAGGAGCATATGAAGCTTTTGATGTTAAATACAAAGGCAAAGCTTCTCGGTGAAACGACAATCTCAAAAGGGACGGTCAACGCGTCTTTATTGACTCCGCGGGAATTGTTCATTGAAGCTCTGCAGAAAAATGCTGTTTCTATCATATTGCTTCATAATCACCCAAGCGGGGATCCCACACCAAGCCGAGAAGATCTTCTGATTACAAAAAGAATTAAAGAGGCAGGAAGTCTGATTGGAATTGAACTGTTAGACCATATTATTATTGGGAACAATTGTTATATCAGCTTTGCCGAACAAGAACTTATTTAGAGAGGAATCGATGTCGGTTGTCTAGAAATATATATGGTCTTGATCTTGGCAGTTATGAGATCAAAGTATATGATAAAAAACAAAAAACAATCTGGCGTGAAAAAAATGCGATTGCATTTGCGGATGAAAAGGAAATTTTTGCAGTCGGAGATGAGGCATATGAGATGTATGGGAAAACACCTGATCACATCCGCGTTGTATTTCCGATGAAGGAAGGCGTGATTTCCGGAATCACCGATATGCAATATTTATTACAAAATCTTCTAAAACGAGGGCACCAATTTGCTTATGGGTCCGAGTATGTGATTGCTGTTCCGACAGATGTAACAGAACTGGAAAAGCGGGCATTCTGCGACCTTGTCCTTCATTCAACTGCGAGAGCAAAATCGGTGCGAATCGTGGCACGCGGCATTGCAGATGCAGTTGGTGCCGGAATTGCCGTGGAGCGAGAACCAGGGATTTTTTTAGTTAATTTTGGGGCATCTACGATGGAATTGTCTGTGCTTTCCTATGGAGGAATCGTATTGAACCGCCTGCTTAAGATTGGTGGAATGCATTTAGACCGTGAGATCATCCAGCTGGTTAAAAATCGGTACCAAATATTAATCTCCGGGCGAACCGCAGAATTTCTTCGAAAAGAAGCAGGATTATTTCCAAACAGGCAGGAATCTATTTATCAAGTTCCGTGCAAAAAATTAGGAACCGGCCTTCCAAAGTACAAGGAGATTCCCGGAACGTTAGTGAAAACGGCACTTCGGGAGCCTCTGTCAGACTGTGTGAAGGAAATGACGGCGCTTTTAAAAAGAACTCCTCCGGAAGTGCGGCAGGCAATTGAGCAAAAAGGAATCTTTCTGACCGGTGGTATGGCATCGCTTTCAGGTCTTGACAGATATTTATCGCATGCCGGCGGATGGAAAGTGACTGTGGCAAATCAGCCTGCAATTTGTGCAGTGAGAGGCCTTGAAAAAATCATACACAATAAAAATCTTCACAAACTGACTTATGAGATGTCAGTGGAAAATGACAGGTGGATACGATGAGAAAGAAAAAACAAAATGGTCTGGCAAGTAAATACTGGCTTTTAATCCTTTCAGCGGTATGTCTGCTTTTGATGGGAATTTCTCTGATTTCTGATAAAATCAACGGACCTTTGCGGATTTTTGCCAATTATACGGTTGTTCCGATGCAGAAAGGAATCAATCAAATAGGAATGTTTTTAACAGATATTACAGATAATTTTGAGACATTGCAGCTGACAAGAAAGGAAAAAGAAGCACTTCAGGAAAAGGTAGATGAACTGACGTTGGAAAACAAGATGCTCCAACAAGAAAAATACGAGTTAGAACGTCTTCAGGAACTGTATAAATTAGATTCTAATTATGCAGATTATGAGAAAGTGGGAGCTCATGTGATCGGGAAGGATCCGGGTAACTGGTTTAGTACCTTTACCATCGACAAAGGAAGTGATGATGGACTCGCAGTGGATATGAATGTAATTGCAGGATCTGGATTGGTTGGTATTATCACAGAAGTAGCCCCAGGATGGTCTCGTGTCCGTTCCATTATTGATGATTCCAGCAATATCAGTGCCATGACACTTTCGACACTGGATACTTGTATTGTCAAAGGTGATTTGAAGTTGATGAATGATGGCAAGATCAAGTTTGAACAATTAGAAAATAATAAGAATGAGATTGCGGTCGGAGAGGAAATTGTGACTTCTCATATCAGTGACAAATATCTCCAGGGAATTACAATTGGTGTTGTCAGTGATATTAAGGTAGATTCCAATAATCTGACACGATCCGGTTATCTCACTCCGGTTGTAGATTTCAAGCATCTTCATGAAGTGCTTGTCATTACTACTTTAAAAGAAGATGTAACGAAAGAGATAAAAGAAGCAAAGTAAGGAGTGGAGAACTGATGAAACGAAAAATAGTAACCGGATGTCTGATCTTCTTTTGTTTCCTGCTTCAGACAACCATCTTTCAGACACTTGCACTTGCTTCCATCGCACCGAACTTAATGATCATTCTTACAGCTTCATTCGGATTTATGCGAGGGAAAAAGTCGGGAATGTTTGTTGGATTTTTCTGTGGATTGTTCATGGATGTTTTTTCAGGAAATCTGATTGGATTTTATGCACTGCTCTATATGGTGATCGGATATCTCAACGGATTTTTTCGACGATTATTTTATGCAGAAGATATTAAACTTCCACTGATCCTGATTTCCGGAAGTGAATTTGTCTATGGGATGTTAATCTATCTTCTCCTATTTTTACTTCGAAGCCGATTTGATTTCCCTTATTATCTCGGAAATGTCATTTTGCCTGAGTTGATCTATACTATACTTGTAACATTAATATTGTATCCGATCATTCTGACCTTGAATCGAAGATTGGAAGCAGAAGAAAAAAGGAGTGCTGGAAAATTTGTTTAATCGTATCAAAGAATGGATCATGGAAATTATAAAATCTCGTCTGTTCGTAACAGTGATTGCCTTTTGTGTTCTGTTTGCAATTTTGATCCAAAGAGTTTTTTATCTGCAGATTGTAAAAGGACAGTATTATCTGGATAATTATAAACTTCAGATTCGGAAAACAAGAGAAGTTCCCGGGACAAGAGGAAACATTTATGACCGGAATGGAGAATTGCTCGCCTACAATGAATTGGCATATTCTGTTACGATTGAGGACAACGGCGATTACTCTTCCATGACACTCAAAGAAAAAAATAAAATTATAAATGAAACGGTCGAAGAAGTGATTGACATTGTAGAGTCAAACGGTGATACCGTTATCAGTGATTTTGGAATCATTTTAAATGCTTCAGGAAATTATGAATTTGCGGCACAAAATGAGACGTCCAAGCTTAGGTTCCTTGCGGATATTTATGGTTATCAGACAATTGATGAACTGACAGACAAAGAGGAAAATGCCAGTGCCGATGACATTATAAATTATCTATGTGAAGATGAGCGTTATGGATATGGAATCGATCAATCTTCCATGGAAAAGTCTCGTATTTTAAAAATGGTCAACATCCGTTATGCCATCAGTCTCAACAGTTTCCAGAAATACATTCCGACAACCATCGCATCGAATGTCAGCGATGAGACGGTAGCTGAAATTATGGAAAACTCTGACAGACTGCAAGGAGTCAATATTGCAGAGGATTCTCTCAGACGTTATACGGACAGTAAATATTTTGCTTCATTGATCGGATATACCGGTAAGATTTCCCAAGAAGAATACAATGAGAAAAAGGAAAGCTCCAAAGAATATACATTGACTGATATTGTTGGAAAATCCGGATTAGAACAGACCATGGATGAAGAACTGCAAGGGACAAAAGGAAAAGAAATTGTCTATGTGGACAGTGTCGGGAATGTAATTGAGACAGAGAAAAAAACTGATGCCGTTGCCGGGAACGATCTCTATCTGACAATTGATAAAAATCTTCAAGAGGCAACCTATCAGATCATTGAAGAAAAACTTGCTGGAATTCTCGTGTCACGCATTCAAAATATCATGAATTATGATCCGGCTTCCGCAGGAGACTCCAGCAAGATCATCATACCGATTGATGATGTTTATCATGCGCTATTTGCAAATGAAGTGATCGACACAAAACATTTTTCATCGACAGATGCAAAAGAGACAGAAAAAAAGGTGGAAGCTCTTGTCGCGGAAAAGAAAGCTTCCTGCATTGCGGAAGTTATGTCCCAACTCCGGGATCCAGCGGCTGCTTCTTACAAATCACTTTCCAAAGAAATGCAGGCATATATGAATTATATTGCAGACGATCTTCTGATGGACCAGGCAGGAATCCTATCTTCCGATGCGATAGATACAAGCGATAAAACCTATATCGCATGGACAAAAGATGAAACCATCAGCCTTTACGAATATCTGAACTATGCGATATCCAAAAACTGGATAAATCTTTCAGAGATTCCGCAGGCAGAAACTGAGCAGGAGAAATATTCGGATCTCAATGAAATTTACGGGCAGATTTTAACTTACCTCGAGCAAACGCTTCCGTCGGACAGCACATTCGAAAAGCTTGTTTATCGCTATATGATCAAAGCGAATGAACTGAAGGGCAAAGATATTTGCAGAATTTTATACGAACAGAATGTAATTGCCTTTGACGAAGGGCAATATCAGGGACTGGAAAGCGGTCAGATTGACCCATATAGTTTTCTTGTCGGGAAAATCAGTTCTCTTGAAATTACACCAGCCCAACTTGCACTGGAACCTTGTTCCGGTTCTGCAGTTGTGACCGATGTAAATACCGGGGAGGTGCTTGCATGTGTATCCTATCCGGGCTATGATAATAATAGACTGGCCAATACAATGGATTCTGCTTACTATAATAAGCTTGCAAATGATCTCTCCAGTCCTTTTTATAATACTGCTACTCAGGAGCGGACTGCACCGGGATCTACGTATAAAATGTTGACATCCGTTGCAGCTTTGACAGAAGGAATCATTACACCATCTGATGGAGTTGTATGTGAAGGAATATTTGAGAAAGTATTTCCAAATCCAAAGTGCTGGATTTCGCCGGGAGCTCATGGTTGGCTTGACGTCACAGGCGCTCTTCAGCACTCTTGTAATATTTTCTATTATGAAATGGGATATGAGTTGGGAGTGACAGAATCAGGGGATAAAAAGGGAGAGGATGGAAAGCCTGCGAAAACGTATTCCAGTGATCTCGGTATTGACAAACTGACAAAATATGCAGAGATGTTTGGGTTAAATGAAAAGTCCGGATTAGAAATTTCAGAATCGAAACCTCAGATTTCCGATACAGACTCCGTACTTTCTGCTATTGGTCAGGGAACAAACAACTATACGACAAGCCAGCTCGCACGCTATGTAACAGCTGTTGCAAACCGTGGAAAAGTCTTTCAGCTTTCCCTTCTCGACAAGACTGTGGATAAAAAAGGAAATGTTGTAAAAGACTATCAACCGGAACTGAGAAATGAAATTACCGAAGTTTCAGACAGCACCTGGAATGCAGTGCAACAGGGAATGGAAGATATGGTATCAACAACTGGAACATTTGATTCTCTCCGCCTGGAAGGTTTTCAGATGGCAGGCAAGACCGGTACGGCTCAGCAGAGTGAGACCCATCCGGATCATGCACTGTTTGTCGGCTATGCCCCAAGCGAAAATCCGGAAATTGCCGTGAGCGTAAGAATTGCCAATGGCTATAATTCTAGTTACACAGCAGAAATTGGAAGAGATATTGTAAAATATAAATATCATCTTGGAGATACGGAAGATATCGTCACAGGAAGCGCCAGCATGCTTGGTGTTGCCGGTGCCGGAGATTAAAATACAAAAGACAAAAAAGAAATGAAATGGAGGAATTTTGTATGGGTGAAGTAATTGTAATCACATCTGGCAAAGGCGGTGTCGGAAAGACAACAACAACGGCTAATATCGGAGTCGGACTTGCACAGATGGGGAAAAAAGTGATTGTGATCGATACTGACTTAGGACTTCGCAATCTCGATGTTGTGCTAGGTCTTGAAAATCGGATTGTTTACAATCTGGTCGATGTCATTACGGGAAGCTGCAGGCTAAAACAGGCGCTGATCAAGGACAAGCGCTATCCGGAATTATACTTGCTTCCATCGGCACAGACAAAAGATAAGTCAGCGGTAACTCCGGAACAGATGAAAAAGCTGACAGCAGAACTAAAAGAATTGTTTGATTATGTTATCCTCGACTGTCCGGCAGGAATTGAACAAGGATTTCAAAATGCAATCGCGGGAGCGGACCGTGCAGTTGTCGTCACAACACCAGAAGTCTCTGCAATCCGTGATGCAGATCGAATCATTGGTCTTTTGGAGCAAGGAGGAATTGCCCAGTCCGAGCTGATCATCAATCGACTTAGAATGGATATGGTAAAAAGAGGAGAGATGATGTCCGTGGAAGATGTGACAGAAATCCTTGGAATACGCCTGATCGGTGTCATTCCTGATGATGAACAAGTTGTAATCGGTACAAATCAGGGAGAGCCTGTCATTAGTCTAAGTTCCAAAGCAGGCGCGGCATATAAAAATATTTGTAAAAGGCTGACTGGAGAAGAAGTCCCTTTCTTGAATTTTGAAAAGCAGGATGGATTGTTTTCAAGACTGACAAAAGTATTCAAAAAGTAACAGGGAGGGAATCAGATGCAGAAATTTGGATGGAAAAAGAAACGTACTTCGGTAACGATTGCAAAAGAACGACTGCGGTTGATCTTGTCGTCTGACCGCGTAAACAGTACCCCGGAATATATGGAACGGATCGCAGAGGAATTATTTCTGACCGTCTCAAAATATATCGAAATTACACCCGAAAACTTTACTGTTCAAATTACACAATCTGATATACATATTCAATTAGCAGGAGAGAAAAAGTGAAATTTTTAAAACGATATCATTTGAAAAATTTTAACTTCATACTGGTGACTTTTGTCACAGCACTTTCGATTATCGGAATCATGGCCGTTGGAAGTGCACAGAAATCTATGCAAGGCAAACAGATCTTCGGAGTGATTCTTGGTCTGCTTGTAATGCTTTTGTTTTCTGTCATCGACTACAAATGGATCTTGCGGTTTTACTGGATTTTGTATGCTGTCAATCTGATTCTACTTCTGCTTGTTCATTTTTTTGGAGCAGAGGCAAACAACGCAGTCAGATGGCTTGATTTTGGATTTATCCGGTTTCAGCCTTCTGATCCAACAAAGATTCTGATGATTTTATTCTTTGCTCAATTTTTAACGAAACATAGAAAAAAATTAAATCATCCGGTCATGATCATGGAAGCAATTGCTTTGATCCTTCCCTCTTTGTATTTGATTTACAAGCAGCCGAACTTGTCTACCACCATTTGCCTTGCAGCGCTGTTTTGTGTCCTCTTGTATCTGGGTGGACTTAGCTATAAGTTTATCGGCACTGTGTTGGCGGTTGTGATTCCAGTCTGTCTGATCTTTTTAAGTCTTGTTGTACATTCCAATGTACCGTTCTTAAAAGACTATCAACGGCAGAGAATCCTTGCATGGCTGGAACCGCAGAAATATGCCTCTTCCACAGCATATCAACAGATGAATTCTATTATGGCAATCGGGTCTGGGCAACTGAAAGGGAAGGGGTATGACAACAATACAACAACATCTGTGAAAAACGGAAACTTTATTTCAGAGCCTCAGACAGATTTTATCTTCGCAATTATTGGGGAAGAACTTGGATTTATTGGATGCTGTATTGTAATTATTTTATTATTGTTAATTATTGTCCAATGTATTATAATCGGATTAAGAGCGCAGGATCTTGCAGGACAGATCATCTGCGGGGGGGTAGCCGCACTGATAGGAATACAGAGTTTTATCAACATCAGTGTGGCGACCGGAATTTTTCCGAACACAGGTATTTCATTACCTTTTGTAAGCTATGGACTTTCTTCCATAGTCAGCCTGTTCAGCGGAATAGGGGTTGTATTAAATGTAGGATTACAACCGAAAAAATACCAATAGGAGAGTGAGCACACGATGAGAATAGGATTAATAGCACATGATGCTAAGAAGATGTTAATGCAGAATTTCTGTATTGCATACAGAGGAATTTTAAGTAAACATGAATTATATGCAACAGGAACAACAGGACGCCTGATCGAGGAAGTGACCAACCTTTCTATTCATAAATATCTGGCAGGTCCACTTGGAGGTTCTCAGCAGATGGGAGCACAGATCGATCAGAATCAAATAGATGCAGTAATTTTCCTAAGGGATCCTCTTGCTCCAAAATCCAATGAGCCAAATGTCAATGATGTTGTGCGCCTCTGTGATATGCATAACATTCCAATGGCGACCAATGTAGCAACTGCAGAAGTATTAATCTTAGCGATCGACAGAGGAGATTTAGAGTGGCGTGAGATGTACAGATAGAAGAAAGAGATTTTTCTTTGGAAGTTTTCTTTTGATTGGTATGTTTCTCATAGCAGGATGCGCAAAAAAAGAATCCATCATTGCCATCTATGAGAAATCAGAATACAATCGGGATTTATATCGTGCAGATTTGTATGCAGAAAATCTCTGTGTGGCGGTGGAAAATATCGAACTTCCAGGTTATACGACAGACCAGCAATTACATGCTGCCGGACTGTTTGGTGTAAATCAGGAACAGGTGCTCTATGCACAGAATCTTCATAACAAACTTTATCCGGCAAGCACAACAAAGGTACTGACTGCTTATGTTGCTTTGAAATATGGAAATCTGTCAGATATTGTGACTGTGAGCCGACGTGCAGTGACCTTTGATGTGGATGCCTCTGTCTGTGGACTGCAAGAAAATGACCAGATTACGATGGAAGCACTCCTCTATGGGTTATTACTTCATTCCGGAAATGATAATGCCATTGCAATTGCAGAGCATATTTCTGGCAGTGTGGAAGCTTTTGTAGAGTTAATGAATGAAGAGGCGAGAAAACTCGGCGCAACAAACACACACTTTACAAATCCACATGGATTGCATGAAGCAGATCATTATACTACAGCATATGATCTGTATTTGATTTTTAATGAATGTATGAAAAATGAGACATTTTTGACGATGATTTCACAGTCATCCTATGCTGCAACAGTACAGAATCCTACTTCTGGAACAAGACAGCTGACATGGACACCGTCCCATTTTTATGCGCAAGGTCTCGCAATTCCTCCACAGAATGCAGTGATTGTAGGTGGAAAGACAGGAACAGAAGATTTGGCAGGATCCTGCCTGATTCTTTTAGAAAAGGACCTTTCAGGAAATCCTTATATTTCTATTGTAATGGGAGCACCTGACAAAACGGTTCTTTATAATGATATGACTTCGCTGATTTCAGCGATTCCGGCTTCTTAGTGTGCCGCTGCATGTCTGATGCGGCAGCACACTTTTTAAAATTTAAATATACACAGTTACATGTACAAATATTCCATGTGCTGTTAAGACTCTGAGATCTCGTTGATTCGTCCAAAGAGACTGATCAAATAAAGGCCACAAAGACCGATGACTGTGTAGATGATACGTGACAGCCACGACAAATCCCCTAACAGAAAAGCAACGAGGTCGAATTTAAAAATACCAACAAGCAACCAGTTAACAGCACCTATGATTACAAGTGTCAATGCTGTATTATCAAACCATTTCATGTGAATTCCTCCTTTTTTAAGATAATAATAGAATTGCCATGAAATGAGAATTTATACGTTAAAGGAAAAACTATGGAAACACAAAGTTACTATAATAAATATTCTGAATACTTAAAGAAAAAATATGGAACAAAGGTTTATAAACTTCCCATCAATCTTCCAATCACTTGTCCAAACAGGATTAATGGCGGTGGATGCACCTTCTGTGCGGAAGTCGGCACCGGATTTGAAAGCCTTTCCAATCAAAAAACTGTCACACAGCAGTTGAACGAAAATAAAGCATTTATTTCTAAAAAGTATAAGGCAGAGAAATTTATTGCCTATTTTCAAAATTATACAAATACCTTTATGCCGCTTTCTGATTTTCAAAATTATATGAAAGAAGCTGCCAGCCAAAGGGATATTATAGAAATTTCTATTTCTACAAGGCCGGACTGTATCCGTAAAGATTATATGGAAGTATTGAAACAGATCAAGGAAACTTATTCTGTGGAAATTACGTTGGAATTAGGATTGCAGACGGTCAATTATCATACATTGGATGACATTCAGAGAGGTCATGGTCTTGCGGAATATTTAGATGCGGTCCGCTGTATTCAGATGTATGATTTTACAATCTGCACCCATGTGATTTTAAATCTTCCGGGAGATACGCGAAGAGATGCTATTGAAACTGCAAAAATCTTATCTGCCCTTCGCATACCGATTGTAAAGATTCATTCTCTTTATATTGCAAAAAATACTTTGTTGTGCAATGCGTATGAAAATGGTACAATAGCGGTGTGCTCAAAAGAAGAATACTTACAGAGACTTGCTGATTTCTTAGAATATCTTTCACCTGACATTGTAGTAGAAAGACTGTTCAGCAGGGTTCCGGAAGAAGATGCTGTATTTTCCAACTGGGGAACTAGCTGGTGGAAGCTTCAGGAAGAATTTGAGCAGGAAATGCAGAGACGAAACAGCAGGCAGGGCATACGATGCAGCTACCTAAATGGTGCTGCACTTCAGAAATTATAGTAGGAGGTCATATTTTTGGCACAACAAGACAAGTTTATCGATTTAAACGCATACAAAACAAAAAAGAAAATTCCTTTCAATGTCGGAATCATCATTTTTGGAATCATTTTCTTTTATCTGATTGTTACAATTATTCTGTACCTAACTTCCCCTCATATTACTTCCTATGAAGTAAGAGAAGGAAGCATTTTGAATGATTATGAATATACGGGGCTTGCGATTCGTGAAGAAATGATCGTGGAGTCTGAAGGAGACGGCTATATCAATTATTATACTTCTGAAGGGAGTAAGGTATCCGCAGCTTCCAATGTATATACATTGAGCAATGAAAAGATGGAACACACAGAGGTATCTGGAGATGCCGCAGCTGTGGAACTCTCTGAAGGAGATCTGAACCAGATTGTATTAAAGACACAGAAATTTAATGAAACATTTCAGGACGAACAGTTTCATAACACTTACAATCTCCGCACAAATATCGACAGTGTGATGCTTGGAATCCAAAATCAAACTCGCATCAACGAATTGGATTCCATTATCGCTTCCGGAAATTCTGCCGGATTAAGATTATGCGCATCACCAAGAGACGGTATTATCATATACTCTGTAGATGGGCTGGAAGGCATTACAAAAGATACGCTTACATCAGATTTACTCAATAAAACAGATTATCAGAAGACAGAACTGCTGAACAATCAAAAGATTACTGCGGGTTCTCCTGCCTATAAGCTTGTGACAAGTGAGAAATGGTCTGTGGCCATCGAAATAGATAAAGAGTTCTCAGCAGAACTCTCTGAGATGAACTCTGTCAAAGTTCGTTTTCTAAAGGACGATGAATATCTGTGGGCCAATGTCAGTGTCGTAAGTAAGGATGACCATTATTATGGTATTCTTTCCTTTAACAATTCGATGGTGCGTTATGCAGAAGAGCGTTATCTGGATCTTGAATTGATTCTGGAAGATGAAACCGGATTGAAGATTCCTAAAACGGCTAAAGTAGAAAAGGAGTTCTTTTTGGTGCCGGAGGAATATGTAACCGTCGGCGGCAACAGCAAAGAAGCTGGTGTCATCAGGAAAAAACGCAATGGATCTACAGAATTTGTAAAAGCAACTGTCTATGCACAAAAAGATGGAAAAAGCTATATTGCCTCTGAAGAATTGAAAAAGGGAGATACACTGCTGTGTGAGGACAGCAATGATACAATGGCGTTGAACGAAAAAGGAACTTTAGAAGGGGTTTACAATATTAATCGTGGATATGCTGTCTTTCGGCAGATTAATATTCTTGCAGAAAGTGAAGAATATTATATTGTAGAAGAAAATACGTCGTATGGGCTGACAAATTATGATCGCATTGCGCTGGATGGCAAAGGAATAAAAGAGGACGAAGTTGTGTTCCGGTAAGCCCCGGAGCACATTCGTAATAAATCAAATGATAAAACAGCAAAAGACGAGGAGTGAAGAATATGCTGGAAAAAAATTTGAAATCTATACAGGACAAGGTGAAAGATGCCTGCAAAAGAAGTGGTAGACATCCGGAAGATGTTACATTGATTGCAGTGAGCAAAACGAAGCCGGTTTCGATGCTGCAGGAAATTTATGACCTTGGTATCCGGCAGTTCGGCGAGAACAAAGTACAGGAACTCACTGACAAATATGAAAAACTTCCAAAAGATATTTCATGGCATATGATCGGCCATCTTCAAAGAAATAAAGTTAAGTATCTGATTGGAAAAACAACACTGATTCATTCCGTTGATTCTCTTAGACTTGCAGAAGCAATCGAGGCAGAAGCAGCAAAAAAGAACTGTTTGGTGGATGTCTTGATTGAAGTTAATGTCGCCGGTGAAGAGAGCAAGTTTGGCATTTCGCCAGAAGAAGTGCTTCCATTGGTCGAACAAATCGCCCGTTTTCGTCATATAAAGATTAAAGGCTTGATGACGATTGCTCCATTTGTCGAAAATCCAGAAGAAAATCGTATACATTTTGCCAATTTAAGAAAATTATCTGTTGACATTGCGGCAAAAAACATTGATAATGTTAGTATGCGTATTCTTTCAATGGGTATGACAAATGACTATGAAGTCGCGATAGAAGAAGGTGCCACCATGGTTCGTGTCGGCACTGGTATTTTTGGTGAAAGAAACTATAATATAACAAACGAATGATAGGAGTGTAACTATGGGAGTATTTGACAAGTTTTTGGACATTATGAAACTGAGTGACGAAGATGATTATGAGGATGATTTCTTCGATGATGAAGTAGATGAATATCCGGAAAAGACAAGCAAAAATCCATTTAAAAAAGAAAAAGAAGAGTATGATGATTTTGATATGCAGGAAAAGTCAAAAAGCACTTCAAAATCTACAAATAAAGTAACTCCAATGCGTCCGAGTGGACAGAGAAGAGCGCCAGGAATGGAAGTATGTGTAATTCGTCCGACATCTGTTGATGATGCACGCGCAATTACAGAATCTCTTTTAAGCGGACGTACTGTTATCCTGAATTTAGAGGGACTTGATCTGGAGGTTGCACAGAGAATTATCGACTTTATTTCCGGTGCAGCATTTGCGATCAATGGAAATCTTCAGAAGATATCTACTTACATCTTCCTCGTAACACCTACCAATGTAGATATTTCCGGAGATTTACAGGATTTGCTGAATACTTCTTTTGACATGCCGTCCATCAACACAAGATTCTAGGAGTACTATGCAAAAAGAAGAAGAATTATTAAGAAAAAGACTGATTGAGTTATCAAAGATTGCATATCATCGCAATTTTATTACTTACACAGATTTTCTAAATCTTAATGAACTGAATATTTTACATACGTTGCCAAAAGATACTCTGTACACTCCGTACAGAACTTTTGGCGGCTATGCTTCTTCAGAGCGTCAGATTGCAGCATTTCTTCCTGATGCTCTTTGTTTACGTTCAGAGATAGAAGATCTTGCATATCCGATGGGAATTATACATATCCTGCCGCGCAGTCAAAAGTTCTCCGAGCAGCTATCTCACAGAGATTATTTGGGAGCACTTCTGAGTCTTGGAATTGAGCGTTCAAAAATCGGAGATATTATCGTAGAAGAGCAAGGTGCGTTTGTATTTGTCTCAGACAAACTTTTATCCTATGTGTGTAAAGAAATGACACAGATACGTCGGACTCAGGTGATTGTTTGTGAAGAATCTTTTTCTGAGTTTCACTATACACAAAAGTATGAAAAAATTACAGGTACAGTAGCTTCTGTAAGACTGGATACCCTTCTTTCTCTTGCATTTTCATCTTCCAGAAGCCGCCTCAGTCCATTGATCGAGGCTGGAAAGGTGTTTGTCAATGGTAAACTTATTTCATCTAATGGATATAATGTGAAAGAAGATGATGTGATCTCTGTTCGCGGCTATGGTAAGTTCATCTATCGAAAAGTAATTTCCCAGACAAAAAAGGGGAGGCTTCTCGTGGAAATTCACAAATTGATTTAAAGGAGAAACGATAGAATATGAAAAAGAAACGATTTCTATGGTATTTAGGTGGTTTAGTTGCACTGGTTTTTGGAATTGTACTTGACCAGTGGACAAAGTTTCTTGCGACCACATACCTGAAGGGAAAAGAAGATATTGTTCTGATCAAAAATGTATTTTGTCTTCATTATCTGGAAAATAGAGGAGCGGCATTCGGAATTTTTCAAGGACAGAAAACATTTTTTATTATTACCACCTTGCTGTTACTTTCCGCAGCACTTTACTTTTATATCCGATTACCGTATACAAAGCGTTTTGCTGCGTTTCGCATCTGCACGGTTCTTGTGGCGGCTGGTGGAATCGGAAATATGATCGATAGACTCTGCAACAATTATGTGACAGATTTTTTCTATTTTGAATTGATTGATTTTCCAGTTTTCAATGTCGCAGATATTTATGTAGTTTTGGCAATGTGTCTGTTCTGCTATCTGGCGTTTTTCTATCTTAAAGAGGAAGATTATCAATATTTTACCTTCCGTGGGAAAAAGTCAGTGCAGGATCCAGAAGAACAGGAGTAAATTATGGAAGAAAGACGATATACCGCAGAGAGAAATGATCTGATGCGAATTGATAAATTTTTATCCGAAAAACTTCCAGATCTTTCTCGCTCTTATCTCCAAAAGCTGATCAAAGAAAAAGAAGTTCTTGTAAATGGGCAACCGGTAAAAGCAAACTATAAGCTTTCTTTGGAAGATCATATTTCAGTGACGATTCCAGAATTGAAAGAACCTGATATTCTTCCAGAACAGATTCCGCTTGATATTCTCTATGAAGATGAAGATATCCTTGTTGTGAATAAACCAAAAGGAATGGTCGTTCATCCTTCTGCAGGACATTATAGTGGAACTTTAGTCAATGCACTGATGTTTCATTGCAAAGATCAACTCTCTGGGATCAATGGCGTAATGCGCCCGGGAATTGTGCATCGTATTGACATGGATACAACTGGTTCTCTGGTTGTCTGCAAAAATGATTTTGCACATCAGTCGCTGGCTGAGCAGTTAAAAGACCATACGATTACACGGAAATATCATGCGATTGTTCACGGAGTGTTAAAGGAGGACAATGGTACTATTGATGCTCCCATCGGCAGACATCCTGTTGAGCGAAAGAAAATGAGTGTAAACTATAAGAATGGAAAGCATGCTGTCACGCACTATCGGGTATTAAAGCGTTTTGAAAAATTTACGTATGTAGAATGTCAGTTGGAGACGGGAAGAACACACCAGATTCGGGTACACATGGCAAGTATTCGTCATCCTCTTCTTGGAGATGCTATCTATGGTCCGGCAAAATCTCCAATGAAGCTTCAAGGGCAGACACTTCATGCAAAAATTCTCGGCATTATCCACCCACGTACTAGTCAGTATATGGAATTTAATGCAGAATTGCCAGATTATTTCAAACACCTGCTGGAAATTTTGTAAAGTTGTGTACATTTCATCAGATTTGATGTATAATATGTTATATATCAAATCTGATTCTCAGATGGATTTACATAAAGGAGTGTGACAGTTATGACAAAAACAAACACAATTATTACAATCGGAAGACAGTTTGGAAGCGGTGGACATGAAATCGGTACAAAGCTTGCAGAATATTACGGAATTAAACTGTATGACAAAGAGATGCTCGCAGTTGCAGCAAAAGAGAGCGGTATCTGCAAAGAACTCTTTGAATCACAAGATGAAAAGCCTACAAATAGCTTCCTCTACTCCTTGGTGATGGATACTTACTCTATGGGCTATCCTGCCGGTGGATATTCGGATATGCCGCTGAATCATAAAGTTTTTCTTGCTCAGTTTGACGCAATTAAAAAAATTGCAGATGAAGGACCTTGTGTGTTGGTCGGACGCTGTGCAGACTATGCATTGGAAGAGTATGATAATTGTGTGAATGTGTTTATTCATGCAGATTTGAATGCCCGGATCAGGCGTGTCGCAAGACTTTATGATCTGACAGATGCAAAGGCGAAAGACATGATCTTAAAAACAGATAGGAAACGTGCAAACTATTATAATTACTATTCTAATAAAAAATGGTCTGATGTAGACAGCTATGATTTATGTATTTCCAGTTCCGATCTTGGAGTGGACGGCGCTGTTGAAATAATCAAATCTTATATTGCAGCAAAAGAAGCATTGACGAAAGCTCCTCAGTTATAGCAGAGCCATCCGATCTTAGTTGATTGAAAAAGAGGCAGGACTTGTACAACACAAGATTCTGCCTCTTTCTATTTTATATACGTTTATTCGGATGAAAATTAACGTTTTTGTAATATTCTTTCCGGCCATCCATTGATCTTTCCGTTTAAAATTGCAGTAAACATACGCTCTTTTGCTCCTGTATGTTCTTGATTTAACTGCCTTACAAGTTCTTTGGCATATTGCCTCTTTGTATGTCCATCTACCGGACACTTACTTTTGACTACCGGAAGATCATATTTATTCTTAAATCCAATCACATCCATCTCGTCGACAAACATCATTGGTCGAATCACAGTCAGATCCATCCGGTCAAGATAAGTCTTTGGAGAGAATGAATGAAAACGTCCTTCAAAAATAAGGGAGAGTAGCATAGTTTCAATAATGTCATCTTTATGATGTGCGTATGCAACTTTATTGCATCCCATATCTTTGACAGCATCGTTTAAGGCACCTTTTCGCATCTTTGCACAGAGAGAACATGGGTTTGATTCTTTTCGTTCCTCAAAAAGGATGTGAGCAATATCCGTCCGGACAATCTTATAAGGTACCTCAAGCTGGGCACAAAGTTTTTCGATTGGCTCCAGATGAAATTCCTCATATCCGAGATCTACAGTAATTGCACTCAATTCAAATTTTTTAGGATAAAATCGTTTCAATCCATGAAGTGCATAGAGGAGTGTCAGACTGTCTTTCCCTCCGGAGATACCAACTGCAATATGGTCTCCCTCTTCAATCATTTGATACTCATCCACGGCTTTTCTCGTATAACTTAGCAGCTGCTGTAATTTCATATGTATATTCCTTTCTCGTTATTCTCTATCGATTCATTCAATATCTTATCTGATTTCCTTTTTCCTGACAAGAGAAAACTTGATTATTTTAAATAAAGAAGCTAATATAAAAGGAAATAGTCATAAAAATTGGAGGGAAAAATATATGAAATTTATAGTACAGCGTGTATTAGAATCATCTGTTTCTGTTGATGGAGAAACAATTGGAAAAATTGGAAAAGGATATATGGTGTTGATTGGTGTCGGCAATGAAGATACAAAAGAGATTGCAGATAAAATGATCAAAAAAATGGTTGGTCTTCGGATTTTTGAGGATGAGAACGGTAAGACAAATCTTTCTCTTGCAGATGTAAAAGGATCCCTTTTGCTGATTTCTCAGTTTACACTCTATGCCAACTGCCGGAAAGGAAACCGTCCAAGTTTTATTGAAGCCGGAGCACCGGACAAAGCAGAGCAGTTGTATGAATATATTATTTCAGAATGCCAGAAACAAGTCCCGATAGTAGAACGAGGAAAATTTGGCGCTGATATGAAAGTTCAGCTAATCAATGATGGACCATTTACAATCATACTTGATTCAGAAAAATTATAAAGCAGAAGAGGAACACAGGGCATTGCACCGTTATTGATATAGTAACTGTGGCGATGCCCATTGCTTTCCTAAGTGGTTCAGCAAAAGGAGAGTGGGTCTCTCTATAACTGTAGAGTACTATTCTTCCCGCAATTTTACTGCAGAAGCTGCTTGTCTGCGCCTGCTTTCATCGATTGCTGCATAATGTTTCTTTGTTGTATTGACATCTTTATGCCCTAGAACATCAGCTACGAGATAAATATCACCGGTTTCTTTATATAAAGAGGTACCGTAAGTGCTTCGAAGTTTATGAGGTGTAATCTTTTTATTTGGTGTCACTTGCTTTGCATATTTTTTGACCATATTTTCCACTGCCTGTACCCCCATTCGCTTTCGCTGGGTAGAGAGGAAGAGGGCATTTTCATGATCTGGCAGGGGAGTAATATTTTTTCTTGTCAGTTCCAGGTAATCTCTAAGAGCTTTTTCGACTTCCCTTCCAAAATAGACAACCATTTCGTTTCCACCTTTTCTTGTAACTTTGACCCCATTATTTTTGAAATCAACATCATTGATATCCAGCCCAACACATTCTGAAACACGGATTCCTGTTCCGAGCAGGAGAGTAATGATCGCTAGATCCCGATATTTTGTTTTTTCATAATAAACTTTCTTTTGTCCTGTCAGCTGACTTCCGCATGTTTCTATATAATCAAGCAGAATTGCGACTTCATCAGTATCCAAACGTATGATCGCTTTTTCGTGGAGTTTTGGCATGTCTACGAGCAATGTCGGATTTTTCTCAATTGCCTGTCGTTTAAAGAAATATCCGTAGAAGCTTCTGAGTGCAGACATTTTTCTCGCAAGCCCTTGTTCGCTGTTTGTGATCTGTTTGTTTTCAGAAGATTCGTATACTTTCAGATATTCTAAATATTCTTCAATATCTACTGAACTTAACTGATCGAGATCTTCAAGGGTGAATTGTGTTGTGGAGCGATCGCGATACAGAGGATTGCATTCCACCAAAAAGTAGAAAAATGTTCGGATGTCATAAGCATAAGAAATTCTTGTTTTTGCAGAAGTTGTTGGTTCCATTGCGCGAAAATAATCTTTTGCAAAGGCAGGAAGTGTTGTCAGAATTTCCCTCAGCCGTAAAGTATCTTCAATAAAAGTCTGTTCGTGATAAGTTTTTATATCTTTTGCCATAGAAAAATACCTCCTTAAAATAGTTACGAATTAACCTGATTTTGTAGGTAATTATAGCATAAGTAGACTTTTTAGTCTATATCTTTTGGAAAAATCGGTATTTGTCGTATAGATTAACTTCTCTTTTAGAAAGGCAGTTTTCTGCCTTTCAATGGATTTTTATTGTTTTGAAAAGAATCTCTCTCACATTACTTCCGGTACAGAATCATAATAAATGATTAATAGATAATCTCCCGCACATAAATCATTTAGCCACATCCCATTCAATTTCTTTACTTCCTTAATGTATCTGGCAATTGTCTTTTTATCAGAATCTTTTGCATAAGTGTCTGCAAGACTCTGTAAAGTGTCACCTTTCTGAATCTGAATACTTTTATAATACTTCCCAACAACAGGTTCTTCAGATGCATTTCCATGTGCATTGGTAAACAAAATGCTGCCAACTGCGCTGATATAAAATGCTGCTAAAATTGAAAAAACAGAAACAATACATCTCCTTCTCATCGCTCGTTGTTTCCTGATCTTCACTGCATATGCTCTGTGCTTACTCATCTCTCCCACTTCCTCTTTCTCTTTCTGAAATCATAACGCTGTCTATTCGCTTTTTCGAACAAATGTTGCGAACAAATGTTCTTTACGCAGATTATATAACACGAACAAACGTTTGTCAATAAGGTGAACATACTTTCTAAACATTTGTTTGCTTTTTCCTTTTTCATATGATAAAATAATTGCAGAATACAAAAGGGAGGCTTTTTTATGCCACTAGGAAAGATCAGTAAAAAACAAGAAGAAATTTTAGAGTATATTAAATCGGAATTATTATCAAAAGGATATCCACCGGCAGTCCGTGAGATCTGCGAAGCAGTCCATTTGAAATCTACCTCTTCTGTTCACTCTCATCTGGAGACATTGGAGAAAAATGGTTATATTCGCCGAGACCCAACAAAACCGCGTGCAATCGAGATCATGGATGATACGTTTAATCTTACACGAAGAGAGGTCGTGAATGTGCCTGTTATCGGTCGTGTTGCTGCCGGAGCACCAATTCTTGCGGAAGAGAATATTGAAAATTATTTTCCAATCCCGATGGAATTTATGCCAAATGAAAAAACATTCCTTCTTTCTGTCAAAGGAGAAAGTATGATCAATGCGGGAATTTTAGATGGAGATTATGTACTTATTAAACAGCAGTCAAATGCTGAGAATGGAGATATGGTTGTTGCACTCGTTGAGGATGGCGCAACGGTAAAGCGATTTTTTAAAGAAGAAGGCGTTTATCGACTTCAGCCGGAGAATGATTTTATGGATCCAATCATTGTAGAAAGTGTAGAAATTCTCGGAAAAGTAATCGGTGTATTCCGATTTATGAAATAGCGAAAATACTTCTGTCACACATTTTAATGGGGAAGAATAAAACCACTTTCGGATTTATCCTTCCCCATTCCTATCAATTTTTTGTTCTTATATCTGTCAGCCTATTGTGCCTGCACAATTTATTTATCCGGACATAACTGTCCAAGGTAGGCAAGACTTGGCTTTACTTGTCTTTTCATTCCATTTTTTCTGTCTACTTGTATCAGCCCAAATGTCATTGTGTATCCCCTATGCCATTCAAAATTATCTAAAAGACTCCAATAGAAATATCCTTTCACCGGAATATCGTCGGCAATGCAGGAAGCAACACCGTCAGTTGCTTTTTCGATAAAAGCAATCCGTCGTGTATCATCTGCTGTGGCAATCCCATTTTCCGTCACATATAAATCACCATGAAATTGTTTAGAAACCGCTCGAATCACATGTTCTAATGCCTCTGGATAGTATTCATAATTCATTTGTGTCAGCTCAGCATGTTCCGGCACTGGAACGATTCCGTCAGCCCCTATTCTTGAACGGCTGTAATTTTGTACTCCAAGGAAATTATCTTGTTCGATATAAGGAAGATAATGCGTAAATTCCTTCTCCCACTCTGCTTTTGCACGCTCTTCTCCTCCTGGTTGTGGCTGGATATCATGAAGAGAAAGCGTTAACCCTGTCTTCGTCTCCGGATAAAGTTCTTTAATGATATGTACCGCCTTCTGATGCGCCTTCATGACAATGAAATCTCCCTGTTCTGTACGACTGCTGCAAAATGTCTGAGGAGTTGCGGTATAAAAGACTCTTTCATTTTCTTCAGCTCCAAGGCGTTCGTTTTCTTCCATCTTTTCAGAATCCATTCCTAACTGCACCTGCTGCCCTTCTTCTTTCCTTCGACTGGCATTTGCTTTTTCCTGTCTCTTTTGCCGTTCCATAATAGATGCGATTTGAAGTCCCATATTTGCCTCGTTGATCGTACAGACATACTTAATCTCATTACCAAGCTTTTTCATCACATATTCGACATACTCCGCAAAATATTGTATGACATCCTCTGACTCCCAACCACCTTTTTGGATCACCCAAAGCGGGCTGGAAAAATGATGAAGAGTAACGAAAGGTTCCAGTCCCTTTTCCCTACAGCAGCGAATAACATTGCGGTAATGTTCAATCTCTGTTTCCACGAATTTCCCTTGTTCCGGCTCAATACGCGCCCATTCAATACTAAACCGATAGGCATTCAATCCAGCATCTGCCATATATTCTATGTCTTCTTGATACCGATTGTAATGGTCAACCGCATCTAAACTTGGTTCTTGAAAAATAGAATATTTCAACTGCTCCTGTGCCCAGCAATCGCTGTAAATGTTATTCCCCTCTACTTGATGTGCAGCCGTCGCAGCACCGACAAAAAATCCTTTTTGAAATTTTCCCATAAGAAGTCCTCCTAATCATTTGCTTTTCTATTTCCTTATTATATATGCGTATTGTACGGTGTCTTCATTATATGATATCCATCTAAGAAAACAGATTGATTATCATTACAATAGTAATTACAATATTGTTGATTCTCTTAAAAATTGCATCTGTTCATATTCCTATTAAAATATTTTTTGGTTATTTAGATTTCTTTTTCATTTTGAGAGAAAAACTATAACTCCAGATAGGAATATGTAGTCTGTTCATTTGTTCGATAAACAATGAATTGTCCATATTATCATCAAAAGTAAATATTCTTTTTTCGTCTATGTAAACCCGAAAAGCTCCGCTCTTTTTATACACACCCTTTGTGATATCTGCAAAATAATACTTTCTTACGCGGCCAAATGTAGAACGATACGTAATTTCCATATCGTTTACTTCTACTTTCCATAAGCCGATATTAAAAGCTGCAATCGCCATCACTATAGAAACAAGCAGCAGAAACAGGATCGCCCACAAAGCTTCCTCTATAACAATACTATAAATCAATAAACCTGTACTGCATATTGCAAAAAAAGCAAACAGCCAACTCAGATAGATTTCTGAACGGATAACATAATGAGACAACGGTTCTCTTCCAATTTGGATTTGATTTCTAGCTTTTTTCATGAGATTTCCTTTCTCCTGTAGATTTTAAAGTTACTTTTTTAATCGGCTAATTGAATTCCACAAGCTCCAACCCGGTTTCCAGCTGGAATCCTTCTGCCCACTCTTTATCACGATAAAAAACAATCCCTTCCTGATATCCGTCGCTCGTAAAGAATAACTGTTTTTCATTTCCATAGTCTTTAATGATCTTATTCAATTCATTTGCAACATTTACATCAAACCAGTCATCATACACTTCTGCTTCCAATGTAAATTCCCGGTGTTTCCATTCAAAACTAACTGTTCTTTTTCCTGTTCCTTCTTCCCAGTTTACCTGGCGGGTGTCCTCCTGTATATTTTTGAAATCAAGTTCTTCTTCATCCAGTGACGAAACACCTGTCAGAAAGTCGGTATACATATTCTCTACATTGAAGAATTCCACATCAAAGGTGTACACACCGTTTGTATAGGGAGTCCATGTCATGTTTTCGTAATCGTATTCCCCCTGCCCCAGTACAGTCAGTAGTGTCGCAGCCTTATTTAATTCCACTTCCGGCGGCATTGTTTTATAGTCTTGTTCCAAATCATCTATCATTTGATCAGTCGTTCCCTTTATATCATATTTGTTAAAAATTTCAGCAAGCTCTTTATAAGTCTTTTGCATAGCTTCTCCTCCTAATGAATTACTTTTTAGACTGTATCCATTTAAGGACAGCAGTGCAGATACAACTAATGTCAAAATCCTTTTCATAATTATAGATTACCTTCCTTTTTATCACATCTACTTTCCTTGCAGTAAACCTTTTAACCAGTTTTCCAGATTTTTAAAATTATCAAACCGCCAAGTAATCGTAAAAACTTTTTATCATTAAATACAGTATCATTTTACTGCTGTTTATTTTTTACTTCATCGCTAAAACTTCATGTTGTAGTCATCCTCATTCCTACATATGATAAATAATAATGTTACAGCCTGTCTTTGTTTATAATTTATAGTAGTATTATATATTGTTAGGCGATTTGTGTATATATTTTTTCAAAAACACGAGGCAAAAAATAAAAACTAATAGAGGATATTATCCCCTAATCTCATCAATGATATTTTCTCTTCCCATCTTCCAAGCCGGGAACATTACTGCTGCCACCGCAATCACAACATTCAACACCATAATTCCAATCAAAACCAGATTTGGAACATTGGAAGTTAGATGTAAGAATTGAAGCACATGAGCCATATAGTAGTTCATTACTCTTCTAAGGACTCGATTATAAAGTAGGTAGATAAACACATCTGTCAACAATCCATATAGGATACCAGTCTGCAAAATCATCTTATAATTTCTAATTTCTTAATAGAATTTCCCAAGGCAAATGTATCCTTTTTATCAAATGCCATTTCTTTAAAAACAGATTTCGGGAAAAATTGAAATATTACATTTTGAATTTCAAATGCTACTTTCGGAATTTTATGGGGCGTACCAATTATGACAAGAGTTTTTACCTTCTCCGGAAAATCCAATGCATAATTCATAGCTATGATCCCACCTAACGGAAGACCAACCAGATGAATCTGTCCATCAATTCTGTTGCAATATTCAACAAACGAAGTATATAAGTTCTCATAGGTTGCATCTTGTCCATTTAGAATGGAACATAGCTCTGGACACAAAATATCTTTCTGATCTTTCATGTAAGAAATTGTTTTCTGCCAGCTTATTGCTTTGCAGGAGATCTTTTCAGATTTCCTGCTCAATAAAACTATGAAAATTTAATTTCCTTATTTTAAAACATAATTACAATTCCTATTCGACAAGAACGATTATCATAGAACGATTGTATTTGTCCCCACTCATAATGATATTCGACACCTTTCATACTCTTTTTACTGGGAATGCCTAAGTATTTCCTTAAAAATTTATTATTTTCTTCTTGCAACTTTTCTAAGACTGTATCATTCATTGTCTCATATTTCGTAGAATATTTTTTGTCTGCTCGAACCAATTCAATCTTTTTTACTTTTCCATGTCTTCCGTAGATTGTAACATAAAACTTCTTATAAAGCCATTTTAAAGGTTTCTTAGAAATCAATATTGTATAAGAATACTCTGTTTGAACAATCTTAAAATCAATTTCTTTAAATAGGGAAATACTTCCTTTGGGAGTAATTTTATATCCACCTATTTTTAATATATCTTCCCTTAGCTCATCCTTTACTTCGATAATCTCCATACTTACTATAAAAACAGCATAGCCTTCACACATTACAACGGCAAATATTTTTGCCCATAGTACATCTGGAACAAACATATTCCAAGCTATAAAAGGAAGCAAGGCTACTCCTACCGCAGTCACCAGTAGAAGCACTCTCCAAATATAATTTTTCTTTCTTTTTCCTTCATTGGTTAAATTTTCATCATAATAAAGATGACCTGGACCTGAAAAGTTAAATAGATATTCCTTAAAAAACGACACCATAGCCGCTCCCCAGGAAGATTTCTTTTGTTCCTTCATATTACACAATCTCCTCTGCTACATGGTTATTTTTTTCAGGTCTGCACCTGACATTTTAACTGCATATCACCCCTGATTATCACATTAGCTCTGCTGACTGTTCAGCCCATGCTTTTTCGCATATTCACTGGCTTTCTGTCTGCGTTCCTCACTGTAAGTCGCCAAGAAGCGGATAGACAGATGGAAATTTTTTCTGACGATTTCTGCCGCCGGTTCATCAATGCTGAGCTGCTGCTTATCGTATTTTTCACGCTTATAGCCATAAGGGATTGAACCACTGCACCTCATGTCATAAATGTATCTAAACTATTCCCTAATGTCAACTTTATGGCAATATTCTTTTTATTCAGTCAAAAAAGAAATTGCACCGTTTTTAATTTCTAAGATTTCGTCAGCTTCTTCTGCCAAATGCTTACTGTGTGTAACTACAACAACACATTTTCCTAATTCATGTGCAGTCTTTTTCAGTAAAGCAATGATTTCATCAGCGGTAGTTTCGTCAAGATTTCCCGTCGGTTCATCTGCGAGAAGTACATGAGCGTCGCTGGCTAAAGCTCTTGCAATCGCCACACGCTGTTGCTGTCCGCCAGATAGTTGCAATACATTTCTCTGCCAGTATTCTTTCCCAATACCGACTTCTTCCAATAATTTTTCAGCATTTCCACTACCACCTAATTTGACATTTTCAACCGTTGTCAAATAATCAATCAGATTATAGTTTTGAAATACCAATGAGATATTATGCTTTCTGTGGTAATTCAGCCCTTTTTTTGTAATATCCTCGCCATTGCAAAGGACAGTCCCTTTTGTATCGTTGTTATCGTTCTAACTCGTTATCTACTGAAAAAGTCGTTTGCTCCACCGGAACGAATACTGCAAAGCCAAAAAGATTTTGTTGCAACAGCGTCCCATGAATTAAAATCTCCACTTGCTGTTATGATTTCCAACACGGATATTCATCTTCATTTACTACAATTATTTGTTTCTTGTATACCAAAATTAAAGCAATACCTAAAAATACAAAAGGCATAAAACATATCGCAACCCCCATATTTCCTGTAACAAATGTTACCAGTACGATTATTAAAAAAAGAACTGTTGTTACTATTCCTAAATTTTTTACAAATTTACTTAATCTAATGACATTATCCATAAACTCAATCTCCCTATATGATTCACATTTTTCATTTTTTACGCTCTAATTTCTTCTTATCCTTTTTTATTTCTGCAATCTTTACTTGCAGCCAGTCCACATTTCTATTTCGGGCAGAAATTTTAGCGATTTTTTTCTGATTTTTATATAAAATAAGAGCTTCTCCAAATAAATCCTTTTTTCTTTTCATCTGGGTAATATCCGTTAATCTTATTTTACAGTTCTTCCTTAAAAATCCATTTCTATATAACCATCCATCCTGGACAATTGTTTTGTCCATTAAAAAATAGAAAAATATACCTCCCGGTACAAGAGAGAATAAAAGGAAAACAAAAGCTGTTTCTTTTGCATTGGATACAAGTATCACACTATTGTAAACCAAATATAAAAAGAAAATGCCCGGTAGAACATAGTGGCTTTCTTTTGGTCTTATGATGCACGTTTTATCTCTACAACTCAACCATGTTTCTTGTGAAATTTTATGCTTAGACAGACTATTTTCAAACAATGATACGCTTATGTTTTCATCAAATTTGAATATTTTTTTGTCCCCTGCATATATTTCCAATGTACCATTTTCTTTATCTACACTTCTTGTTATATCTGAAAATTTATAATATTTTTTTCCAAAAAGCGACCGGTATTCAATTACATCATGATTTACCTTGACTCTCCACAGGAACAAATGCAGGGTACAGATTCCAGAAAAAGCAATCAATATTCCATACGCCACTATAACAGAAAAATCCGCCTGTCCGTCTATAAAACCATACAAAAGTAATCCTGAGAAAAATATAGTTCCAACCAAAAATAAAATTCCCAGCCATCCTTCTTCTTGGATGCTATAATTATTTTCATCTATAGTCTTTTCTTCCAACTGTTCTAAAGTTTTTAATTCACGATTTATCTTTTTTATTTTTATTGCCCTGATAACCAACAGAGCCGCAACCCAAGGACTGATTGATAGGATTCTTTTCATAAAAATATTCATTTTTCAACCTCCCATTTTTTGACAGCAAAATACTTTACCAGGTGAAAAACTCCTAAGATAGAACCCAAAGAACAAAAATAGAAACAAAGGCTTGCAATTCTAATCATGGCTGTATATTCAACGCTGCTACTAAGTACTTTTGCGACACCCATTCCAAGCAATACAAAACTAGTAATACACCATCCTCCAGCCAGCTTTTTGGAAGAAGATGGATTGTAGATATCTTTTTTAATCAAAGTTATTATAAGAAAAATGTATGCAGCGATTACCAGTATGTAAATGATAACGAGTATGGTTAGATACCTCTTATAATATTCTTCTTTCATAGTTGTCAGCATGAGGATAGTTGCTGCCCAACAGAACAAAATAGAAAACGTCAGACTTTGTATTCCAATGATCCAAAAAACCTTTTTCCCTGTCACTTCTGTTCTTGAAAAACTAAGAATCACGAATCCAAGATAAACAATAACTAAAAATACTTTTGAAAAAAACGGTGATGGAGCTGATTCAGATAAAAAGAAAAATAAAAATACTAGAAACAAGATTGCTCCATCTAATTTGTAGATTTCTTTCGGCTTAATCACATCTTCTATACCGTATAGTAAAAAACTTTTTGTTTGTTCATTAATCTTTTTCATTCTCGTTTTCCCCTATCATTTCTTTATTCTTCCTCTACGGATATTTCCACATTTGCATGAAGCACCTTTTCCAGATATAATAAAACAAGCCGTCGCCCTTCTTCACATTTTCCTATCTTAGAAATATTCCTATACAGCAGATATAATGGAAACATAAATAAAATCAGACATTCTGTTAAAATCAATAAATCTCCCTGAGAAAAAAACAATGCAAATAAAATCACTATGAGCAGAAAAAAAAGTGCAGCTTTTTTTATGTATGGCAAAAGCACAAACGTACCTTCCAGCATTACATCTCCCCCATAGCTTTTTATATGTGTCTGGAGCATTTCCCAGCCACCGCCTGTCATACTTCCTGCTGCATATCCGATACATAAGGTATTATCCTCTTCTTTGTAGGCTGCAAGTGCCATATCTCTATAAGCCTGGTTTGAAATACATAATGGTTTTGTAGTCTTCTTAATCTGTTCCAATAAATGTTCTTTGGAATAAGGAAAATATATTTTATAATATTCTTGCATACGTTATCCTTTCTCATAAAAAGGTTTTCTAAAGTTCAATACAATACAAATTTTTTTACATTAGTTTCCATCGTTTATAAGCTGAACCCTTTCCATAGAGATATTGTATTCTTTGCAAAAGTTATTTATTGTCCAATTATTAAAGAGAAGAAAACTCTTCGTCACATAAATATCTGCTTTTGAATTATGTATCAAATTGAAAATACTTTTTATATCATAACAGTTAAAACTGTAGGCAGGAGACATTCCTATCTGCCCATTGCTTATATTGATATCATATCTTTTTTGTATAACACTTGGATATGCCAAATAAATTGTAATATTGCATATATATTTTTTCTTCCCATTTTCTTTTATGTATAGGTATGGTTCTCCCAGTCCAATATCATATATTCCTTTAGGTCTGGAGGATAGTGTAAAAACTAATGAATGGATATCCGCATACAAAATTTTTCGTTCCCTAAATCCATATGTTATTTTTTGATCGAATAGTTTATAAGTACGTTGTTTTATAAAGTAATAAAACAATAATAAAAAAATCACAAAAAGTATGGTAAAAATCAGTGCTTTTTGAAAACTCACTTTAAAATCAAAGGAAAACAAAAGTTCGGTTAAACAAAACGATATTGCCGAACAACTAATAATACTAACTATAATGTTGAACCAAGTATTAAATTTTCCATTTCCAAAGATATAATCATAACTTTTATTCTTCATTATAACCTCGTATATTTTTTAATATAGAAAAACTGCATCACAATATCGAACCAAAATATAAAAATCAATTTTATCTCTTTATCATAATTATATACATCAACTAACCACATTGTAAAGCAAAAAGCAAGCCATTTTCAGACTTGCTTTCCACCAGATTACTGCGCCTTATTGCCAAATCATCTCCTTATTCAAAATTCCCTTTTCACACTCTTGTATAGTATTTATTTTGCTACCCATTCCATCTGTTTATCTGCCTTCAACTCTTCCTTAATCCCCTGTGTCTATTTCATTTGCTCTACAATTGACTCTTATTCCAGTGATTATATAAAAACCATAACCAATACAAAATATGGAAACGGTGCTTCTAACTATACCGCTAAAGCCTTTCGCCATTATCCCGAAAATAATACTCCATCAGAAAAATAGAACCATCAGGCATAAAGAAACCTCGGAAACCCTTGTAAAATAGGCATCCGAGGTTTTCTATCCGTTATTCTTGTTCTATAATTCAAGTGAATCTTCTGCATCCACCCACATCTGTAAATTGCCATCAAGATATAATCTTGCATATTCTAAAGGCTCATCCACAGCCACTGAAGTAAGCGCACATTCTGATCCATATGTAGTTTTTAAATCTTTTTCAGCTTCCCAGCAATCAATGCGAAGCATATATCCAACACTTGTGTAAACATCAATACTATCGTGTTTTATGTTGTATTCTGCATAAATTGTTCTCATCGTATCTTATCTCCGTTTTCTTTTAATAATCAGTTATAGAGTTAAATATCGAAAACATTTCAATCAGTTCACCATGTCGTTATTGTTATACTGTGTTATGAAATTTTCTTTCCCTTATTTTTTCCCATATTAAGATTCATGAAAGCTAATGGGAGAATATAACACAAGGGAAAGAGTAAGGGAAAGCTCACTTGCTACAAACTTAGTATTTTCAAGGGTTTGCGAAGAATTTGATAATCAAATATAACAGTTATTAAATTTCCTAAAATAAGTGCAATATCAACTGAAAGTTTTCGATTTATCCGATTCTATTGAATATTTTTAAGAAAGCTTTCTATCAAATCATTTATCAGTTCTGGATTGTCAGTGTTGGAATTGTGTCCAGCACCCTCGACCCACTTCAAAGGAATCTGCGTGTCTTGGTGCCATGCCTTATTATACCGGATACAAGAACCCGCATGATCCTGCATGCCACATATCAACAAAGCCGGACATTTAATTTCATATTGTAGATTTTTTTCCATTGCTTCGGCTAAAATGCGATAGCCATGCCCTGCAATCTGCGCATAACGTTTTTGGTCTCCATCATATACCGACATCATTTTGCGCATCAAGTCTCTTCCATAATGGGAAGTCACTACACCGTTTGAACCTGACTTCAAAAGCAGTTTCCAAGGATAGTGATAATATACGGGCTCCATTCTTTTCAAAAGCCAGATTTCAAAGCCGGTTACATATTTTCTTTGCAATGGTGCAGAGTCAATGGAAACAAAACCCGACAATTGATCAGGATAAAGCTGCGCATAAGTTTGTCCTACGTATCCACCCATAGATTGACCGACAATAACAGGGTTTGTGATTTTTTCCCGTTTAAAAATTTCTTTCAGCCATTTTGCTTTATCGAACAAATCAAAATTAAATTTAAATGGCCACGAGGATGCGTGTGCAGGTGCATCCCATACAAAAATGTTATATTTTCCATCAAAATATTCCATTTGTCTTTCAAATAATCTATGATCAGCCGTCAGTCCCGGAAGAAAAGCAAGCGTAATTGCATTAGGCGTTGTAATACTCGACCAATAGTGAATCGTTCCACAAGAAGTTCGATATGTATTTTCTTTCAATGCGTTCACCTTCCCAAATTTGATAAGCTCCTCTAAGAGATTATGTTTCAATTTTCTTCTATGTATTTCACTACTCTATCTATATTTCCGCTTTCATATTCATCATGTGTTAATTCGAAACACTCATCCTTATTAACACTGCTATAGTCTATATACCTAGCAATATCTTCCGGAATTAAAAACAAGTTTACTCCTTCTCGTTTCAGCGATTGTAAATCTCCATGATTGACATCAACAATTACTTCCGCTTCCCAACTTTTCGCTTCAATCACAGACTGTAAATTCTCTTTTAATACAGTACTTCTCTTTTTCTTTAAAATGTTAAAATGCCCATCATGCCCAATCTGTGAATTTCTCCCATTCGTTACATAGGGTACAATAGCTATTTTTTTTATCATTAACTTGTCCTCCTTTTCCACTTCTTATAACTTTTAATTTATACCAACAACTTCAGATTTGTTATTCCCATTTTACCATACTTCACCTATGTTTTCTATCCTTATTAGACAAGGATAATCTGTTTTTGCCTGACTACCCACATTGGTATTAAAAACTTTATCTTTCCATATCTCACTTCTTTTTCGGCTTGTTCCTGTGCTTCTTCAAAAGAAAAACCGACGCATGATTGCTCTAAGCTCAATACATCGGTTTCTTCATCTGACCATGAGCATATTCAGTTGTCTAACTCGTGCAATTATATTAAAACATATTCTAGATGGACAGGCTTCCCATCCTCATATTCTACAGTCATACGTTACATTTTCCCTCCTACCCTTGTGAAATGGACTTTCGGAATAATATCCAGGTGCTGGTGAAATAACAGATCAATAAGGCAAACAAAATAATCAAAATAGCTCCTACTTGCTGCAACAATTTCCAAGCGCCGATATACGTTCTAATCTGTATGGAAAATCCAATAAATAAAAACAGTATAAATGCACTAGATATAAGAAGAGCTACCATAACAGGGACTCCGAACCAAATTCCTAATTGTTTTAATACCAACCTGCGGATATGGTTTTCCTCCACTCCCATATTCCTTAAAACCTGAAAACGATACCGATACTTTCCAGAATCAGATAATTGCTGCAGAGATAGAATTGTAAAACATATAACAAATAAAATAATTGCACTATAGATCAATCCTGTCTGTACAATGAAAATCAATGCAGAAGTATCATTTCTTTCAATTGTTTTTGTAGTGACAGAATAAACCTCCTGTCCATCCATCGGCATATATTCATCGAAATAATCCGTTAATTGTTCGGCGTCTGCATAGGAAAGAGGACTTTCTGTCATGATATACCGATAAGAATTTGCGACCGTCAGCTTATCACACGTCAAATCAGGTAGAATCAGAACAACATTTTGATTACTGTATATTACTTCTCCTAGTTCCTCTGTTTTCGGTTCAATAGCAGAAAGAATCAGTTCTCCATTATCTGTAGCGATCCTATCGCACTGGGTTTCGAAAGTTTCTATCGTACTTTTCGGTGTAATGGATAACCACTGTGTTGAAAATTCATTTTCAGCAAGAGAAATTTCCTCATATCCAAACATTTCCATCAAGTGGTTATAATCTGACAAGGAAATAGCTGTAATTGCACCTTGCCCATGAACATCCGAGGCTTTCAAAAAGTATGTTGAAAAAGTACAGTCGTCTTTCAAAGTGATGTGCTTTTCCTCAAAAAATGAATCCAAAAATGCGTAATCTGTTTCGGGCAATAATTTTACATTCTCTGCAGCTGTATAGTCGGAATCAATTTGAATATCATACGCCACTCTCTTATCTAAAAATCCCTGTGCCCATTCCACCAAGAACGGGGTAAGTAAAAATAGGGAAATAGATAATGTCAAAGTCAAACAGATTAAAGTCATTGACAGTGTATTCGATCCTAATTTTGATAAAATCTGTCAGAAGAAAAACAGATTTTCTTCTTTATACTTTACTCGTAGACTACGATTTTTCAAGACCAGAAGTCCATCACTGAATACAACAAAAAATACACTGAAAAGAAATATCAGACACCAGATGATAAATGCCAGATATAAATTAAATGCCCCCTTATCCATCGGAAGAGCAAAATACATTTTCCAGACAGGAAGCAGACTTACGGTTATCGTTTCTGCAAATCCGACCAATCCAACCATAAGCAGATATTTTACATGGCTGCAAGATTTTCGTATCTTCTTTTCAGCAATTCCCAAGCCTACCATAACAAAAGGTATTACAATACTGATTAAAACCCATATTTGAATTGCTGTTTGAAACTCATCAGTAAGGTAATAAGTCAATGTCCTGATACTATAAATCCCCATCAGAAAAAACAAAATAAAATTAACTTTTAAAACCTTCTCCACCCATTTATGAGTTGTGGAAAATGCTTCATTTTTTCGATCTGCATGAAGCATATCAATGATTTTTATCTTTCTGATAGTACGAATCTGAAACAGTCCTACGATTGCAAAACAAGTGCCAAAAAAGAAAACGGTCAGGAACACTGTATCCGGAAACAACATAAACGAAAACACAAATGGTTTCTGAAAAACCTGCAGCAACATGGCAGTAATAAATTGTGAGAAAATGACTCCCAATACAATTCCTAACACCAGTGAGAAAAGTCCCATTACCAATGTTTCTATAAAGAAAAGACCGGCAATCATTGATTGCTCCATTCCCATGATACTCTGCACTGCGAATTCTTTTTGCTGATTCCTTATCATAAACCGATTGACATACTGCACCAGAAAAATCAAAAGCATGGTAATTAATATAATCACCAGCAACATTCCGTCTCCTAACACCTCCAGATTAAACTCCGCACCAATATCTGGTCTATAATAACGGCTGGTAATCGACAAAAATGCGTAAAATAAGGAGATGCAGGCAGTTAGTGTCATAATATAAATCAAATAATCTTTTATAGAACGTTTTACATTTTGAAATGCCAATCTAAAGTACATCACTTACCCCGCCTCCCATCATAGTAAGAACATTCAGGATTTTATCAAAAAATACCTTACGGGTGTCCCTGCCTTTTAAGATTTCAGTGAAAATTATACCGTCACGTAAAAATAAAATCCGATTGGCATAGCTTGCCGAAAATGCATCATGTGTAACCATCAGAATGGTTGCACCCAGATTCTCATTCATACTCTGCATGGTAGACAGCAGCATCTGAGATGAGTGGCTGTCCAAGGCCCCTGTCGGTTCATCCGCCAAAATCAGCTTCGGGTGATTGATAATTGCTCTGGCACAAGCACATCTCTGCTTCTGTCCACCGGAAACCTGATATGGATATTTGTCCAAAATATTGGCAATATTCAGACTTTTCGCAATCTCTTCCACTCTCGGTTCTATTTCCCTGACCGGAATGTGGTTAATCGTCAGGGCCAGAGCAATATTCTCACTAATGGTTAAAGTATCCAGCAGGTTAAAATCTTGAAAAATAAATCCCAGATTTTCTCTCCGAAACTTTGCAATCGCCTTTTCTTTTATCTCAGTTACATCTGTACCATCCAAATAAATATGCCCTGCGCTTACCGTATCTATGGTAGAAATGCAGTTCAGCATCGTTGTTTTTCCTGAGCCTGATGCGCCCATAATCCCTAGAAATTCACCTTCCTGCACAGAAAAATCAATATCCTGAATCGCTTTTGTTACATTGCCTTCATTTCCATAAAATTTTTGAATATGGTCTAATTTTAAAATTTCTTTCATGATACTCACCTCGTCTTTTGATATTATCATTGTAACGGATTTCTGCCTGTGTTTGTATCAAGTTTTCTAACAAACTTCTAACAAAAATGTAAGAAATGCAGGGCTTTTCTCAGCCCTGCACCTGATGAATAAAATGATTGATTTGAAAGGACAGAATCATCGTCGTTCCTGTCTCTCCTGACTGGGCGGAAATTCCAATTCCCAGCTTGTCACAAAGTCTTTTGCAAAGATAAAGTCCGATACCGGTTGCATTTTGCCGGATACGACCATTTTGCCCGGTAAAACCTTTCTCAAAAATACGGGGCAGATCATTTGCAGAAATTCCTATTCCATGATCTTTTACAAAGAGAAAAATCTGATCTCCCTGCACCTTGCTATAAAAGTGCAATGCGGGATGCTCCCGACTATATTTTACAGCATTGACAATCAACTGATCCAGAATAAACCGGAGCCATTTGTCATCCGAATAAACCGTCAGTTCACTCTCTTCCGTCTCTAAGGCAACCTGATTCTGCAATAAGAGATACTTGTTATCTGCAATCGCCTGATGCACCACATCAAATAACCGGATTTCCTGAACAGAATAATCCTTTTCCGTATATTCACTACGGGCATAATAAAGCGCCTGTTCTGTAAAGCGATTGGTTTTTTCCAGTTCCCTCATCAATTCTCTGGTAAAAGGCTCTTTATGATTTTCACACAATAGTTTCATTGCAGTAATCGGTGTTTTGATTTCATGAATCCACTGCTCAATATATTCCCGGTACTCCTGTCTCTCCCTTGCTACTGTTCCAATCTGTTCCAGCATAGATTTGGACGCCATTTTTAAGAGTTGAAAATAAACCTGTTCTTCGGCATGTTCCGGTTCCGGAAGCATCTCTGATAACAAGTATTTTTCTTCCAGTCCTTCTGCCATCTTTACTAATCTGTTTAATCTCCTTTTTCGCTGATGATAGGTAAACGTCAGTACACCAGCCAGTAACATCGTCCAGATGATAAGAATCACTGCAATACTATCTACATTATTTCCTACAAAGAACAGAAAAACCGATAACAATACCATACAGACGATATTGATGATGAAAATAGGGATTTTGTCTTTCCAATACTGTTTTCCATTCATAATGTGTACCCCTGACGGTGTTTCGTTTTAATAAAGTCTTTAACACCAATCTTTGATAGTTTTTCTCTGATACGTCCAATATTTACACTCAATGCATTATCATCTACATAGAGCTGATTGTCCCATAAATATTCAACCAGATCTGCTCTCGTGCAAATGGTTCCGGCATGTTCAAATAGATAGTACATAATCTTCAGTTCATTTTTTGTGAGTTCTGTCTGCTTTCCTTCCGCTTCGATTGTTCCAGTCTCTAAAGATAAAGAAACACCTTGATAAGTCAGATGTCTGCTTTGTATATCAGGATAAGCACGTTTCAGCAAGGAAGTAATTTTTGCAAGTAAAATGGCTGTGTGATAGGGCTTTGTGATAAAAGCATCTCCTCCAAGCATAATACTGTTCAATTCATCCATATCCGTATTGCAGCTGGTAACAAAGATAATCGGAGCCTGTGAAAAACTCCGAATGCCAGAACAAATGGTAAACCCATTTTCTTGCGGCAATTTAATATCCAATAAAATCAGATGTGGATTTATTTTTCGCACTTGTTCTGTTACATCAGAAAAATCTTCAATAACAGACGTGTGATATTTATTTCCCTCCAGTCCTGTTTGCAGTTCTTTACGGATCACTGGATCATCTTCAATAATTAAAAATAGTATGCAAGTATTATAACATTTTCAAGGAAACTATTCCAATAAAAATATTCCAAAACGTATAAATGTTTTCTCATCAATGTTTCCTCATAAAACACTGTACATACACTCTATTTTGTGCTATACTCTACATCGCATTTATAAAATCAGAAGGGATTTCTTACCCTCTGGACTGGTTCGTGAACTTCCCAGTATAAAAAACCAAGTATCTCATACTGTAGCTCTCTGAGCACAGAATCAAAAAGTAAAGGAGATTGGAGAATGAATGCTAAAAAAGTCATTATTGACTGTGATCCCGGGATCGATGACGCACTTGCGCTGATGTTGGCACTTTGCTCACCCGAATTAGAAATTTTAGGGATCACAGTTGTCTCTGGAAATGTACCGGCAAAAAAAGGTGTGGCAAATGCTAAAAAAGTCCTTCACTGGATGAACCGCCCGGACATTCCTGTTTATCTTGGAGAAGAACTGCCACTTGTCCGCCCTTACGTGGATGCCATGGATACCCATGGGGAAGACGGTCTCGGCGAATCTCATTACCCTGAAATTACTAATCAAATCATGGATGAAAGTGGTGTGGAGTTTCTTACCCACACACTGAAAAATGCTGCCCAAACTGATGACCCGGTGTCGATCATTGCACTGGGCCCTCTTACAAACCTTGCAAAAGTGATCCAAGAGGATCCGCAAAGTCTTGCCGGACTTGGGGAATTGATCAGCATGGGCGGAAGTTATCAAAGTCACGGAAACTGTTCACCTGTTGCAGAATACAACTACTGGTGTGATCCTCATGCAGCAGAAATCGTATACCGTGCATTTGAAGACCTGCCTGTCTGCCAGGATAAAAAAATTCATATGGTCGGATTAGATGTGACAAGAAAAATTGTTCTGACTCCCAACATCTTAGAATATATGTGCTATGTGAATCCACAGATAGGTGAACGGATCCGAAAGATTACCCGGTTCTATTTTGACTTCCACTGGAAACAGGAAGGTGTCATCGGCTGTGTTATCAATGATCCGCTTGCGGTGGCCTATTTTGTGGACCGTACACTCTGCAGTGGTATCGATGCCTGTACGAGAATTGCAACAGACGGGCTTTGCATCGGTCAGAGTGTCGTAGATGGATTTGATTTCTGGCATGGACACAAAAACAGTCACGTTCTGACCAAAACTTCTCCTCTGGCATTTATGCAGATGTTTTTTGACAGAGTTCTTGGAGTACATCCTAAGGTAAGCTGTTCTGTCTTAGAGCAGATTATGAAAGGAGACTCACAATGAGAAAATTTTCGACAAATAAGCTTTGTCTTCTCGCACTTTGTTCTGTAATCAACCTCATCGGAGGGCATATCGCGCTGCTGTTTCGGCTTCCGGTTTATCTGGATTCTCTTGGCACTGTATTCGCAGCAGCTCTGATGGGACCTCTTTCGGGAATGATCCCGGGGATTATAAGCAATCTCATTGGAGGCGTGACTACTGATATTTATGCTCTTTATTACTTACCTGTTCAGATGATCACCGGTGGGATTGCAGGACTTCTCTTTCAGAAAATATCATTTCATGAGAGGAAAAGATTGATAAAAATCCTGCTTGGAGCAGGAATCGTCAGCATTCCTGGAACCGTCATCAGTTCTTCCATCACCGCGATCGTGTTTGGCGGAATTACTTCTTCCGGATCCACACTTCTGGTGCAACTGCTCCATCATCTTGGTCTGGGATTAACTGCCAGCGTCTGTATCGTACAAGGATTGACAGACTATGCAGACAGAGCCATTGTTCTTGCTTTAACGGTTGCTCTGCTGGCTGTAGTTCCTTCTTCCATCAAAATAGCTGCAGATAAGGAGAAATCTCATGGAAAGGTATAATAAGATCACCAATAAAAATCCCCGCGAAATCGTACTTCTGAAAGGCAAACCATGTGCCTGGGGCAAATGCCGATTCTGTGATTATATTGACGATAATTCCCGGGATATTGATACAATAAATGATTTAAACTATGAAATTCTCTCTCGTGTCACAGGAGAACTCGGAGTGTTGGAAGTCATCAACTCTGGAAGCTGTTTCGAACTTCCAAAAGAAACATTAAAATTGATCAAAGATATCATCATCGAAAAGCAGATTCACCGTCTATTTTTTGAAGCTCACTGGATGTATCGGAAACATTTGCAAAAAATGCGGGAGTATATGGGAATTCCAATTACTTTTAAGATTGGTGTAGAGACATTCAATCGAAGTTTTCGGGAAGACTATTTAAATAAACATGCTAATTTCGATTCCCCGGAAGAAGTCCGAAGATACTTTGACTCCCCGTGTCTGATGGTTGGGATCAAAGGACAGACAAAAGAAATGATTGATTATGACATCCAAATGCTGAAGACGCATTTTGAACTAGGAACGGTCAATGTGTTTACAAATAACAGTACCGATGTAAAAAGAGATCCGGAACTGGTAGACTGGTTTATGAATAAATATGCGTATCTTTTAGAAGATCCAAGTGTAGAAGTGTTATATGAAAAGACAGATTTTGGTGTAGGGGACTGAGAATAACTCTCGTCCCCTGTTTTAAAATAAATAGCTTCTTTATTACTTTACATTATATCAGCTATCTGTTAAATTTCTCTTGCAATCTGATATCCTTCTGTAATTGCATCTTTGATATTTCCTACCTTCTTTGCATCTCCGATCAAATGGTAAGAAACATTTACTTTTTTAAGCGTTTCTTCTAATTTCGAATCTGGTCGGTATCCCATTGCAAGCACAAGTGTATCTGCATCCGAGATACAGTGTTCTTCACCATTTTCTGTATAGTAGATTTTCTCCGCTTCTACCTTTTCTACCTTTGCCTTACAGTGGATCTGAATTCCTTTTTTCATCATCCGCTGTGTCAGAAGACTTCTGCCCGGACCAGATTCCTGGAGCATGATCCCGTCTGCCATCTCCAGCAAGATGATTTCACGATTTCTCGGGAAGAGATCGTTGACAAGCGGAGCAAGATAGTCTGCCGTTTCACACCCTACAGATCCCCCACCGATCACTACTACTTTCCTTCCGGCAAACGCTTTTCCTGCAAGAATATCGTCTGCAGTCACGCAGTGCTTAAATGCAGTAAATGCATTTACTACAATTGGATCCGCACCTGTTCCTGCAATGACTTCATATCCTGCGAATTCATTTTTCAGCATTTCCTCTGTCACTTCACAGTTCAGACGGATTTCTACACCTTCCCGGATAAGTTTTCTCTCCATATATTGAATCACTTTCGTCAATTCCTGTTTTGCAATCGGAACTGCTGCAAGTTTTACAAGTCCACCAAGACTATCACCTTTCTCGCACAATACTACTTCATGTCCGCGTTTTTTTGCAACGAAAGCGGCCTCCATGCCTGCCGGTCCTCCTCCGATCACAAGCACTTGTTTCTTTTCTTGTGCAACCGGAATATTATCCTCGTTTTCCAGTTCCAGAGATGGATTAACGGTACATGCGACACGTTTTCCAAACATGATGCCATTTAGGCAACGCAGACATCCAATGCAAGGACGGATTTCATCTTCTCTTCCCTCACAAGCTTTCTGTACAAATTCTGGATCACAGAGGTTTGCGCGTCCGATCATGCAAATATCTGCTTTTCCATTTGCAATCAATTCTTCTGCGAACCATGGCTCTGTGATGCGCCCTACGGTCGCAACCGGAATCGATACTTGTTTTTTGATTTCTTCTCCGACTTTGCTGTGGGATCCCATCGGTGTTCCCGGTGCAGGGATCGAACTTCCTCGCATAATTGTAGTTCCTCCGGATACATGGATGAAATCAACCCCAGCTTTTTCTAACTGTTTTGCTACATAGACAGCATCATTTAAGTTCTGACCTCCGTCTGTATATTCATCACCAGAAATGCGGACATCAATGATGAAATCCTTTCCGCACATTTTTCTGACTTCCTCAATGACCTCCAATGTCAGACGCAGTCTGCCGTGGATGTCTCCGCCGTAAGCATCTGTTCTCTTATTGTAGAGCGGGGAAAGGAATCCGCCAAGTAAGCCATGAGCATGGGCTGCATGGATTTCTACTCCGTCACCGCCAGCCTGCTTCACACGGAATGCAGCTTCCCCGAACTGTCTGATGATCACTTTCAGTTCTTCTATAGTCACAGCTCTTGGAGCTTCTTTTGCATAGTAAGGGCCAACATTGGACGGAGCGATCAACTGCGGAGTTCCCGGTATCGGAAATGCCATATAAGCTGGGTGAAATAACTGTGGAAGAATTTTGGCACCATATTTATGAACTGCGTCGGTCAGTTTCTTCCAACCCGGAATGTAAGAATCGTCGCAAATAGACATATCTCCCGGCAGATAAATATAAGTAGGCTCTACGGTAGTGACTTCCGTAATGATCAGACCAACTCCACCTTTTGCACGTGCCGCATAATGCTCAACCAACTCATCTGTGACATAACCTTTGTCAGCAAGATTTGTAGAAATCGGCGGCATAAATACACGGTTTTTTACTGTTGTCGTTCCAATCTGAATTGGGGAAAATAAATGTTCGTAAGAATTCATAATTTGTATCTCCTTCGTATTCATTTGTTCTTGCTCTTATTGTACCATGTCTTTCTTTTCCAAACCCGCCCTTTCAGATACATCAGCAGGCAGATTTTGTCCTATTTTCATATGAGATTACAAACTTTTTTGAAAATCTGTGCCGATTTTGTCTTTACTTATCCGAAATTTTCCAGACAAAACAAAAGAGAAATCTTCTGCTATTTTTTATTCCTGCAAAAAATTTCTCTCTGCCTCTTTCGATTTTTTATGTTTCCTCAAAAAATACTTCTATTTTTCCATTTGCTGCAACTGTGACATCTCTCCACATTTCTTTTACCTGGCAGCAGAACTTCTCTTGCTCTTTCCAGATCACAAGCTTTGCATCTTCATACACCATCTGTCTGTTTCCTTCCACAAGATGAAAAAGCAGACTTTTCTGCTCTTCATCCAACTGCATAACTCTTCCTTCCTCATCTTTACTGTACTTGAGATTTTGTCTAAACTGCCTGCGGTAAGCACTGGGCAGAATTCCGTAGAGCTCTCGGAACGTTTTCGTATAAGCTTTTCCATTTGGCATTCCACATTCAAGAGCAATCTGTTCAATCTGCTCTTTTCCCTCCAACAACGCTTCCAGCGAGGCCCGCACACGAACATAAGATAAATATTTACTAAACGGAATCCCCATATATTTTTTCAAAAGTTTGGAAGTATAAGATAAGCTGAAAGAAAGCTGGTCTGCTACGTCTTGAAGCGTCAAAGGTTCTTTAAAATGTTCATCAATGTACTTGATTGCTTTAAGATAATTCTCCTGATACTCCGATTGAAGTGGAAGCTCCTCCAACGAAATATTTTCGCGAGCTGAAAAACAAACAAGTTCTGCCATCAACACATTCAATCGCAGCAGATTACTTTGACCATCCATCAACATCTTTACAAGCTCTCCGATCTTACGCTTCAACGGAAAATAGACAGAAGGATTCTTCTGGCTGTTAAAAACTCCCGAATAAAACTGCCCTTTTACTTCTCCTGTCATCGACTCCGGCATACGATCAAAGTCGATATGGATTGTCAGAATTTTTCCGTCATCTTTCCCACAGCGTTTTCTAAGCAGATGCATTTCATAAGGTGCAATGAGGATCAATTCTTCCTTGTGGACAATGGTAGAAAACTGTTCTGTCACAGCTTCATATTCTCCGCAGAGCACATAGGAAAGTTCCAGACTGCTCTGCCTTGTAAAAACATTTTGCGAAAATCCATTGATGCTAAGGCTCAAGGGATAACCGAACTTCTGCCCGGAAAAATCATAATATCCATTCATATCTTTCATAATTTCAGATCCTTTCGCTGCATACTGTGACTGTTTCAGTTCTGATGAATCTGATAAGTTCCCGCCTTAAGATCTACGGTTACTTCTGTCCCGTCAGCAAAGACAGTTCTTTGTTTCTTATAATTTCCATCTAAAAATTCATGGCGCACCATCTCAGAATAAGCAACCTTTTCCTGAAGTTGTGCCACAGTCCGATAGCGCTCAATCTCCTTTTCGAGTTCCTTTCCTTCTGCTTCGCAGTTTAAGTATGCGGCGCCACCGTTTAAAAGTGCATATAGCATATAGTCTCCTTCGGGCTGATCTGCATCCATCATCCATGGAACTACCATACAGTCATGGTATACAAGGTTAAATAGCGGAACCGGAACCCCAAGCATCGAACCATTTTCTTCTACCATAAATGAATACGGGCTGTAATGGGCAGTCACAAGACTTGGCACTGCCCAGTCGATCGTCTCCTCGGAACTTGCAATAATTTCATTTGCGTTTAGAAAGTCAAAACATTTTTTCCGATATTCCAGACATTCTTTTCGTGTCATTGTATGCCACGGATGCGCGCATTCATCCGGCTCGTTACAGGTAAAAACATCCAGATACGTTCCTTCCAGCTGAATTCCTTGACGAAAAAGTTCTGTAAAGTTTCTTCTCAAGTAAAGTGGAGACTGACTTGCACAGATGTATGTCTGCCATCCTCCTGCCCAACGGCAAAAATCCGGTTTTTTCCCTTCCGGAGAAATCATGGAGAATTCAGGATCATACGTCTTTGCATCAAAATAATAATCGCGGTACTGATCGTGGATTGCAAAAATATAATTCATCTCTTTCATACATTCCGACAGTGATCGCATTCCTTCCCATCCACCGGCTTCCTCACAAGCAGGCAGATAATCCGGATGCTGGTTATCATATCCTGGGTTTCCCCATCCATCCAGATGCAGATAAACTTTTTCCAGTCCATGTTCTTTTAATTTCCTCATCTGCGCTTCTCTTACTGCAAACGGAATCACTTCATCATTTTTTTCTGGATGTTCTTTATCATAATAGAAAGAATCTGGCGATACATGTGTCTTAATTCCAGTATGTACGATAGCAGAACCGATAAATTTGTCTACAACCGGATTTTTTGCTGCTTTTTCTTTTAACGTAACAAGCAGTGCGTTCTCCTTCGCGTAAGCTCTATATACTTTACATAGATCATTATAGTCTGCATTCTTTAAGAAACGATATTTGATGGTACGCTTATAAGAAAGCTTTCCAAGGCTCGGAAGCCATCTGACAGATACATGACAATAATCAGACTGTTCCGGATGTTCTACCTGATAGCCGGCATCCCACGGATCACAGACAATCCCGATATACGCAGCTCCACATCTGACCTGTCCAAACCATGGCATAAATGCCCCTGCACTGCACATTTGCCCGTCAAATACGATTTTTCCGGCATCATATTTCCAGTCATTTGGGATCAGTAAGCCCTGACGGTTTGTAATCACGGTATACCAATCGCTTGTCTTTTTGCGAAACTCCATCTGTCCCGGCCAGTAAAAATTTCCAATACACTGCTCAGATTCTGTCAGAGGATTCAGCTCAAAGAATATATCCTCCGTCGCATACTCAATCCAGATGACTGTCTGAAAACTTAAAGTATCCTCTTTCCCCGAAAGATGAAAACCGGAAAATACACTTCTGATCCCACAGCCGACACCGGTATTCCACGAAAAGTGTTCTAGTTTTCCAGCCTGATGAAAATATATTTTTTTATCATTTACATAAAAATGTGGCTGATACGTCTTTTCTGAACGCCATGTTTCGCCATGTGCTGTAATCTCGATGCCGAGCGTTTCTGTGTTCAGAACAAGCGCTGTACTCTGATGACTTACTTTGATTTCACTCATATCTAAATTCCCTCACTCTTTTTCTTTTCCTACCAATACATCAAACATCTTTGATAGACTGTTTTCAGAACATTATAGCATAAATCCCGATTCTGCGAAACAAAAACAGAGAGGAGACTCTATTTCCTAATACTCCTCTCTGCGATACCTTCTTTCATTAATAAAGGTGGATACTATTTCTTTCAAATATATTAATCGCTGTTATAAAAATCTTTCCCTACATCAATTTTCTAAACAGTTCTTTCAAATCTTCTACGCTTGCATCTTTTGGATTTCCCGGAGCGCATGCATCTGCATGAGCTGACTCAGCAAGGAACTGAAGATCTTCTTCTTTCAGTGCCTCCAGTTTTGTCGGGATTCCAACGTCCACGGAAAGTTTCTGTACAGCATCCACAGCTGCTTTCCGATATTCCTCGACAGACATCTCATCGACACCTTTTACTCCCATTGCCCGTGCAATTTCACGGTATTTTTCTCCAGAACACTCTGCATTATACTCCATAACGATCGGAAGCATCATCGCACATGCAACACCATGCGGGGTATCATAAACAGCACCAAGTGTATGTGCCATAGAGTGGGCAATTCCAAGACCGACATTTGAGAATCCCATTCCTGCAATATACTGTCCAAGCGCCATTCCTTCACGTCCTTCTTTTTCGTTTGCTACCGCGCTTCTCAACGATTTTGCAATGATTTCAATCGCTTTTAAATGGAACATATCTGTCATTTCCCATGCTGCTTTTGTTGTATATCCTTCAATCGCATGTGTCAATGCATCCATACCAGTGGATGCAGTCAGCCCTTTTGGCATAGAGGACATCATATCAGGATCTACAATTGCAACAACCGGCATGTCATGTGGGTCTACACAAACAAATTTTCTTTTTCTCTCCACATCTGTAATGACATAGTTGATTGTAACTTCTGCTGCAGTTCCTGCCGTTGTCGGAACAGCGATGATCGGAACACACGGTTTTGTTGTAGGCGCAACACCTTCCAGACTTCTGACATCTTCAAATTCCGGGTTTGCGATAATAATGCCGATTGCCTTTGCGGTATCCATTGAAGAGCCTCCGCCGATTGCAACAATATAGTCTGCGTTTGCCGCTTTAAATGCCTTGACACCATTTTGCACATTCTCAATTGTCGGATTTGCTTTAATATCAGAATACATCTCATAAGCAAGTCCTGCCTCTTCGAGTACGCTTGTCACCTTTCCTGTTACTCCAAATTGGATCAGGTCCGGATCCGAGCAGATAAATGCCTTCTTAAATGCCCGTGCTTTTGCCTCTGTTGCGATTTCTTTGATCGCTCCTGCTCCGTGATAGGATGTCTCGTTTAACATAATTCTGTTTGCCATTGTCCTCAATCTCCTTTTCTCTGATATGGCATGTTTTCTTTACTCTATGCCTATCTCATCTTTCTTTTGTTTACATTTTAACAATTCTTTTTCTAAATAGAAAGTTACAAAAAAGGAAATCTGTCACTTTACAAAAGTTTCAGCTTTTTGAACATAGCAGAAAGTTCTTCGGGCATCGCGGCAACAAGCAGTGATGCAAGCTCTTCCGGTGTCCCTTTCCATTGTCCCAACAGCCACTGTACAGTCATATAGATCGATCCGTGACAATACATTTCCAATAAAAATCGAACGCGATCGGAAATCTGCCTTTGCGTATTCTGCTCAATTTTTTCTGTATAAAACTGGAGAATCAACTGAAAATCATGATCCCTCAGACAATTCTGGTCATCATTTTTGAATGCTACCCGGAAAAACATCTTCTCCTGACGAATATAACAAAACTTATTGACAAGTCCCTCATAGATGGTCTCGCCTTCTCCCATGTGTTCAAATGACTCCAGGAGAATTTTGTCAAAATACCAATTGATCAGATCATATTTGTCCTTGAAATTTCGATAAAAGGTCTGCCTTGTTATGCCACACGCCTCCACAATCTCTTTGACTGTAATTTTTTCCACGGGCGCCGTTTTCATGCATTGTTTCATCGCATCCGCAAGCCGGTATTTCATGCGGTCGGTATTTTTTCCGTATGCATTGCTGTCACACAAATATTCCATAGGTATTGCTCCCTCTTTTACCACAAATCTTTTCCTCTCTCTTCTCTGCTCTTAGACAGATTTTGTCTCTTTCTAAGTTCATCTTTCTGTCAAAAATCCTTAAATTTATTATATACAGATTGTCTGAAGAACACAAGAAAAAAGCCGGCACGCTGTATGATTTGGTACCGGTTTTTTCTCTTGTTTTATTCTTTTTTATTTTTATATGGTCGGCTCCTCATGATATTTCCGATATCCCGGATGTCTGCCCGTAACCTGATACTGCTCTCTCATAGAGATCAGACGGTCGATATTCTGGCGCGAAAGTTCCCTGGCACCTCCGAGTAATTTTGCATTTAAGGAAATCTGTGCAAACAATTCCAGTGTTTCCATCCGGTAATATGCCCCGATGATATCCGGCCCTACTACCAGTGCGCCATGATTCTGTAAAAGCATCGCATCATGATCGGCAAGATACGGAGCGATCGCTTCAGGTACTTCCTCTGTGGAAGGTGTTCCGTAAGGAGTAACCGGAACGGAGCCGAGGGAGATCACAGTTTCAATCATCGAATAATCATCCAGCGGAATGTTTGCCACTGCAAACCCGGTCGCCACCGGCGGATGTGCGTGCAGCACTGCTCCGACATCTTCTCTTTCTCTGTAGCAGCGCAGATGCATTTTAATCTCCGAAGAAGGGCGCAGTCCTTGTTCTCCATCAAGAACCTTCCCGTCTTTATCAATATGGACAAGTTTCTCCGGTGTAATAAAACTTTTGCTCATACCTGTAGGGGTTGCAAGAAATGTCCCATCTTCTAATCGAACGGAAACATTTCCATCGTTGGCTGCCACCCATCCTTTTTGCCACATTTTATGACACACATCACAGATCTGTTCTCTTAACTCTCTATACTCTTTCATAATATGTTGTCCTCTCTCACTTTTACTGTATGTTTCCAGATTTCATATATTTCATCCCACACTTCGGTGTCCGAAGGCTCGTACCGTTTAAGATCTTCTGAAGTTCTGATCAGACCACGAAGCTCCTTTACATCTTTCACTTCCTGCTCTGCAATGAGCTGCATCCCAAGATTTCCGTATACCGTTGCTTCCTGTGGTCCTGTGATAACCGGTACCTTGCAGGCATTGGCCGTCATCTGACAGAGCAGATTGCTTTGGATCCCTCCACCCACCATATAGATCGCCCGATATTTTTTTTGCGTACAATCTTGAGTTTCTTCCATTGCATTTCTGTAACAAAGTGCAAGACTCTCATCGATTCCCCTGACAATTGCTCCCGGTGTTTCGGGAATGTTCTGTCCGCTCTCTTGACAAAATCTTCGGATTCTCTTTGGCATATTTCCTTCCGGGAGAAAAATCGGTGCATCCGGGTCTAACAGACAGCAAAACGGTTTTGCAGATTTTGCCATGTCCTCGAGCTCTCCAAAGGAATACGCCTGTCCTTCCCGCATCCATTGCCTGCGGCTCTCCTGAATCATCCACAATCCCACAATATTTTTCAAAAAGGAAATTTTATTTTCACAGCCGCCTTCATTTGTCATTCCGTAGGAAAATGCTTTCTCATTGATCAGCGGCTCCTTTAACTCCGTCCCAAATAATGACCATGTACCACAACTCAAAAACAAAAAATCCTCTTCTTCTGCCGGAATTGCCGCCATAGCACTCTGCGTATCGTGACCTGCCACCGTAATAACCTTCAATGACTTCACACCAAGTTCCTGACTCAGCTCTCTTCGGAGCATTCCAAGCGGTGTGCCAGGCATGGAGATATCTGGAAACAGTCTTCTGGAAATCCCTGCTGCTTTTAAGATTTCTTCTGACCAGCTTTTTCCTCTCGCATCCAGAAGCTGTGAAGTGGAAGCAATCGAATATTCCGCAGTCCTTTCTCCTGATAGAAAATACCCGAACAAATCCGGCAGAAACAAAACTTGCTCTGCCATACCAAACAGGTCTTTTCGGATCTTTTTCTCCGCCAGAAGCTGATAGAAAGTATTGATCTCCATAAACTGGCTTCCTGTAATTTCATACAAAAAGGACTCTTCTATCTGTGCAGCAGCTTCTCTTCGCATTCCGCTGGTACGCAGATCACGATAATGGATTGGATTTGTAAGAAGTTGTCCGCTTTGATCAAGCAGACCATAATCGACACCCCAGGTATCAATTCCGATGCTGTCCGTGTTCCCTCCTGCTTTTAATATTCCTTTTTTCAGTTCACAGAACAATCTGAGGAAATCCCAGCACATCACGGAAGTTTCTTTGCCCCACAAAGTCACCGGTTCATTTGTAAAACGATGTATTTCTTCCAGAGAAATCTGGTTTCCGTCAAAATTGCCTTTTACTACTCTTCCGCTGGAACCTCCAAAATCGGCCGCCAGCATGTGCTTTTCTGCCATTTTCTATCCTTCTTTCTACTTTTTAGTCGTTGGAGCACTCCAGAAGTTTTATCGATAAAGCGGTCCATAAGCGGAACATGCCCGATAGTCCTGCCCTTCTTTATCCATTCCGAATGCATTCCATGCAGCTGGACGGAAAATGTTCTCTTCTGCTACATTGTGCATAGATACCGGTATCCTTAACATAGAACAAAGTGTGATCAGATCGGCACCGATATGTCCGTAGCTGATTGCCCCATGATTTGCTCCCCAATTGTTCATCACATCATAAGCGGTCCGAAATGCCGGACTGTCATTAGTTCTCGGAACAAACCAAGTACACGGCCATGTATAATCTGTTCGCTTCCATAGAATGTCTGATACCTCCTCCGGCAGTCGGATCGTCCATCCCTCTGCAATCTGCAGCACAGGTCCAAGACCTTTGATCAAATTCAGGCGGACCATTGTCACTGGCATCTCTGCATTGGTAAGAAATCTCGAAGAATAACCACCACCGCGAAAGTATCCAAAATCTGCAGGATTCCATGTGACATTTTCTAGAATCTGTCTCTGATCTTCCTCAGTCACTTCATACCACGGCTTCATGACTGCATTGCCACAATCATCTTTCGCTTCTCCACAGGCATCCAGACATGCTGCGCCAGAGTTGATCAGATGGATCATTCCGCCTGCTTTGGCAGCTTTTCCTTCCATGGTATATCCTGTTGCTTTCCATACAGCCTCTGGACTCCAGTAAGTTCTGACATCTGCAAAAATCTGTGCACGATTTGTCAAAAGTTTCATAAACAACATTCCAATTCCGTTTAACACATCATTTTCTGTAGCAAGGATATACGGCTCACGCGGTCCATCCCAGTCAAAGGAGGTATTTAAAAGTGCCTCTGCAAAATCTCCGTTTGGATAAAAATCTGTCCACTGTCTCTGGCCCTGAAAACCTGCTGCCAAAGCATTGTGTCCCATCTGTTCTTCTTCGCATCCTTCTGGAAGATTCGGATTTCCATTCATGAGGTCTTTGATAATACACATCATTTTTACAACAAATTCCCAGTCATGGTCTTTCTGTTCTCTTGTTTTTTGTACCGCTTCCGGATTTTTATCAAATCCTTCTTTGCAGTGTTCTTTTGTCCATTTGAGTGCCTTCTGAAATTCTTCTTCATCGTAGATTCCTTCTTCCATGCGGCGGATCAGTTCTACTTCGTCCACAGATTCCATACGCATACCGAGATACTCTTCCAAAAATGCAGCGTCGATGATGGAGCCACCAATTCCCATTGTCACAGATCCAATCTGCAAATAAGAAGTTCCACGCATAGATGCCGCTGCTACTGCACTTCTCCCAAATCGAAGAAGCTTCTCCTTGACATCTTCAGGGATTTCTCGCACGGAGGCCGGCTGTACTTCATGCCCATAGATTCCAAATGCTGGAAGACCTTTCTGCGCGTGTGTTGCAAGGACACTTGCCAGATAGACTGCTCCTGGTCGTTCTGTCCCGTTAAATCCCCAGACCGCTTTGATCGTTTTCGGATCCATGTCCATTGTCTCGGCTCCATAGCACCAACATGGTGTCACAGTGAGTGTAATGTCAACCCCCTCCCGACGGAACTTATCCTGGCAGGCTGCCGCCTCTGCGACACCACCAATTGTTGTATCAGCCAGAACAACTTGAACAGGCTCTCCATTTGCATACCGGAGATTCTCACGGAAAAGAGCTGCAGCTGCTTTTGCCATGCTCCAGGTCTGCTCTTCCAATGATTCTCTTACTTTTAAATATCCTCTTCTTCCATCTATCGTTGGGCGAATCCCAATAACCGGATAAGCGCCGATTCTTCTGTTTCTGCTCATCGTTGTACCTCCTCCATTAAATTCTTCTTATAGGTTGCAAAGTCGATCGTCTCTCCACTGAGCCTTGATTCCTCCGCTGCCAGTGCCATCAGATGACTGTCTACAGAAATTCCGGCACCTGTCGGTACCTCGCTATTTTCTGAATTTCCAAGAAGCTGGACAAAATCGTGCATCATTCTCTCGTCACTTCCGCTGTGTCCTTTGGACGGTGTATGTAAATAAATCTCCTCGGTATTTCCACTGACAAAATCAAAAATACGGATTCTTCCTTCCTCCATATCTCCTTGTATTTCTCCATTTGTTCCCATCAGCGTGATCGTGCGCTTACATTCTTTTGTAAAAGCACTCATCACAAAGGAAACTTCCACGTCATTTTCAAATTCCATATTGACGATCTGATGGTCTACTACCGTATTATCACAGCGGAACACACAGCGCCCGTACGGTCCTGTTTTCAACGCCGTGAGCACTGATTCTTTGTCACTTGTCGGAGTCACCGCATAGACAAGTCCGTCTGTCTCTGCCTTTGGATGTTCCAAATAAAACTTCGGTGCATAAAAAGCACAGTGATCTCTATGAGGGCATCCATCCATGCACTGCTTTGGTGCATGTGCAGGCGCATTTTCTTCTTTAAAAAAAGTAAGTTTCCCAAAAGAACTGATTTTTTTGCATGGAGCTTTTGCAAGCCACAGAAGAATATCCATATCATGGCAGCACTTCTGCAGGATCATTGGGCTGGATTCTTTTGCATTTCTCCAGTTTCCTCTCACAAAGCTGTGTGCATGATGCCAGAACCCGACTGATTCCATCGCCTGTATGCTCATTAACTTCCCTATTTTCCCGGAATCAAGTAATTCTTTCAGTTTTGTGTAAAAAGAGGAATAACGAAGCACATGGCAGATTGCCAGCACCCGATTATATTTTTCCGCAAGCATTCCCATTTGAATGATTTCTTCTTTTTTAGGCGACATCGGCTTTTCACAAAGTACATGATACCCTCTTTGAAGAGCCATCGTCACTGGCTCATAATGCATCTGATCCTGTGTGCAGACAAGTGCACAGTCTGCCATACATTCTTTCTGAAGTAGCTTTTCATAACTTTCATATTGATTTTCTTCTGGAATTTTATGAAGTGCTGCTATCTGCTTTCTGCGCGCAATATCAGGTTCTGCAACTGCTACAATTTGAAATTCATCTGGATGTTCCAGTGCATAGGAGGCGTATACATGTCCTCCGCGGAGCCCTGCTCCAATTAGGATGGCTGTTATTTTTCCCATGAGTCTTTGTCTGCTCCTTTCTTTTTCAGGACAATTTTCAAAACAGTATCTGTCTGATCTGGAAGTGGATAAGTAAATACCGGATTTTCTCCAAAAGAAACAAATGCTGATTCTTGAAACTGTACGGTATTCCATGCTTCTCCACGATTCATCTCACTTCCATCTGCCAGATAGTAAACGACATCTAATTCCTCCGGTGTAATCCCGTAAAGCGGCATGGCTCCCAGCGCTTCCTCAAATACATGTGCATAAATCACATCGCCTTTTTGCGTGTATCTCCCCCATTCCGGTTTCGGACGTTCGCAGATAGTATTTCCATAAATACTTTCACCGTTTTTCTTCATCCATACACCAATCTCTTTTAAAATTCTGACACTCTCGCAAGGAATATTTCCTTTTGCATCCGGGCCTACATTCAAAATCATATTTCCGCCTTTGCTTGTACATTCTACTAGCTTGCGTATCAGCATCTGCGATGATTTAAAGGTATGGTCAAAATTGCAGTACCCCCAATGGTTGTTCATTGTAGCACAAAGTTCCCATGGAATCAGCTCTCCCTCCTGATCCCGGATTCCTTCCGGCGGAATGATCTGTTCCGGACTTGCAAAATCACCACTGAAGATCGAAGGCTCCGCCGTCGCAATACTTCCATGATCTTCCCCGGAACCTTCCAGACGGTTATCAATAATAACATCCGGCTGATACATTCTCACCATGCGGATCAACTCCTCAGCGCGCCATTTCTCCCCACACATATCATCGTAGGAAAAGTCAAACCAGAGCAGATCTAATTTTCCATAATTCGTCACAAGTTCTTTTACTTGTCCATGCATATAATCTAAATAACGGTCAAAATCAATTTTTTCATCTTTGTATGCCTCACAGTTTCGCATCGGATGCTGGCGATCTTTGTACTTTGGAAAATCCGGATGATGCCAGTCAATCAGTGAAAAATAAAGACCAACTTTGATGTCTTCTTCCCGACAGGCATCCACAAACTCTCTCACAAGATCTCTCCCTGCTTTTGTGTTCGTACACTTATAGTCTGTCAGAGCAGAATCAAACAGACAAAATCCATCATGATGTTTCGCCGTCAGCACCGCATATTTCATCCCTGCTTCCTTTGCAAGACGCACCCACACTTTTGGATCATAGTCAACCGGGTCAAACAGGTCAAAATATTTCTCATACTCTTTCACCGTCATCTCGCGCTCCGACATAACCCACTCTCCGCAGGCAGGGATCGCATAAAGTCCCCAATGGATGAACATTCCAAATCTTGCATCCATAAACCATTTTGTTCTCTCTCTAATTTCCTGATTCATTTCTATCTTCTCCTTCTTTTCATATGCTGTATGATTATCCTTTTACTGCTCCTCCGGAAAGTGCTTCCACGAAAAACTTGCTGAATACACAATACAAGATAACCGGCGGCAGGATGATCACGACCATTGCCGAGAACAAACCATTATAGTTTGTCCGGAATGATGTTGTAAATGTAGATAACAATGCCGGCACTGTCAGTTTTTCGCGGTCGATCAACACAAGAGAGGCCCAGTAGTATTCATTCCAGTTATTTAAAAAGGCAAGAACCCCTGCTGTCATAATTCCCGGACGTGCCATCGGAAAAATAACCTTCTGCCATGTCTTCACATAACCGCATCCATCTATTCTTGCCGCATCTTCCATCTCCTTTGGAATATTCATATAGTAATTTTTAATTACAAAGAAGCTCACTGCCAGACCACTGCAAGAATAAATCAAGATTAAGGCGCCTCTCGTATCATACAAATGCAATTTATTGACCAGATTATAAACTGGATAGGTCAATGCAGTAGCTGGAATAAACATGGTCGAATACAGCATGACATTTACAAGCTTTTTCCCTTTAAAATCCAGTCTTGCCACAACATAGGCAGACATGGAGATCATCACGATACTGATCACAACTGATACGAAAGAAATCAGTAAACTGTTTCCGAAATACCGCATCACATGCAGATCACGGAAAGTAGAAATATATCCTTCCAGATAGATAGATTCCGGAAGCATAAATCCCGGGCGTGCCATCGGATCTTTTTTGAAGCTGGAAAGTAAAAGCCATACAAGCGGAACAAGCGCTACAAATGCTGCCCAACACAGACAGATAACAGTTACGATTCTTGTCGCTTTTGAGTCTTTTTTCATTCGGTTTTTTAATACTTTCTGTCCGTTTTTTCTCATGAACGTTTTCCTCCTTTTGTCGGTCTTTTCCATGTGAGATTAAAAAGCATATTTATGATGACAATAATTAACATTCCTGCCAGAATCTGTACAACGGCAACGGTATTTGCACGGCCAAACTGTGTACGAGGACTTGTAATGGCAAGTTCCCGGATCACATAGCTGATGCTGTAAGTACCAGCTGCACCCTTTGTGAGAAAATATACTTCATTGTAAAGTAAGAATCCGCCAGTTGCCGCTAAAATACATACCATGCGCAGTGTTTCCTTGATCATCGGGATCGTAATATACCAATCCTGCTTTAACCCACTTGCGCCATCCAGTCTGGCGGCTTCTCTTACTTCTTCCGGAACTGCCATAATATTTCCGAGAATCATCAGTGTTGTCGTACCTGTAAAGAAAATATATGCAGCTGTCATTGCCCAGAATGCCGGTCCTTCAAGCAGAAGAATGCTGTCTTTAAAATCCTTGTTGAACAATTTGATAATCGGGTTTACCACCCCATAAAGCGGACTATATAGCTGTAAGAAAATCATACCCATAGCTGCTGTTGAGATCATATTCGGGATAATGTAAATATTCCGGATTAATTTTACCCCTTTCATCTTTCTGGAAAATGCAAGTGCAATCAATGTAGCGATCGGGATCTGGGTGGCAACTCCCAAAAGTGCCCACAGAGAAGAATTTTTCAACGCTTCCCAAAAATATGGATAAGTATGAAAAATGTATTTGTAATTATCCCACATATTTTTTATGCCAAAAAATTCCGGTGCATTGATATTTGTGTAATCCCATTTGCAAAAGGAAGTGACAAAAACTGTCACGATCGGGTACAAATAAAAAATAACAAAAGCAATCAGTGTCGGAGCTAGAAATGCAAAAATGAATCCCTTCCTCCGCCAACCAAGTCTGTTATGTCTGTTCATCTTTTAAACCTCCTTTTAAGAACGATTTCTGTTCTGCCAAAGAAAAAGAGCTGTCGTTTTACGACAACTCTTTTCTACAAAACATTCGTTATCCGATAAGCGCTGTCAGTTCCTTTTGCAGCTGTTCAAACCGGCTGTCGATATCTGTTCCGGATACCGCACATTCCATTAAAGCATTGATCATGGATGTTCTTACATCTGATCCCCATACATAGTTCAGATCCTCTGCAATGTATTCTGCATCATTGACAAGTGTACATGCTTCGGCGAGTTTGATCGTCGCTGCATTTCCACTTTCTTCGGCAAGTTTATTTAAGTCTAACGTTGTGTTACATGGATTTGCCTGTACTTCTGTAAAGATCTTAGACTGCACTTCTTCGCTTGTCATATATTTTATAAATTCCAAAGCAAGTTTTTCTTCTTCCGCACTCAGTCCACTGGAAATTGTAAGTCCAGATCCTGCTGAAGACAAAGCTACATTTTCAGGGAAGATTGTCGGCTGAATCTTTTCTACCATACTTTCATCGATTCCACTGGCATTCCAGACACCATTTGGAAGCACTGCCATCGTCCCTTTTTTGTTAAAGTCATCCATCACATTTCCAAGATCTTCTACGGTGTGATCGGAGCCATTTGCCTGATCCATCTTCGCCACTCTCATAAATGCCTCTTGAAACGTCTTAGATTCGATTGTCTCCTGTGTCATTTCTGACTCCAAAAGTTCTCTTCCTTCCTCCGTAGATGCAAGCATTGCATTGAACATGATGATGGATCCCTGACCCGCTGCATATCCGTATGTATCACCGCCGAGTGCTCTGACTTTCTCCATTGCAGCCTCATAGCCATCCCAAGTACTTAAGTCTTCTAACGTTACCCCTGCCTGATCTAAAATTTCCTGATTGTACCACATTCCACGGCTTTCCATCTGATCGTGTACAGAATAAATATGTCCGTCTATATCATTCTGTGTATAGTTCAGTCCTACCGCATCTTTCAGATTGTTCTCATCGATGTAAGGTTTCATATCCAGCACAAGTTCCTGAGCAATTGCAGCCTGCGGCACTGCTGTTCCACAATCTACAAGATCTGGGAAACTTCCTCCTGCAACCTGTGAACTTACGATGTCATCCCGATTTTCAACTGCAATTGGTTTGAACTTTACTTTGCCGTCTGCATGGCTTTTTGCAAATTCCTCATAAATATCACGCATCACTTTTGCCGCCGGCCACTCACTTTCCTCATGGTAATATCCGTGATAGAATTCCAACACAGCTTCTGCATTTTCTTTTTTCTCCTTTGCCGTCCCTTTTGCTTCTTTGGAATCTCCACATCCTGCAAGCGCCGTTGTTCCCATCGCTACCGCCAATGCAGTACTGATTACTCTTGCTTTCATTTTCTTCATCCTACTTCCTCCTCCACGCACAGTTTAAAATTCTCCTTGTTTTGTGCATTCATTTAATTTATGTGCTTATTTTAAGCATTTTTCTGTGCATTTTGAATAAAGTATTTTTACGAATAGTTTGTTCTATATTTACTTTTTAACTTTTTATATGGATTATATTTACTTTTTTAGTCTGTTTTGACTATTTCGTTCTAGTAATTGAAAAAAAACTTCTCCACTCATCTCCTCCTGAAAAAACACCGGCAAATATTCCTCGAATATATGCATCTGTGCACTGTTCCACAAATTTGCCGGTACTTGGATCTTTATTTCTGCCTGTTTCACTTCCGTAGCCGCCTGGCAGAACCGGGGCATTTTTTCGCTATACTGTTCGATTGTAATCTGAGGATTTGCCGGCATCTGTCCGGTTTTCAGCAAGATTCTCTCTTGCACCTCTTTGCTGAGCATATACTTCAAAAATTTTATGCTTGCATCGATTCGTTTTTCATTCTCTGTATTTCCAAGAAGATATCCAAGCCCCGCGGATTCACAGGCAATCTCTGCACCTTCTCCAAAAGGAAGAAGCGCATAAGATACCGGAAGAGTCTCATCGATCATAAATGCTCCCCAAATTCCATTGATGTACATTGCAAGCTTTTCATCATTGAACAGGTCTGTTTCATCCCGATAGCTATATTCCTTGCTTAAAGGTTTTGTATAATGCCACAACTCTTTCTGCTGCTCTAACACAGTACAGATTTCTGACTGAGACATTGGAACCTTGTTCTGACTGATCGCAACACTCCCTCTCCCTCTATTCTTTGCAAGCATCTGATCTGTGATATAGAGATATCCCTCCACGGTAGGTCCAAGAGGCATCACATCCTTGTTTGATGTCTCAGACCACGTTTGAATCTTTTGACATGCGCTATAAAATTCTTCCCATGTCTCTGGAATAGACGTAATTCCAGCTTCACGAAAAATCTCTTCATTGTACCAGTAACCTCCACCAAGCATAAGGACATCGGAGACGGTATAGAGCTTACCATCCCTCGTCTTCCAATACTCCATACTAGATGGGGCAATGCTGTGCAACAATTCTTTATCCTCCTTAATGTATGGCATAAGATCCAGCGCCAGTTCGTTTTCTATCATAAACTGGTACAAGGATTCCTTTCCTGCATCCCCACAGAAAATCACATCTGGAAGATCTCCCACAAGAATTCTGTCCTCTGCCCGTTCTACCATCTCTTTTCCTGTCGGCATTGCGATCAGATTCAGAGAGATATCCGGATACTTTTTCTGAAAATCGGAATAGATTTTCTGCATTTCTTTGTGATCCATCTCCGTGCTTCCCCAGCCATGCATCACTGTGATCTCCACCTGCTTTTCCTTTCTTTCACTGCAACCTGACAGAAAAAATACTGCTCCTATCATACAGATAATAAATATCCTCTTACTTTTCCTCATGCTCCTCCCCTCCTACATTTCTGAATTCTTTTGGCGACATATGCGTATATCGTTTAAATACACGGGAAAAATAGCCGGTATCCTCAAATCCAACAGCCTCTGAAATCTGATATATTTTCCAGTCTGTTGTAGTCATGTATTCTTTTGCCTTTTCTACACGCTTTCTCAAAATATCATCAAAGAGATTTATGCCCCTTTTATTTTTATACAGTCGACTTAAGTAGCTTCCATTGGCATGAAGCGCTTCCGCCATCTCCTCCAGTGTGATTTTCTTTTCCAGGTTTTCCTCGATATAGCGAAGCATCTGATCATAGAGACTATCATTCTCTTTCTTTTCCTCCAGCTCTACACTGACTGACAAAGACTCTTTTTGCAACTTTTCTAAATTTTGTATCGCCTTTTCTACTGCTCCCGGGAGTTCCTCTAGGACGGAAATTTTCAACACATACTCACACACCCCATACTTGATCGCCGCTCTCGCATACTCAAACTCAGAATAGGCGCTCAAAATAATCACCTGGGTCTCCGGATACGTTTCATAGATATACTGACAAACCGCCAATCCATCTGCTCCTGGCATTCGGATGTCTGTAATTACGATATCTGGTTTCTCCTCCTTCATTCTGTCTATCAGTTTCTTTCCATCTTCTGCTACATACTTAAGACTGCATCCCATCTTTTCCCATGAAATTAATTTTTGCAGTGCCTCCCGAATATAGGCCTCATCATCTGCTGCCATCACGTTCCACATCATCCGCTCTCCTCTCCGAGGGTATTACAATCTCCACAGTCGTTCCCTCTCCTTTTTTTCCTGTCACCTTCCATGTGTGGTTTTCTCCATATAAAATATAAAGAAGTCGCTTTGTATTTTCCAGTCCGGTATGTGTATGCCCTTCTTTTTCCCGGACCGTTTCCACATCTTCTTCCTCAAACCCTACACCATCATCTTCTACAATAATATGAAGCCGCTTGTTTTGTTCATAAAGTATTACCTGCACCTTTCCACTGCCCTGTTTTGGTTCCAGACCGTGCGATACCGCATTTTCCACAAGCGGCTCGATCAAAAGTCTCGGAATCAGATTTTCTTTGACTTTTTCTTCCGGACAGATAATCTCATAAGTGATCTTGTCCTGAAATCTACTATTTTGAAGATATAGATAAAATTCCACTAACTCCAGTTCCTCTGCCACTGGAATCATAATCTCCTTTTTTCGGAAAATTTTTCCTCTCACCAATTCAGAGAATGCCCGCAGACATTGATACAGTTCTTCGTTTCCTGCCAATTTTGCCTTCAGACTCAGCATGGAAAGGATATTAAACTGAAAATGCGGTGTAATCTGTGCCTGGAGATACTTTACTTGAAGTCTCGTTGCGGTAAGTTCTTTCTCATACACTTCAAGAATCAAATGCTGGATCTTATCCGCCATCTCATTAAATACTACAGATATATCATGGAACTCCTGAATCTGAAAATCATCCATTCGGATATCAAATTGTTCCTCCCCAAATTCATGCATACTTTCTCTTACTTTCTTCAATGGTTTTGACAATCGATACCCAGAAACAAATGCAAGAGCGGCTGCCAGGACAAGTGCCAGAAGAAGGATGAATAAAAACGCAAACAATGTTGGACGAAGAACGACATAGAGATTTTCTTTCCCGACTACCGAAGAAATCTGGATATCAAATTCGCCGTCAGCACTGCTGTATACCAGATTATCGCCCTCTATTTTTCTTCCGTCCGAAAACAAAATTTCATCGTTTCCTTTGATTTCCCATCCCCAGTCCTGGTACCCTTCCACTGCCGAAAAAATCTCTTTTATCGCCTCTCTCTCTATTTGCACCATGCAGATTCCTACGTTGTTCATACTTTCATCATATATTGTAAAACAGAGATACCACTTGCCATTTCGGATATAACTTTGATATCGACAATTTTCTTCATAAAACTCTGTTAAAATGTGCTGACAAATTTCTTTCTCCTCCTTTGCTGCCAAAACAGTCAGCGGATAATAGCGTCTGTCAAGTTCCTTCCCCACTTTGTTAAATAAATGTACACTTTCAACGAATGGGGTTTGCTCTGCCAGGTTTCCCGCCGAAAAAAGTTCCATCATATATCCAAGCTGTTTTTCCGCATTTTCCTGATCATAAGATTCATTTTTTAAAAATGCTTCCAATAATGGATTATGACGGATAGAAACTGCGCCATCTGAAATAAACTGGATGTGGCTTTGGATCTGCTCGTTTGTACTGTCCAGGACATATTGCATATCTTCTTTTGCATTTTGTAAAAATAAAAAAGAAAATACACTGATCAGAACAACTCCCAAGAGAAACAGTGTCCCTACAGAAGTCACTACTGTCAGAAGTGTAAATTCCTGGCTGAGTGTTTTTCGTTTTTTCTCTTTTCCCATTTTCTGTCTCTGAATCATGTCCTCTGCTTCCTTAAAATAAACTCTAATGGATTTATTCTAGCACAGCTTTTCCATAAAGTCATTTGCTTTTGTAGTTTTTCTTCTCTATTTCATTTAAAATCCTATATTTTTTATACATTTTGCCCAACAAAGAAAAGGCGGAACATTTTTCTATGCGAAAATAAGTTGAAAAATATTCATGACAAATGGGAGAAAATAGTGACGTATTTTTTGATGAATGGTATAATATAAGAAATTTAGCAGCAGTGAAAATGATTTTTCATAGAAAGGAAAAACAAATGAGGTTATAGCAGTGAATAAAAGTTATGATTATATTTAGTAATCTCGCTATTCTATTAAAAAATAACGAGATTTTTTATTTCAGTCTATGTTTCTAGATAGGAAATGTCAATTTTTATCCTCTCCGGCAACTGCCTCCAACGCATATAGTAATGCCTTTGAGATGGTGGAAAGTTCCATTGTAGCTGTTCCGACAGGCTTTCCGACGCCTTGCTCTGTCGCATATGGCACATGAATAAAACCGCCTCGAATAGAAGGATATTTTCTATCAATCAAATAAAGAAGATCATACATCACACTGTTACATACATAAGTCCCCGCTGTGTAAGATATGCTTGCAGGGATCCCATGATCCTTGATGTTTTTTACCATTGCTTTTACCGGAATGGTTGCAAAATATGCCGTATCTCCATCTTCTTGCACTTTTACATCCATAGGTTGATTTCCGGCATTATCCGGAATTGAAGCTTCTACAAGGTTGATCGCAACACGCTCCACTCCGATATCGGCTCGCCTTCCCGCCTGCCCAACGCAGATTACTGCATCCGGCTGATGTTGCAGAATTCCTGTTTCCACAACTTTTCCGGCCTCTCCAAACACAGTTGGAATTTCCATTTTTACAATCTGTATATCTCCTGCCATATCTGGTAAAAGCTTCACTGCTTCATAAGCAGGATTTACACTTTCTCCTCCAAATGGCTCAAATCCTGTAATTAAAATTTTCATCTCTGATCTCTCCTGTACTTTCAATTCTGTTACTTATGATACGGTGCTCCTTCTATAATCCGATATGCACGATAAATCTGTTCCAGCAAAATAACACGCATCAGTTGATGCGGAAAAGTCATTTTGGAGAAACTCAATGCATAATCGGACTTTTCTAAAACTTCTTCGCTAAGTCCAATCGAGCCTCCAATCACAAAAATAATATGGCTTTTCCCTTGAATTCCAAGTTGTTCGATTTTTTCGGAAAATTCTTCGGAAGATAACAATTTCCCATTGATTTCCAAAGTAATCACATAGGCACCTTCTTTTATATGCTTTAAAATACGTTCACCTTCTTTTCTGCGAATTCCATTTTCTACCAATACGCTTGCCTGATCGGGGGTTTTCTCATCAGCCACTTCGATGATCTCCAATTTGCATGATTTGCTCAGCCGCTTTGTATACTCGGCTATTGCATCTTTCAAATATTTTTCCTTTAATTTTCCAACAGTAATAATTGTAATTTTCATGTTCATCTCCCTGCTCTGTACAAGACAGTGCTCTATCTTATTTCTTTTCTCCTATTATTCCGGCGAAAAAAAGGACTTCCGTTTCAGTCATATACGGCAGTCCTTTTTTGTCACATCAGATCTGACTGAGATATTTCCTCTCTCAGTTCTTCCCTGAAACAACGATAATACTATCTTTTATTTATTGCTTAAGTATTCGTGAATACCTTTTGCTCCTGCTTTTCCCGCACCCATTGCAAGGATAACAGTTGCTGCACCTGTTACAGCATCTCCTCCGGCATAGACACCCTCTTTTGTTGTCTTACCGTTCTCTTCTTCTGCAACGATACATTTCCATTTATTTACTTCCAGTCCTTCTGTTGTAGAAGAGATCAGTGGGTTTGGAGATGTACCAAGAGACATGATCACAGTATCAAGATCCATTGTAAATTCAGATCCTTCTACTTCTACCGGACGTCTTCTACCGGAAGCATCTGGTTCTCCTAATTCCATCTTCACGCATACCATACCTTTTACCCATCCATTTTCATCTACTAAAATTTCTTTTGGATTTGTAAGAAGATCAAAGATGATTCCTTCTTCTTTTGCATGGTGTACTTCTTCTACTCTGGCAGGAAGTTCTTCTTCACTTCTACGATATACGATATGTACTTCTGCACCAAGGCGAAGAGCTGTTCTTGCAGCATCCATCGCAACGTTACCACCACCGATGACAGCAACTTTTGTTCCTGCAGCGATTGGGGTATCATAAGATTCATCAAACGCTTTCATCAAGTTGCTTCTTGTCAAGTATTCATTTGCAGAGAATACACCGTTTGCATTTTCTCCCGGGATTCCCATGAATTTTGGAAGTCCTGCTCCAGATCCGATAAATACTGCCTCAAATCCTTCTTCCTCGATCAATTGATCGATAGTTGTAGATTTACCGATGACAACGTTTGTCTCAAATTTTACTCCGAGTTCTTTTACTTTCTCAATCTCTTTTGCAACAACTTTCTGTTTTGGAAGACGGAACTCAGGAATACCATATACTAATACACCGCCCAGTTCATGGAGTGCTTCAAATACAGTTACTTCATATCCTAATTTTGCAAGGTCACCAGCACATGTCAGTCCTGCGGGACCAGATCCGATTACAGCAACTTTGTGTCCGTTTGTCTTCTCTGCGCCAACTGGTTTAATGTCATGCTCTAATGCGTAGTCAGCAACAAAACGCTCTAATTTACCGATGGAAACCGGTTCTCCTTTGATACCACGGATACATTTTCCTTCACACTGTGATTCCTGAGGACATACACGTCCACAAATTGCAGGAAGTGCAGAAGATTCTCCAATGATCTTGTAAGCTTCTTCGATATTTCCTTCTTTTACTTCCTTGATAAATCCTGGAATATTAATAGCTACCGGACATCCCTGCACACATTTTGCATTCTTACAGTTGATGCAGCGAGTTGCTTCTTCCATTGCTTCTTCTTTGTTATATCCAAGACAAACTTCTTCAAAGTTTGTTGCGCGTACTTTTGGTTCCTGCTCTCTTACAGGTACTTTCTTTAATACATCTGCCATTAGTTGTCACCTCCGCAATTTCCACATCCGCCATGATGTGTATCGCCTTCCTGCAATTTCAAAATTGCACGGCCTTCTTCTGTTTTATACATTAACTGTCTCTTCATTGCCTGGTCAAAATCTACCAAATGTCCATCAAATTCCGGTCCGTCAACACATGCGAATTTGATCTCATCTCCTACCTGAAGACGGCATGCTCCGCACATACCTGTTCCGTCTACCATGATCGGGTTCATGCTGACGATTGTAGGAATCTCTAATTTTTTTGTCAGAAGACATACAAATTTCATCATGATCATCGGTCCGATTGCAACGCATCTGTCATATTTCTTGCCTTCTCCGACTAATTTTTCGATCATGCTTGTTACCATTCCGTGGTGTCCGTAAGAACCATCATCTGTACAGACATAAAGATTTCCAGCAACAGCTTCCATCTCTTTTTCAAGGATCAGCATCTCTTTTGTCTTAGATCCAACAATTACATCTACGTCTATTCCACGTTCGTGCATCCATTTTACCTGTGGATATACAGGAGCTGCCCCAACACCACCTGCTACGAACAAAATCTTTTTATTCTTTAATTCTTCAAGATCTTCTTCTACAAATTCAGAAGCACATCCTAAAGGACCTGTAAAGTCTCTGAAGTAATCCCCCTCTTTTAACTCTGCCATCTTATCTGTGGAAGCTCCTACAATCTGGAATACGATTGTCACTGTTCCTGCTTCTCTGTCATAATCACAAATCGTCAATGGAATTCTTTCCCCTTTTTCATCCATTTTTACGATTACAAACTGTCCCGGCTGACAGTGTCTTGCAACTCTTGGTGCTTCAACATCCATAAGAAAAATCTTATCTGCTAATTTTTCTGCCTTTTGTATTTTATACATCTTGCGCCTCCTAAAATTTTATATATTACCTATTTACCGCTAAGCCGTGAATAAGCATACATGATTATTAATATAATATATCATTCTTCGTTAAAGTTCAAGTATATCTTGCGATAATGTTAAAAATTTATCGGCATTTTCTAGTAATATTTCCTAAAGATTCTTTTAAAAAGCTTTTGGAAACAAACAAAATGGCACATCTTACGGAAGACATGTACTCCTGCAAAATGTGCCTTTTTGATTTTCTATCTAAGTAATCATTCAACTGCCTGATCCGGGCAAAACCTGTTTTTCAAAAGGTCGTTCTCTTGACAGACTTTCTAATTAGAAATCAACTTCTGTTCCGTAATAAATACATGTAAATAATCTCTCCATTGTTTCCGGATCGATTGCTCTTGGATTAGACCCTGTACAGGCATCTCCAACTGCATTTTTTGCGATTTCAGAAATCTTTTCTTTGAATTCATCTTCTTTAATTCCAAACTCTTTTAATGTTGCAGGAATTCCAAGGATTACGTTAAATTCATTGATTTTTTCACATAAACTATTGATCAGTGCTCGTTCGGAAGCTCCGGCAAGACCTACTCTTCTTGCAATCTCAGCATAACGCTTTGCAGCGACAGGATCTTTTGCATTATACTTGATGACATATGGAAGGTACATTGCATTTGCAAGACCATGTGTAATATGTCCTGTTGAGAATGCTGCTCCTGTCTTATGTGCCATAGAATGTACAATACCAAGCAACGCATTAGAAAATGCCATACCTGCAAGGCACTGCGCATTGTGCATCTGTGCTCTTGCTTCCATGTTTCCTTTGAAAGAAGCTGGAAGATAATCAAATACCATCTCGATTGCCTGAATTGCAAGTGGGTCTGTATATGCACAATTCAAAGTAGATACATAAGCTTCAATTGCATGAGTCAGAGCATCCATACCTGTATAGGCAACCTGACGTGCCGGAAGTGCTTCTACCAACTCAGAGTCAACAATTGCAACATCTGGTGTAATATTAAAATCTGCCAATGGATATTTGATTCCTTTTGCATAGTCTGTGATCACAGAGAATGCAGTAACTTCTGTTGCCGTTCCTGATGTAGACGGAATTGCCGCAAACTTTGCTTTCTGACGCAGTTCTGGGAAGTTAAACGGAATACATAAATCCTCAAATGTTACATCTGGGTATTCATAAAATGCCCACATTGCCTTTGCAGCATCAATTGGAGAACCTCCTCCCATTGCCACGATCCAGTCTGGACCAAATGCGCGCATTGCTTCTGCACCTTTCATAACAGTCTCTACGGATGGATCTGGCTCAACACCCTCGAATAACTGAACTTCCATGCCGGCTTCTTTCAAATAGTTCACTGCTTTGTCAAGAAATCCCTGACGCTTCATGGAACCTCCTCCGACTACGAGAATTGCCTTTTTCCCTTTCAGATTTTTCAGTTCTTCCAGACACCCTTTTCCGTGGTAAATGTCTCTTGGTAATGTAAATCTTGCCATTGTCATGCATCTCCTTTGAATATGTGTTGTTAATTTTTAAACAATTACATTATATCACTGTTAACAATTTAACGCAATTCTTTTTTTGTTATTTTACAAACAATTTATTTTCTTCTTACACTTCCTTATTCATAAGAATATGTGAGTGTATAATTCCTTTTTGTCACAGCACTTACACGTCCCTTTTTGTCGATCAGCACTGCCGAAAACAAAGTATTTCCTTCTGGCATGTCAATTGGTTCTGTGTATTTATATGAATCTTCTGAATCCTTTTCCGGTACCTCACCATTGAAGGTATAATATGCCTCATATCCTTCGGGAACTTCAATTTCAATCATCGTATACTCATAGTACTGTCCTGTCGTTGGTGTTACAACCGGTGCATCTTCCAAAGGTAATTCTACCGTATATGTCTTCTCTTCCGTAAGACTTGGGACTCCTTTTTTATTTACAGCAATCGCTTTCACTGTCGTTGTACCTTCCGGGATAGAAATCGGTTCCTCATATTTTGTGCTGTCTGTTGTAGGTTCAGAGCCATCGATCGTATAGTAGATTTCTTTCGCTTTGGATGTCAATGTTAATTCCTGTACTTCATCATACTTACTTTCATCTAAACTAAATTTTGGCACCTTTACCTGATAAGATTTTAACGCAGTAAGAACACTTTCATCCTCACACTCATCAAGAAGGAGCGGAATCTGTGTCTCCTGATCTGTGGCAATATAAAAATCAATCATCTCTTCATACAATTCCACGCTGGTAGGATTTGCTTCGATAGCATCCCAGAATACCATCTCTGCCCTGTCAAGATCTTCCTGTGCATTGTACACAGCCGCAAGCCCAGCATACGCTTCTGCACGCGCCGGCTTTTTCTCTACTGCCTTCTCAAATGTACGGATAGCCTGATCATATTTCTGCTCCTTTGCCAATGCATATCCTTTTTTTATCTTGCCACTATAGGAACTTCTATAAATTCCGGCACTCAGAAGTGTCAGTAGTCCAACAGATGCTGCGGTCATACCAATCAACAAACGTCTCTTCTTCCTTCTGACTTCTCTTCGACGCGCAAGCCGTTTCTTTCTCCGTGCTTCTTCTTCAGCCTCAATCTGGCTTCTTCTCTGCACAAATTCTCGTTTCTGCTGCTCTTCCTGTTTCTGCTGTCTTAATTTCTCCTGTACTGCCTGGCGATAACGCTCCAGTTCATTTTCTGAAGTTTCTCCCCCGCCAATGGCATCCCGCACCTGCTCCGCCAGCATATCATCCAGCGGATTGTAATCTGGAACAATTCTGACTTCTGCGCCACAATACGGACAATATCCTAGGTCATATGTAATTTCTGCTCCGCATTTTGCACATTTCATTTAGTAAAAACCCCCTATTTGCATGCCGCCTCCACACAGTTATACATCAGCATAGCTCGTGTCATCGGTCCCACTCCTCCTGGAACCGGTGTGATTGCGCCAACTTTTTCTATTACGTCATCGTAATCGACATCCCCGCACAACACATTGTCTTCATTTCGGTGAATGCCGACGTCGATCACGACTGCATTTTCTTTTATATATTCTTTCGTTATAAATTTTGGTTTCCCGACTGCCGCCACAAGAATGTCTGCTCGCTTTGTAATCTCCTTTAAATCTTTCGTTTGGGAATGTGCGATTGTCACAGTTCCATTCTCCCTTAGTAGAAGAAGCGCTGTCGGTTTCCCTACATTGTTGCTTCTTCCAACAACTACACACTCTCTTCCACGGATCGAAATCCCCGAACGTTTCAAAAGTTGAATGACTCCAGCCGGTGTACAGCAGTCAAAGCCATCCCCTCCGATACAAAGCTTCCCGATATTGACCGGATGAAATCCATCCACATCCTTCGCCGGATCAATTGCCTTCACAACTTTTGATTCATCCATATGAGATGGAAGCGGAAGTTGTACAAGAATTCCATGCACATCTCCGGTGTGATTTAATTGATCGAGCAATGCGAGAAGTTCTTCCTCTTTCGTTTCTTCTGGCAGCTCGTAAGAACGCGATTCGATCCCGATATAAGCACAATCTTTCTTTTTCCCATTCACATATACCGTAGATGCGGGGTCATTTCCCACCTGTATCACAGCAAGGCAGACAGATTTCCCCTCCTGTTTCAGCCTTGCCACACGCTCTTTTAACTCTTCTTTGATCTGCATTGCAATCTGTTTTCCGTCAATAATCTGTGGCATATTTCATCTCTCCTTAGAATAAACCTGTAATATTTCCACTTGCATCTACATCAATATGATTTGCTGCTGGAACTTTCGGAAGTCCAGGCATTGTCATAACAGCTCCCGTAAGAGCGACAACAAATCCTGCTCCGGCATTTACATACACTTCACGGATATGCATATCAAAATTCTGTGGACGGCCAAGTAATGTAGCATCATCAGAAAGGGAATACTGATTCTTTGCCATACATACTGGAAGATTTCCAAATCCCATCTGCTCAATCTTTGCAAGTTGCTTTTCTGCTGCCGGAGCATACTCAATTCCTTTTGCGCCATAGATTTCTTTTGAAATCGTCTCAATCTTCTCTTTGAGTGTCAACTCATCGGAATATAACGGTGCGAAATGGCTTTCCTTTGTCTCCAAAGTCTGAAGTACCTTTTCTGCCAGTTCAATTCCGCCCTCTCCGCCGCGTTCCCACACTTTAGACAATGCAAACTCGCATCCTCGCTCCTCACAGAATTTTTGGATAAATGCATTCTCAGCATCTGTATCTGTCACAAACGAATTCAGTGTAACAATGACCGGAACATTATATTTCTGAATATTTTCAATATGTTTTTCCAAATTCACGATTCCTTTTTCCAATGCTTCCAAATTCTCTTCTGCCAAAGCATTTTTCGGAACCCCTCCATTGTATTTTAATGCGCGCACAGTCGCAACGATCACAACTGCATCTGGTGCCAGTTCACTGCTTCGACATTTGATATCAAAGAATTTTTCTGCACCGAGATCTGCTCCAAATCCAGCCTCTGTAATGGCAATGTCTCCAAGTTTTAACGCCATCTTTGTAGCTCGGACACTGTTACATCCATGTGCAATGTTGGCAAATGGTCCACCATGTACGATGGCTGGTGTATGTTCCAGTGTCTGGATCAGATTTGGTTTCATCGCATCTTTTAAAAGAGCTGTCATTGCACCTGTTGCCTGAAGCATATCGGCAGTAACCGGGTTGCCAGAGAAGTCATAGGCAACGATAATCTTGCCAAGACGTTCCTTTAAATCTTGAAGATTATTCGCCAGACAGAGTACCGCCATAATCTCTGAGGCAACTGTGATGACAAAATGATCTTCTCTTACCATTCCGTCCATTTTGCTTCCAAGTCCAATTACGATATTTCTAAGAGATCTGTCATTCATATCCAGACATCTCTTCCAGACAACCTGCCTTGGATCGATCTGCAGAGCATTTCCTTGCTGAATATGATTATCTAACATTGCTGCAAGCAGATTGTTGGCAGAAGTGATCGCATGAAAATCTCCTGTAAAATGCAGATTTAAATCTTCCATCGGAACAACCTGTGCATAACCTCCGCCTGCTGCTCCGCCCTTAATTCCAAAGCATGGGCCAAGGGAAGGCTCACGGAGTGCGATCACTGCCTTTTTATTTAATTTTGCCATTGCCTGTCCAAGTCCAACACTTGTCGTTGTCTTTCCCTCTCCTGCCGGTGTAGGATTAATAGCTGTCACAAGGACAAGTTTTCCATCTGGTCTGTCTTTGATCTGATCCCAAAGTTCATCAGAAAGTTTTGCTTTGTACTTTCCATAAAGTTCCAGATCATCCTCCTGAATCCCAATTGTCTCTGCCACCTCTTTGATCGGCTTCATCTGTGCTTCCTGAGCGATTTGAATATCTGTCTTCATCTTCTCTTCGTCCTTTCTTTTTATGCATCTGCTGCACTTACTTTATACATACTCCTCTATGTACTGCTCAAACTCTTCCATAGACATCAGTACCTTTCGCGGTTTGGTTCCTTCCTCCTCGCCAACGACACCAGCTTCGAAAAGCTGATCCATAATGCGTGCTGCACGGTTAAATCCAATTTTGAATACCCGCTGGAGCATTCCGATAGAAGCTTTGTCTTTTTCTATAATAAAACGTCCTGCATCTACAAAGTAGACATCGCGTTCATCGGCTCCTCCACCTGCTCCTGCAGCTGATGCCATTCCCGTCTGTGCACTGTTTACATGATTTTCTACTTCTTCATTATATATGGCATTTCCATTCTTTGTCACGAGATATTCTACAACATTTTGAACTTCTTTATCAGAGACAAATGCTCCCTGCACACGGGCAGGCTTCTGGTATCCCGATGGATAAAAAAGCATATCACCTTTTCCAAGAAGTTTTTCCGCACCGTTCATATCAATGATTGTTCTGGAGTCCACTCCCGAAGACACCGAAAAAGCAATTCGCGACGGCATATTTGCCTTGATCAATCCGGTAATAACATTCACGGACGGTCTCTGCGTCGCAAGAACAAGATGAATTCCCGCTGCGCGGGCAAGCTGTGCCAGGCGGCAGATTGCCTCCTCGATTTCCCCTGGTGCCACCATCATAAGGTCTGCAAGCTCATCAACAATAATGACAATCTGAGGCATTTTTTCTGGCTTTTCACCATTTTCTATCTGTTTTTCAACCTCAGATGCCTTTTCGTTATATCCCCGTAAATCACGCACATTGTATTCCGCAAATAACCGATACCGCTTATCCATTTCCACAACAGCCCAGTTTAAAGCTCCCGATGCTTTCTTCGGATCTGTAACTACTGGAATCATCAAATGTGGAATCCCATTGTAGACACTTAACTCTACAACTTTTGGATCGATCATGATTAATTTCACCTCATCCGGATCCGCTTTATATAAAATACTCATGATCAGTGTATTGATACAGACAGATTTTCCAGATCCTGTCGCACCTGCGATCAGAAGATGAGGCATCTTCATAATATCTGCCACAACAACCTTCCCTGCGATATCTCTTCCTGCTGCGAAAGCAATCTTGGAAGTACTCTTTTGAAATTCTTCCGTTTCCAGAAGATCCCGCAGCATCACTGGGGAAGTCTCTTTGTTCGGAACCTCGATTCCAACTGCAGCTTTTCCCGGGATCGGCGCTTCAATACGAATGTCAGCGGCCGCCAGATTCAATTTGATATCATCGGCAAGACCGACAATCTTACTGACTTTTACTCCCTGCTCCGGCTGAAGTTCATAGCGTGTCACAGATGGTCCACAACTTACATTTGTCACAGTAACACGTACTCCAAAATTATAAAGCGTCTGCTGCAACTTGTTCGCTGTCTCACGCAAATGTGCATCGGAATCCCCACCACCTGCTTTTCCGCGCTTCAATAGCGAAAGTGGTGGTCGCTGATAGTTTAATTTTGGTTGATGTTCCGTTTCTTTTCTCTCTCGTTCAACTTCTTCTGTCGCCTTTTGTGTCTCTTCCTCACTGGATTTCTTTTTCTTTGCTCTCGTATTTTTTTTCTCTGTTGCAGGATCCAGTGCAAATGGATCTCCTGCCGGAGCTACTTCTTCTAAAACTTCCTGTTCCAAAGTAGGCTCTGCACGATTGATCACAAAATCCAGCGGCTGTTCCTCAAATGGAACTTCTTCCGGTTTTAATTCTTTCAAATCTTCCTTAGGCTGTGTGAGCGTAGTATCAAATGTCACACCTGATATATGCTGATCTGCTTTGGCTTTGGCCGCTTTTTTGATCTCTCGTTTCGCCGCTTTTTGCGCTTCTTTTATCGCTTTTGTTTCTTCTTTTTCAGCACGCGCTTCCTTTTTCGCAGATGCCTGTGTCCGTCTTTTTTTGACATCTTCCTTCGCAGATGTATAAACTTTTGCACTGCCCTTTTTCAGCCCTCTTAAAAAGGACTTTTCCGTGATCAGCACAAGAAAGATGATCATTAAAATAATCACTATCACATAAGTTCCCGCGACTCCAACTGCCGGGCACAACAATTTTGTAAAAATCCCTCCGAGCAGTCCGCCGCCCTTTTTCTCCTTCGCTGCATATCTGTAAAAGGAAATAATAGTCTGCTCTTTTTCAAATGGAACAGTAAGCAACTGTAAAAAAGTGCAGAGCATGAAGGAAAAACCAACTCCTGCCCCCAGTTTTATGTATGCAAAAGAATTACCTCTGTTTGAAAATACGAAAGCAGTCCCTAAAAAAAGTAAAACCGGCATGATATAAGCCGGCAGTCCAAAGATTCCGAACAAAAATGCAGAAACTGCATTTCCAAGAAATCCTCCCAGACCGAAATTACTCAGAATAAGAAGAATTGCCACTGCTAATGTCAAAAGAATGATAATTTCATCACGGAAAGAATAACTGTTTTGTGCCTTTTTCCCTTTTGTGCCTGCCTTTTTTGTTGTTTTGCCTTTCTTTGCAGCCATACAATATTCCCTCCTTGTTTCTTATTCGCAAGTTGCGGTACAGGCTATTTCCCATACCACAACAAAACATACTATGTTTATTATAACACTATTTTTTGTTCGCTTCAATCATTGCCTGCAATTTTTTTAATGCATCACTAATACCTCCAACCGCATCGATCAGTCCTTCCCGAACGGCATCTTCTCCTTCCAGCAATGTTCCCACATCTTTTACTAGCTGTGTCGAGTCTAACATCAACTCTTCGACACGGTCTTGAGAAATCCGGGAATGTTCTGCGAGAAACCGTGTAATACGATCTTGTGTCCGCTCCATATTCTTATAGCTTTGTAAGACACCAATAAACATTCCGGTCGAACGCACTGGATGCACGATCATAGTTCCACTCGGTACAATAAAAGAGTAGTCTGCCGACACCGCGAGAGGTCCACCGATAGAATGACTGCCTCCCAGTACAAGCGAAACTGTCGGCTTACTAAGCGATGCTATCATCTCCGCAATTGCAAGTCCTGCTTCCACATCCCCGCCCATTGTATTGAGAAGAATCAACACTCCATCAATTTCCTCATTATCTTCTATTTCCGCAAGCTTTGGAAGTAGATGTTCATATTTTGTTGCTTTTGTATTTCCCGATACTGCTTCATGACCTTCGATTTCTCCAATAATTGTAAGAAGCTGGATACGATGCTTTTCTCTGTCTTTGTCAAGTTCAAGCGCTCCCATTTCTTTAATTTGTTCCGTCTCTTTTTCTTGATGATTATCTCTTTCTTCCTGTCCCATTTCACACACTCCTGATATTTTCTTTTTAGTATGTGCAGAAAATAATATTTCATACTTTCCTGAAACATAAAGAACTCTTTGATCATATAAAAATACGTCTCACAAAATAATGTATCCCATCCATCGGACAACAGTATTCTGCAAGACGTATTTTATTTATTTATTTCTTCATCTGTACCATTTCATCAAAACAGGTCGGAGTTTCTTAGCTTACCATTAGACATAGGCAAGTGCTTGCTCCAAATCTGCAATAATGTCTTCTACATGTTCGATTCCGACACTAAGGCGGATAAGATCTGGCTGTACCCCTGCTTCCAGCAGTTCCTGCTCATTCATCTGACGATGTGTATGACTTGCCGGATGGAGTACCGATGTTCTCGCATCTGCAACATGGGTAACAATCGCAGCCATCTGAAGATGATCCATCATCGCAACCGCTCCGTCTCTTCCCGCTTTCAGTCCAAAAGAAATTACTCCACATGTACCATTCGGCATATACTTTTTCGCAAGTTCATGGTACTTATTTCCTTCCAGCCCCGCATAGTTCACCCATGCCACTTTTTCGTGGCTCTCAAGATACTCAGCAACTTTCTGCGCATTTTCACAATGTCGCTCAACCCTCAGACACAATGTCTCCAGTCCGATATTCAATAAAAATGCATTCTGTGGAGACTGAATCGATCCAAGATCCCTCATCAATTGTGCTGTCGCCTTCTGGATATAGGCCAGTTTTCCAAAGCGTTCTGTATAAATCACTCCATGATAAGTTTCATCCGGAGTTGTCAATCCCGGGAACTTTTCTTTTGCAGCATCCCACTCAAAATTTCCACTGTCTACAATACAGCCTCCGACACAAGTCGCATGTCCATCCATATATTTTGTAGTAGAATGTGTTACAATATCTGCTCCCCACTCAAATGGACGGCAGTTCACTGGAGTCGCAAAAGTATTATCAACAATCAATGGAACCTGATGTGCATGAGCTGCCTTCGCAAACTTCTCAATATCCAGAACAACAAGAGATGGATTAGATATGGTCTCTCCAAATACTGCTTTTGTGTTCTCCTGAAATGCAGCATGTAACTCCTCTTCTCCTGCATCCGGATCTACAAAGGTTGCTTCAATTCCCATTTTTTTCAATGTATGGGCATACAGATTATAGGTTCCCCCATAAAGTGCTGACGCACATACAATGTGATCTCCAGCTTCTGCAATATTCATGATCGCATAGAAATTTGCTGCCTGTCCAGAGGAAGTAAGCATTGCTGCAACCCCTCCTTCCAGATCGCAGATTTTCGCTGCCACGGCATCGTTAGTAGGATTCTGAAGTCTTGTATAAAAATATCCTGCCTCCTCCAGGTCAAAAAGTCTGCCCATCTGCTCACTGGACTCATACTTAAATGTTGTACTCTGGTAGATCGGGAGCACTCTGGCTTCTCCATTTTTCGGCTTCCAGCCTGATTGAATACATTTTGTCTCTGGTCTGTAATTATTGCTCATTTGCGTTGCCTCCTGCGTATTCATTCTGATTTTTTTTCACTAGAATCTAGTATACCATTCAGAAAATATTTGCACAAGAGCTATCTTTTTCATATTTTTTAATTTGTAATTGAAAATAATTTATCTAACTATGAAAATTTTATGCAAAAATGGCACAGCCGCTCTTTCACCTGGTTGGTGATCGATCTGACTGTGCCATTTATCCTTTTAAGAGAAACAGCTCCTTTTGCTGCAAAATAACTACATGCTATACTATAAACTGAATTTCTTATTCATCCCAGTTGTGGTACACTTCCTGGACATCGTCATCTTCCTCAAGCAGATCCAATGTCTTCTGAATATTTTTCAGATCCTGTTCATCTGTCAACTCTACCCATGTCTGTGGAATCATGGTCACCTCTGCATTTGCCATCGGAATTCCTGCTTCTTCCAATTTCAGACGAACTTCACTGAAATCTTCCGGTACTGTCAACACTTCGTAGCTGTCTTCCTCTTCCACAAAATCTTCTGCTCCTGCATCTAAAGCAAGCATCATCAGTTCATCAGAATCCATATCGCAATCTTCTTTTGCAATAATGATCTGTCCTTTCTCATCAAACATGAAAGAAACGCATCCTGGAGTCCCAACATTTCCACTACCTTTTGTGAAGGCGTTGCGGACATTGGATGCAGTACGGTTCTTATTATCTGTCAGCGCTTTCACAATGATCGCTGTTCCATTTGGTCCATATCCCTCATACGTAATGTGTTCGTAATTGTCAGCAGATCCTTCGCCCGCCGCTTTCTTAATACTGCGGTCGATGTTGTCATTTGGCATATTGTTTGCTTTTGCTTTTGCAATTACATCTCGCAGACGACTGTTATTTGCCGGATCCGGTCCGCCTCCTTCTTTTACTGCTACTGCAAGTTCTCTTCCGATCTTTGTAAAGATTTTTCCTTTTGCAGCATCATTTTTTTCCTTTTTATGCTTAATATTCGCAAATTTTGAATGTCCTGACATTACTCTAACCTCTTTCTATTTTGTATTTCACTGCTATATTCTATCACTAATCTTCTATCTTTTCAACTTCAACCAACTCGATCATATTATTGTCTACGAGAAGAATTCTAAAACAGTAAACATCATATCGTACCTCGCACGTCTCATGTTCAGCTGGAATCCGTTCAAGTTTCGAAATCAAAAAGCCATTCAACGTCTCATTTTCTTCATCTTCAATCTCGATTCCTAAAATCTCCTCCAGATCATCCAATGCTACTTTTCCCTTAACAAGATAGGTTCCATTTTCCTGCCGGAAGTACAATGTTTCTTCTTCATCATATTCGTCAAAAATGTTCCCGACGATTTCCTCAATGATATCTTCCATCGCTACGATCCCCGCTGTCTGTCCATACTCATCCAGCACAATAAATAAATGATTCTTTTCTGTGTTCATCTGTTTGAACAAACGGGACAGTCCTTTTGTTTCCGGGATAAAGCTGACCTCACGAAGACAATCTTTTAATTCTTTTACTTTGACCGGGCGAAGCTCTTTGTTTAAATAATATTTCATCGCATCTCTAAGATGGATCGTACCGATAATATCATCGATATTCTCCTCATAAACCGGAAATCTCGTAAACCGCTCATCCAGCATGAACTGCAAAGCATGTTCCAGCGTCTCACTGCCATCCACCGCTACAATATCCTTTCGATGCGTCATGATATCACGAGCATTTTTCCCACTGTACTGCAGCACATTCTTGATCATTCGCACTTCGTTTTCTTCAAGGTATCCCTGACTGCCGCACTCTTCTACCACATATTCAACCGCTTCCTGCACTTCTTCTTTGCTCTCCGGACTCTCTCCAGATACTATCTGTTTCAAATTTTTCCACAGACGCCTCTCTTCTTCCATCGTCTACTCCTTTACTATGTATGAAGCTCCAGACTGATTTTCAGTGCTTCATTAACTTTTTTCATTAGTTCTTGATCTAGATGACAAACCTGCTCCCTGAGCCTCTGTTTGTCGATTGTACGGATCTGCTCTAACAGTACGACTGAATTCTTTACCAGCCTGCATTTTTTTGCATCAATCTCAATATGCGTTGGCAGTTTCGCCTTATTCATCTTCGATGTGATGGCGGCACAGATGACTGTTGGACTATGTTTGTTCCCAATATCATTCTGTATGATCAATACTGGTCTGATACCTCCCTGTTCCGATCCGACAACTGGACTTAAATCTGCATAAAAAATATCCCCTCGTTTTACAACCACTCTATTCACACTCCGATTCTTCAAGATACAAAAAGTATTTCCTCTTTTCTCGGATGTATTCTTTAGAGCTTTATTTTATTTAAGCAAAATAATCTACCTGTTCTTCAACCTTCCCATCCTGCACATAGACACGCGGGATCCGCTTCCCAAGATCACAGACAAACTCATAATTAAACCTGCCAGATAACTCGCTTAACTTTTCCACCGGAAGATACTCTTCTTGATCTCTTCCGATCAACGTCACCTTATCCCCAAATTTCACCTCTGGGATATCTGATACGTCCACCATGAACTGATCCATGCAGATTCTTCCGATAATTGGAGCTTTTTTACCGCGAATCAACACGTATCCGGTATCCGAAAGGCTTCTCGGATACCCATCACCATATCCGATCGGAATGGTCGCAATCCGCATCTGATGCTCTGACACAAAATCACCACCATAGCTTACCGGCGTCCCTGCCGGGATGTCTTTTACAAATGCAATATGGCTTTTCAAAGACAATGCCGGTTTTAACTGTACCTTTTCCTTATCGACTTCCTCCGAAGGATAGAGCCCATAAATTGCGATCCCGGCGCGTACCAGATTATAATCAGCCCTGCGAACATCTATAATTCCTGCACTGTTTGACGCATGAACATACGGGAAAGTAACCCCTTCTTCTTCCAGTCTCTGTGTCATCCACTCAAACTTTTCCAATTGCATCATTGTAAACGTCTTATCTTCTTCGTCCGCTTTAGCGAAATGGGTAAAAACTCCCTCCAGCACTAAATTCGGAAGTTCTGCAATCTCCTTGATTTCTTCAATACTGCTTTCTTCGGCAGAAAATCCAAGCCTCGCCATCCCGGTATCCAGTTTGATATGTACATATGCCTGCTCCCCTTTTTCGACTGCCAGAGCTGAAATCGCCTCTGCCATCTCTTTTGTATAAACATTCATACGGATTTCATATTTCAACATCTCCCAATATTGATCTGGGAAAATACATCCCAACACCAAAATCGGCTTTTGAATCTCTGCCGCACGGAGCACAACCGCCTCATCTAATGTTGCCACGGCATATCCCCACACATAATCATATGATTCCAGCATCGATGCAACCTGCACAGCTCCATGCCCATATCCGTCTGTTTTGATCACAGCAACCATCTCAGTTCCTTCTTTGAGATTTTTTTTCATCTGTTCCATATTCCATGCTACTGCATCTAGATCTATCTTTGCATACACTCTGCTATAAGTTTTCATTTATCTGCCCCTTACTACTTTTTATTCTGTTCTTTCAACACTTTTCACGCAAAATCATCTCTGTGCTTTCCGCGGTCAGCACTTCTGCAATCCCATCAAGAATATCACTTGCCAGAACACTATAACTGCCTTTTTTCTTCTGTGCAGCATCTCCCGCCAAACCATGCAAAAACACCCCGAGTGTTCCCGCTTCATACGGCTCTATTTTCTGTGCAAGTAACCCCGTGATCATGCCGCCAAGGACATCACCGGCTCCCCCTTTTGCCATCGACTGATTGCCGGAAGTATTCACATATACTGGCCGTCCATCTCTTCCTACAAGTGTTCGTGCATCTTTCATCACACAGACAGACGGAATCGATCCGAGAAATTCCTGAAAATACCGAAAACGTTCTTCTTTTAATTCCTTCACGGAATGCCCGCATAGCCCTGCCATTTCTTTCATGTGGGGAGTCAATATACAATCCGGTGTCAATTTCTCAAAAAGTGCCCTGTCTTTTGACAAAATGTTCAATCCATCCGCATCGATCATGCACGGCTTTTTTACACAGCGAACGGTAGTTGAAAGAAGGTGCTGTGCGGTCTCACTCATCGAAAGTCCTGAACCGATTCCAACAACATCCGCCCATTCCAGCAGTTCCTTTAGCTTTTCTTCCTCATACCTTTCATATGTGGTAATGATCGCCTCCGGAAGCAGTTGCTGCAAGTTCGACTGATTCTCTTTTGCTGTATAAATCTGTACAAGTCCGGCACCTGTCAGATATGCCGCCTTTGCACTAAAGTAAGCAGCACCTGCCATTCCCGGACTTCCCACGATCAAAAGCACTTTCCCGTAGTTACCCTTGTGAGCATCCGGATCACGCGCAGGAAGCAGATTTTTCAAATCCGTCCTATCGTAAGTATAGCACACATCTCCCCTCCCATCATATACAGAAGGTTCAATTCCAATGGAGGCCGTCACAAGCTTTCCGACAAGCTTGCGCGCCATCCCAAACAACATCCCAATCTTTTGAAATGCAAATGTGACTGTAAAATCTGCTGCGAATGCAATTCCCAGTACATCTCCGGTATCTGCCGAAAGTCCCGATGGAATGTCTACAGCGACTTTTATGGCATCCATCTGATTTAAGTTTTCAATCACATTATAATATGTCCCGGAAACCTGTCTTGATAATCCAATTCCAAAAATTGCATCCACGATCACCGTATAACAATCTTCTCCTACCCGTTCTTTTACAGGTACTCCATAGTGGACCGCGATCTGTTTCTGAAGCCTTGTCTCCTCTGTCATAGAAGATTCCTTCCCGACAAACCAGACATCCACAGCATATCCTTTTAGATGCAAAAGTCTTGCGACAGCAAAACCATCTCCTCCATTATTTCCGGAACCACAGACAACGAGCACCTTTTTTAAATCTAGTTGCTCAGACTCCATCATCTCCACAACAGAAAGTGCCGCCCGCTCCATCAGAACCATCGACGGCATACCCATCTCTGTGATCGTCTTTTGGTCTCCCTGTTTCATCTGCGCTCCAGTCGGCAGATATCTCATATTATTCCCCCTCTCCCACTGCAAATGCAACAGCATAACAATCAGTATTCGTAATGGAAACATGTATTTTTACAATACCGGCAGATACTGCCGCCTCCTTTGCCCCTCGCAAAAGATTCACATAAGGTTTGCCTCTCTCATCCCGCAATACCTCGATATCTCCAGGACGAAATCCTGAAAATCCGGTTCCAAATACTTTCGCCACAGCCTCTTTGACTGCAAAATTGCCTGCTGCTTTGTCCATCTGCCCGCGAATCATCTCCTGTTCCCGCACGGAAAAACAACGCGTAAAAAAAGCCTGCTTTCCACACGCTTTCCTTACACGTTCTATTTCTATCATATCGGTTCCAACTCCAATGATCATCGTTTCTTATTCCTTTGCATTAAAGTAATTATAGCGATTTACATTGTAAGATAAACGCATTAAGCTTTCTGAAAGATGTACATTTTCCACAATAACATTCTTTGGAAGATTTAGATCAGTATGTGCAAAGTTCCAAATCGCCCTTACTCCGTTGTCTACAAGAAGTTCTGCCACTTCCACTGCTTTCGTCTTCGGAATCGTAAGTGCTGCAATCTCAATGTCATTGTTTTGTACAAACTCCGGAAGTTCTTCCATCATTCGAATCGGAACATCGCGAATCGTCATTCCTTTTAATGTTGGATTAATATCAAAAATTCCTTTCAGCAAAAACCCGCTTCTTTCAAATGCCGCATAATTTGCAAGCGCCTGTCCGAGATTTCCTGCACCGATGATCACAATATTATGTGTCTTATCGAGTCCTAAGATCTTACCAATCTCTGTGTATAAATATTTCACGTTGTATCCATAGCCCTGCTGGCCAAATCCACCAAAATTATTCAGATCTTGACGAATCTGGGAAGCGGTCACTTTCATTTTCTTGCTCAGGTCATTTGAGGAAATGCGTTCCACTCCATTTTCCAGAAGTTCGCCTAAATACCGATAGTATCTTGGCAAACGTCTGATGACCGCCTGAGAAATCTGTCTTTCTGTCACAAATGTTCACCATCCCCACTGTTTATTATATCTTATTATATAAAATTGTTCTAGCAAAGTCAAACTTTTCATTTCTTTTTAGTTGTATTTTCTTTGATATCCGCTATAATTGAAAAGAGAGTAAAGGAAGATTCTGGGGAAATGGTCACATTTTTTCAGCATGGAAATAACAACTCAACAATTGATTTAGGAGGAAACAACATGGTTTTAGCATGCCATAATCTAAAAAAAGCCTTTTTGGAGCAAGTGATTGTCAAAAATGGCTCTTTTCATATAGAAGAACACGAAAAAGCGGCGTTAGTTGGTTTAAATGGTGCCGGGAAATCAACCATCTTAAAAATGATCATGCGAGAGATTCCCGCTGATGATGGAGAAATCATCCTTGCCAAAGGGAAGACCATCGGATATCTTGCGCAGCATCAAGCGCTATTGTCCGGCAACACGATCTATCAGGAAGTAGAAAGCGCAAAAGCCGACCTGATTCAGATGGAGACGCAACTTCGCCGCTTAGAAGAAGAAATGCAGAAAAAAAGCGGGGAAGAACTTGAGCAGCTTTTGCATACCTATCACAAATTAAGTGCAGCCTTTGAGCGGGCAGATGGATATGCCTACAAAAGCGAGATTATCGGCGTATTAAAAGGTCTTGGATTTGCAGAGACAGAGTTTGACAAATGTGTGGACAACCTCTCCGGAGGTCAAAAAACCCGAGTAGCTCTAGGAAAACTGCTTCTTACCAAACCTGATATTTTACTTCTTGATGAGCCTACGAACCACTTAGATCTGAATTCTATCGCATGGCTTGAGACTTACCTCTCAAATTATCCAGGTGCCGTACTTTTAGTCTCCCACGACCGCTATTTCATCAACCGCGTTGTAACAAAAGTCATTGAAATTGAATTTGGCGAGATTATGATGTTCAACGGCAATTATTCTGAATTTGCCGAGAAAAAGAAACTGATCCGGGAAGCGAAGTTAAAAGAATATCTGAATCAACAACAGGAAATCCGCCATCAAGAAGAAGTAATTCGAAAACTTCGTTCTTTCAATCGCGAAAAATCGATCCGCCGTGCAGAAAGCCGCGAAAAAATGCTTGAGAAAATGGATCGGATCGAAAAGCCATTGGAACATCATGCCGAATTGAAGCTTCATTTAGAACCGACCGTCGTCAGCGGAAATGATGTTCTTCGTGTAGAAGGGTTAGGAAAATCTTTTGGCACACACACGCTCTTTCAAAATATCAACTTTGAAATCAAGCGTGGAGAACATGTTGCGGTCATCGGGGATAATGGAACCGGCAAGACAACCTTACTAAAAATTTTAAACGAAGTGATTCCTGCAGATCACGGAACCTTTACACTTGGTTCCAATGTCCATATCGGTTATTATGATCAGGAACATCATGTTCTGCACATGGAAAAGACTATTTTCGAAGAGATTTCTGACGACTATCCGTCACTGACAAATACAGAGATCCGTAACACTCTTGCCGCATTTCTCTTTACGGGAGAGGATGTCTTTAAACGGATCGGCGATCTCAGTGGTGGGGAAAGAGGACGGGTGTCTCTCGCGAAGCTGATGTTGTCGGAAGCTAATTTTTTGATTCTTGACGAGCCGACAAACCACTTGGATATTGCCTCAAAAGAAATCTTAGAACAAGCGCTTAACAACTACACTGGAACGGTTCTGTATGTTTCGCATGACCGTTATTTCATCAACCAAACTGCCACAAGGATTCTGGATCTCGTTAACCAAAGTTTTGTGAACTACATCGGAAACTATGATTATTATCTAGAAAAAAAGGAAGAGCTTACTGCCGCCTACACCGAATCTGCTGCGCAAACAGATGCTTCCTCTGAAGAAACAGCATCTGAATCGAAATTAGACTGGCAGGCGCAAAAGGAACTTCAGGCAAAAGAGCGGAAACGGCAGAATGATCTTAAAAAATTAGAAGAGAAAATTCAAAAACTGGAAGAGGCTTCCGCTAAACTCGATGAAGAGCTTGCAAAACCAGAGTATGCAATGAACTCAAAAAAGCTAATGGACATCACAAATGAAAAAGCCGAAATTGACACAAAACTATGGGATCTTTATGAACAATGGGAATCCCTCGCGGAATAAATAGTCGTCTGGTGTGCCATCCATCATGCTTACACTCCGCTCTTTCGGAAACGATTCATAAACAGACAAACGGAACGATTGCAACATATTTTTTTCTTGCAATCGTTCCATTTTTTATAAAACTGTATCTACTTCTCTATTTCTCACTGTATTGAGAAAGTTTCTCCGCGATTTCTTTAATAAACGCTTCACTATTCAGCACGACTGGATTCGGAATCGATGTGATCATCGCAAGATCCTTCGTCATCTTTCCAGACTCGATCGTATCGAGCGTCGCCTGCTCCAGCTTTTCTGCAAATGCTGTCAGTTCTTTATTGCCATCCAGTTCTCCTCTCTTTTTCAACGCACCTGTCCATGCAAAGATAGTAGCTACCGAGTTTGTAGAAGTTTCTTCTCCTTTTAGGTGTTTATAGTAGTGGCGCTGTACTGTCCCATGTGCCGCCTCATACTCATAGTAACCATCCGGAGATACCAGCACGGAAGTCATCATGGCAAGAGATCCAAATGCGGAAGATACCATGTCACTCATCACATCACCATCATAATTTTTGCATGCCCAGATAAATCCTCCTTCCGATTTCATCACACGTGCCACAGCATCATCAATCAACGTGTAGAAATATGTAATACCTGCTTCTTGAAATTTTTCCTGATATTCTGTATCATAAATTTCCTGAAAAATGTCTTTGAACGTATGATCATATTTCTTTGAAATGGTATCTTTTGTAGCAAACCAGAGATCCTGCTTTGTATCCAGCGCATAGTTCATGCAACTTCTCGCAAAGCTTGTGATTGACTCGTCAGTGTTATGCATTCCCTGTATAATACCCGGTCCCGAAAAATCGTGGATCAGCTCTCGCATTTCAGTGCCATCCTCGCCAGTATAGACAAGTTCTGCCTTTCCAGCCCCCGGAATCTTCATCTCCACACCTTTGTACACATCTCCATAGGCATGTCTCGCCAGTGTGATCGGTTTCTTCCAGTTCCGAACACACGGCTCAATTCCTTTTACAACAATCGGCTGACGAAATACCGTTCCATCTAACATAGCTCGGATTGTCCCATTTGGACTTTTCCACATCTCTTTCAGATTGTACTCTTCCATTCTGGCAGCATTCGGTGTAATCGTCGCACACTTTACGGCAACCCCATATTTTTTTGTTGCATTTGCAGACTCTACTGTAACCCTGTCCTCCGTTTCATTACGGTATTCCAACCCCAGGTCATAATATTCTGTCTTCAAATCCACATAAGGCAAAATCAAATGCTCTTTGATCATCTGCCACAAAATCCTCGTCATCTCATCGCCATCCATCTCCACAAGCGGTGTCGTCATATGAATTTTCTCCATAGTAAGTTCCTCCTTCCACAGCTCCATCCAAAACACTTGAGAAATATTCTGAATATCTTTTTGAATTTCAAATTATTCTAAATATTTTACATTTTAATACAGATTATGTCAATAATTATTTGCTCTTTTTCGTTTTGTTAGAAGATTTTTGTTTCATAGTATCTTAAAAATACTTTTATAGACAAAAACAAGGATGTTCATAGGAACACCCCTGTTTTGTCTATGTTTTCAATATAATTTCACAAAAACAATCGTTAGTCTTCTTTTTTGATTTTCTGAAGTTCCGTATTGATATATGCCATTACAGCCATCTTCTTTTCGTCTCCACTGTTTGCACCCATATCCATTGCCGGACGGTCTCCCATAACTTCAAGCATCGATTTCTTAATATTAATTCCCATCGTACTGCTGAGACCATTTAACAGAACCTGGCATGCCTCTGTATTCTTTAAAATATCTTTCACAAGATCTTTCAAAGAAAAATATCCTTCTTTAAATTCCATCGGACGTACTACTGATAAATCTACATTGTCAAACCAGTTTGTTACACCTGCTACTTTATCATCTTCGCTTTCTTCAAAAATATAAGATGGATTTGCCTCTGCAACCTTTTCCAGAGTGATTGTATCCGTACAATTTCCGGCTTTTGCCACAATTGTTGTAAACCCTTCCTGTAACGGTACATTTTCAAATGTAAACACTTTATTTCCTGCCTGTTTCTCAATTACCCTTCCGCCGATAGAAAGTGTAACTTCCGGACAATTCGTGTAAACTTTGATTGTCACAGTGTCTGTTGTACGCTGTGCATAGCGCTTGCTGCAAATATGAACAAATTCTTCCTCTGTCCAATATGCCTTATACAGGTAAAATGCATCTTTGCGGATCAGACGATCAATTGTCATAAGACCTTTGTTGTTACGTCCTTTGACACCACCTTCATTTCTTGCATCACATCCAAAATCAAACATATTCCATACATGTGTTGCCCAAAGCCACGGACGTTCCTCAATGATTTTCGCCATATGCTCATGGTACACTGCCTGAAATTCTTCGCTGTAATCTCCGCCTTTTGGATTATCATTATGATATGTTGTAATTCCTTCGCATCCATATTCAGAAATTCCGATCGGTCTTTCTGGGTGCATCTCATGGAACGCATCCAGCCATGCCTCATTATCTTCCAGCTTTCCGCCATACCATCCGAAATAATGGTTATAACTTACCACATCGGTAATGTCATTTTGCTCATTTTCCATCGGAAGGTTGGACACTTGAGCCATCGTTGTCATCCTTGTATCATCCAGTTCATGGACAAGCGCATGTAGATCTTTCAGATTTTCTACCAGTCCCGGCACTTCTCCTCCAATCGTAATCTCATTTGAGATACCCCAAAAACAGATGGATGGGTGATTAAAATTCTGGAAAATCAACTCTCTCATCTGGCTTCTGCAATTTTCGTGGGCATCCGGATCTGCGTTCATCGCTGAAATAAACGGAATCTCTGCCCAAATAATAAATCCTGCTTCGTCGCAAAGATCATAAAAATCCTGGCTGTGCTGATAATGTGCAAGGCGAATGGTATTTGCCCCCACTTCTTTGATCAACAGAATATCTTCGTAATGCTCCTCAAATGTCAGTGCATTTCCAAGATCATATCTATCCTGATGTCTGGATACTCCGCGAAGCGGCATACTTTTTCCATTTAAGAAAAATCCTTTTTGCGGATCCACTGTATATTCACGAATACCTATTCTCGTTTCAATTTCATCCAGTACTTCATTGTGTCGTACCAATCTCGCAGAAACGGTATAAAGATATGGATCTTCGACTCCCTGCCACAGATGTGCATCAAGAAGCTCTACAGCTACCTGTGTCTCCTGTGTCGCCGGACGAACTGCAAATACTTTTGTCTCTCCATCTTCATCATAAATCTCAAACTCTACACGGTCACCTTCCAAAGGATTTGTCACATAAGAATGAATATCTACAAGTGCATTCTCTCCTTGGATTTTAGAGGAAACTTTGATTCCTGGTGCTCCATAATAGTCCAGATCAAAGTGAGATTCATTTACAATCACGAGATTCACATCTCTGTACAGACCTCCATAAAATGTAAAGTCTGCCATCTGTGGATAGACATTTGATTTCGGTGCATTGTCCACGCATACGGCAATCAGATTTTCTCCGTTTTCATCTAATTGCTCTGTGATATCCGCACGGAAAATGCTGAATCCACCTTCATGACTGCACACTTTCTTTCCATTTACATAAGCCGCGCATACATTTGCTGCTGCCTGAAATTCCAGGTAAATGCGGCTATGCGGCTTCACTGTATATGGTCCTAATTCCTTTACATACCAGCAAGCTCCACGATAGTAGTCCGAACCTCCATCTTGCCCGTCATACTGGTTCCATGTATGTGGAAGATCGACTACTTCCCAGCTTTCTTCGCACGCGATCGGCAGTTCTTTCTGCTCTTTACTGAAAGACCATCCTTCATTGATATTAATAATTTCTCTCATGCTGCTTCCTCCTTTTTCTTTCAAATGACTTACTCGGAAAGATTCTTCTGAAACTCGTTAATTCTTTCTTCTTGGTATTTTCCTGAATATGTTCCTGAAAGGAATTTTTCCAGTCCCTCTGACAGGAACCGCTCCCAGGAACTTTTTTCCTTTTTCACCAGAATCGGATAGTACAGCACTCCGTTGTCCTCCGCCGCTTTCTGGTCTCCCGGAGCATCCCCAATCATCAGTACATGGGCTTTTTCATACCCTTTCTGTAAAAGCTGACCGATACAGTAAGCTTTTGTTCCTGCATCCTGCGCCAGCATAATGTCCGTATGCTCAATCAGGTTATGCCTTGTCCACTCTTCTCTGACTGCTCCTGCATTTGCAGAAGACACAATCGCTACATCTGCTGCAGCATGAGCAGCTGCAAGTCCTGCTTTCGCACCTTCAAATGGAAGATTTTCCTCTTCCGGAAGATTTTTAATTGCCACATTGACCCGCTCTGACCACTCCAGCGCCATCCGAAGTGACTTGCTCTCTTTTTGAGCAAGCACTTCCTCAATCGCACGGTTTGAAAGTTCTTTTGTTGTTTCTGTCCAACGAAGAAATGTCTCCAGATCATCAATCTGCACATCATCGTAGGTTTCCTCTGCCTCTTTCAATGCGATCGCAAGTCCTTTGAACCGATTGATCCCTCTTGTCATTGTATAAAGATTTACTTCATTCCAACGTGCAAGAAGCTCTTGTTCATGAGCATGGAGTCCCCAGACTTCGATCATACATGGGCCAAAGCAGCGAAAATGCTTGATATCCATTGTATCCATTGCACATCCGTCTGAATCGACGCAGATTAAAAAGTCATGTTTTCTTTCAAAAGAATCAAATATCGTTGACATCTATGCCTCCTAAAATCCGAAATACTCCATTGCGTTATTGTAACAAATATTTTCTACCATTTGTCCGAGGAATTCCATGTCTGCCGGATATTCTCCATTCTCAACAAGATTTCCGATGTAGTTGCAGAGGATACGGCGGAAGTATTCGTGTCTTGGGAAAGAAAGGAAACTTCTTGAGTCTGTAAGCATTCCAACAAATGCAGACAGGAGACCAATCTGGCTCAATACGTCTAACTGTGCTTCCATACCGCGTTTCTGATCAAGGAACCACCATGCAGCACCAAACTGTACTTTTCCTTTGCAGGAACCATCCTGGAAGTTTCCAGCCATACTTGCAAGCATCTCATTATCTTTTGCATTCAGGCAGTAAAGGATTGTCTTTGGAAGTTCTGCGTTGTAATCCATTGCATTTAAAAGTGCACTTAATTCTTTTGCATAGCAGATATCATCGATAGAGTCAAATCCTGCATCCGGTCCTAACTTTTCAAACATTCTTGTAGAGTTGTTACGAACTGCTCCAATGTGAAGCTGCATTGTCCAATTTCTCTTGTGATAATGGCTTCCTAAAAATACAAGAACGTTTCCTTTAAATTTCTTGATCTCTTCTGCTGTCAGTTTCTCCCCTGCCAATGCTTTTTTAAAGATTGCATCTACTTCTTCTTCAGATGCTTTGATGTAGAGATTTTCATCTAATCCATGGTCGCTGACACGGCATCCAACTTCTGCAAAGTAGTTAATTCTCTCTTCCAGTGCTTTCTTTAATGTTTCGATGGAATCGATCTCATATCCTACAACTTCTGAAAGTTTTGCAATATATTCTGCAAAATCAGCCTTGTCGATTCCAAGCGCTTTGTCCGGACGGAATGTCGGAAGTACCTGAATTTCAAATCCATCTTCTTTTAATGCTTTGTGGTATCTCAGATCGTCTGCCGGATCATCTGTCGAGCAAAGTACTGTGATATTCATCATGCGGAGAAGATTTCTAACAGAGAATTCTTTTGTATTGAGCATTTGGTTACACTTTTCGTAAATCTCTTTCTCTGTCTTCGGGCTTAACGGCTCTTCAATTCCAAAATAACGCTGTAATTCCAGATGTGTCCAGTGATACAGTGGATTTCCGAATGTATATGGAATTGTTTCAGCCCATTTGCTGAATTTTTCCTGGAAAGAAACTTCCTTTCCTGTCACATACTCTTCCTTGATTCCGTTTGTTCTAAGTGCACGCCACTTGTAGTGATCTCCTCCAAGCCAGATTTCTCCGATGTCGTTAAACACTTTATCTTCATAAATTTCCTGTACATTTAAGTGGTTATGGAAATCACAGATCGGCATTTTTGCCGCATGGTCATGATATAATACTTTTGCTGTCTCTGTCTCTAAGAGGAAATCTTTATCCATAAATTTTTTCATTTTTATTTTCTCCTTATCCTATCTTTTTGTGCGCTCTGGAAGATTGTATGCTTGCCAAAGCATCTGTCATTTCACTTTTTCTATGATAAAGAACGCCAATGCAGAAAAACAGACTCTGCATGTTCTTCTGCATTGGCAATGTGTCTTTTCTATCTGATTACTATTATACGCCTGAGTAAGCAGAGAACCCTCCGTCTACCGGAATTACTACACCATTTACGAAGCTAGAAGCATCTTCGCACATTAAGTATAATAAAGTACCGATCAACTCTTCTGATTTACCAAAACGATCCATAGGTGTGTTTCTTAAAATCTTCTCTGTACGTGCTGTCGGTGTTCCGTCATCGTTAAATAATAATTTTTCATTCTGTTTTGAAACGAAGAATCCTGGTGCGATTGCGTTGCAACGAATTCCAACTTTTGAGAAGTGTACTGCAAGCCACTGTGTAAAGTTAGAAATAGCAGCCTTTGCTCCGCTGTATGCAGGAATCTTTGTCAGTGGTGTAAATGCATTCATGCTGGAAATGTTGATGATGCTCGCACCTTTTTTGTCCATCATGTCCTGAGCAAATACCTGTGTTGGAAGCAGTGTACCAAGGTAGTTTAAGTTAAATACGAATTCTACTCCAGATACATCAAGATCAAAGAATGTCTTCATCTGATTTAAATCTTCTTTGTGGAAGAATTCATTGTCTGTTGTTGCTCTCGGATTGTTTCCTCCCGCTCCGTTGATCAGGATGTCACATGTTCCGAAATCTGCAAGGATCGCATCTCTTGCTGCTTCGATGCTCTCTCTCTGAAGTACATTACATGCATATCCTTTTGCGATTCCTCCGTCTTTGACGATTGCTTCAGCATTTGCTTTTGCTGCTACTTCGTTCAGGTCAAGAAGTGCAACTTTCGCTCCTGTCTCAGCAACAGCTGCTGCGAACATAGAACAAAGTACACCGCCGGCTCCTGTTACAACTACTACTTTATCTTTCAGATCAATTTGAAATGGAAGTTTCATATTTTTCCACGCTCCAATCTTTTTATTTTTTCGAACTATTTGTCTAATTTATCAAGGGTTTCCCAGATTCCTGTCATATACATCGCACCTAATGCTCTGTCATACAGTCCATATCCCGGTTTTCCAGTCTCTCCCCAGATCATTCTTCCGTGATCCGGTCTTAAATATCCTTCAAATCCAGCATCGTGATATGCTTTTAATATTTCAACGATATCTAATGATCCACACGGAGAATAGTGTGCACTCTCCTCAAAGGATCCGTCCTCCAGAATCTTAACATTTCTTACATGAGCGAAGTGAATCCGTCCCATTGCCGCATATTTCTTTACCATCTCTGCGTAGTTGTTAAATGTCGCACATCCAAGACTTCCGCTGCAGAGTGTCAGTCCGTGATGTTTATCATCATAGAGACCTAAGAAACGATCAATGTTCTCCTCGCATGTAATGATTCTCGGAATTCCAAAAATAGACCACGGTGGATCATCCGGATGAATTCCCATGTTGACATCAAATTCGATTGCTGTCGGCATAATTTCGTTGATGAAATAAGCCAGGTTCTCCCACAGACCTTCTTCTCCAAGATCTTTGTACGCCTGGATCAGCTCTGCCATCTCTTCTGTTGAGTAGGAAGAATCCCATCCCGGAAGAGCTAATTTTGTCGGATCCATCTGCGCTACATGCTCTTTGTAGTATACAAGTGCGTTAGATCCATCCGGAAGTTCTCTGTCAAGCTGTGATCTTGTCCAGTCGAATACTGGCATGAAGTTGTAGCAAATGCACTTCACGCCTGCTTTTGCAAGACGTCTGATGTTCTCTTTATAGTTCTCGATATACTGTTGATAGTTTCCTCTTCTCAACTTGATATCCTCGTGAACCGGAACACTCTCGATTACTTCCATCTCAAGTCCTTTTGCTTCTACCTGAGCTTTCAATTTCAGAATTTCTTCTTCCGGCCATACTTCTCCGACAGGAACACTGTAAACAGCTGTCACGACACCTGTCATTCCCGGAATCTGACGAATATTGTCCAGAGTTACCGGATCGTCTGGTCCATACCAGCGAAATGTCATTTTCATACACATTTCTCCTTTCGTTTCATTTATATATTTTATTATGCGTTATAAGGAACGCAAAATATCTCTTCTCGTACCGACAGGCAGCCATATCGCTGACTGCCGGATGTATCTAGCGCAAATTATTTTGCTGCTCTTTTATCTAATTCTTCTCTGATTTCTTCCAGTTTCTTCTTAGAAAGAGGATACCAGAAAATCAAGATCAATGCAATGATAAGATATCCGATTGCCGGAACACCTGTTGCCACCGCATAGATAGAGTTCTTTACAGCTTCTGTCTGGTCAATACCTGCACCTGACTGATATCCGATCAGTGCAAGCGCATATCCGCCAAGTCCTCCTGCAAGAGCCTGTCCAAGCTTTCTTGCAAAAGAGTAAACTCCATAAACAGTACCACCATCTTCAGAACCTGTCATTACAGTCTGGTAATCAATGATGTCTGTGATAAATGCCCAGATCATCAAGTTGAAAAGACCGCTTCCAAGGTTTCCTAATAAAATGATTCCGCAGAATACCCATGGATTTTTAATCTTTGCAACAAATAAGAATACATATACTGCAGATGCAAAAAGTAATGCCGCACTAGATGCTTCTTTCTTTCCAAATCTCTTAGTAATTTTACCAGAAAATGGAGCTAAAATCAATGTACATGCAGTACCTAATAAACTTGCAATTGACATTGCCTTTGTATTTTTGAAGTAATCCTGATACAGATATACGTTCATAGACTGCGCAAGAAGCATTGCAAGAAGTAATACGATTGCCGCAACAATGATAGATACAAGTGCGCGGTTTCCAACAAGTCCTTTTACAAGGTCTTTTGCAGAAGCCTTCTTTTCTACTGTTTTTGTCTCTGTCACAACACGCTCTGTAGACCATTTGTAACAGATTGTGTAGCAGATGAATGCACATACAGCGAAAATAAGTGAGAGAATAAACATACGCTCCCCAACTAATACCTGATTTCCCGCCTCATCTTTTACGTATACGATCATCGGCGCTACAAATCCAACGATAACTCCTGCAAGTGCTGCACCCACGCTTCTGAATGTAGAAAGCTGTGCACGTTCTACCGGATCAGTAGAGATTGCGGAAGCCATAGAACCATATGGGATGTTGATTGCTGTGTAACAGAAGCTTCCCCATAAAATGTAAGTTACAAAAATATAGACAATCTTCAGTGCATACGGAAGGTTTGCTACCCATGGAATAAATACAAGTACTCCCGCAAGGACTACTGGAATACGCATTCTTCTGATCCATGGACGGTATCTTCCTTCCTTTCCAGGTTTGGAACTATCTACAATTCGTCCCATTCCAATATCTGTGAACGCATCAACAAAACGCGCTACTAAAAACAAAGTTCCTACCACACCTGCATTGATTCCCAACACGCTTGTGTAGAACACCATTAAAAATTGACTAATCAGAATAAAGAAGAAATCGTTACCAAAGTCTCCACACATGTAAGCGATTTTGTCTTTGATTCCGAAAGGTTGATTGTTGTTTGTTGAACTTGCCATTGTCATCCTCCTAAAATCTTTTTCTTTCGGCATGTTTTGCTTTTTGTTCCTCTCCCAGCAACAAGCAGATCTTGGTATACACCTGTGTCACTGTCGGATGGGCAAAAAGACTTTTAGCATTCGGTCTGTCTTGACCTTGTTATTACTTTAACACATATTTTTTTTGAGCGAGAGTAGAATTCTCATTGATTTTCGTACTATTTTCATGTATTTTATTATTATATAGAATAATTTTAAGGAGATGAGTATGAAACAACCGAATATTTTTGCATTCCTCACAGACCTTTTGTACGCTACACTCAAAGTGCACTCTGCCGTCCTGACACCTCCATTTGAATCTTTGGAGCAGATTGACTTCGGACTGCGCAGAAAGATTTGGAGCGATTTTGACTACCAGACTCTACTCTACGGAGCACCAAATGTAACATTTGATAATTCTATTTATTTCATGGAAGATAATTTTTATTCACATTATATCATTTTTAAACATCCCGAGATTGCCAACAGTTATTATTATGTAGGTCCATTTCTCACCCGAACTGCGGATGATACCTTTCTTTTGGAAATTCTTCAGAAAAATCAGCTTTCCGAAAATATGCGTGATTCGCTCCGTACTTACTATAACACAATTCCACAGTTGGAAATGCGAACGATGATCGCCACACTCAACACAATAGGCAGTTATCTATACGGTGGCCCGGAATCTTACCTGGTCCATTTCATCACTGAAAACTGGGGAACAAATGACGTAAGCTACGAATCTTCTTCCACACCGGAGCTCTATCTTTCCATGGATGTCATGGAAGAACGTTATCGGATGGAGAACGAACTTCTAGAAGCGATTTCCAGAGGAGACCGGAGAAATGCACTAAAGTCTTTTCACGCATTTAGCTGCACTCGCTTTGAGAATCGGACAAAAGATCTTCTGCGTGATGCTAAGAATCGGCTTGTAATTTTAAATACGCTGTGCCGAAAAGCAGCTGAAAAGAGTTTTGTCCATCCTATCTATTTAAATGAAATTTCGACATCTTATGCCTTACAAATTGAAGACTCTTCTTCTGTTGAAGATTTAAATGCCTTGATGCTCGATATGATCCGGAGATATTGTCTGCTTGTTCAAAATCAGTCCATGATGAATTATAGCCCAGTCATCCGCAAAGCATTGAATTATATCCATTTTAATTTGCATCATCCACTCTCATTAAAATCAATTGCAGAAGTGCTGAATGTAAATCCAAACTACCTGTCAACCATTTTCAAAAAGGAACTTGAAATTACATTGACGGAATTTATCAACCAGCAAAGAATACACATTGCAGTGAAATTATTAAATACCACCGATCTGCAAATTCAGGATGTGGCATGGAGTGTAGGAATGAATGATGTCAATTATTTTACAAAACTGTTCAAAAAGGCGGTTGGTGTAACCCCAAGCTGCTATAAGAAAAATATCAAGCGGACCACACCTTATGATAATCAACCTTCATCTATCACACAGATTTCAATATAACAATGGAGCGGGCATTTTTCAATCCCGCTCCATCTATCTTTTATTCTTCTGTCGCAAACAATGCATTTACAAACTCATCCGGATCAAATTTTTGAAGATCCTCGATATGTTCTCCGACACCAATATATTTCACCGGAATGCCAAGTTCTGACTGGATTGCCACAGCAATTCCCCCTTTAGCTGTTCCGTCTAATTTAGTCAAAACAATTCCTGTAATATCTGCTGCTTCTTTAAATTCTCTTGCCTGTGCGAGCGCATTCTGTCCGGTTGTTCCGTCCAATACAACAAGTGTTTCACGATATGCTTCCGGAAATTCCCGGTCAATGATCCGATTGATCTTTTTTAACTCTTCCATCAGATTTTTCTTGTTGTGCAAACGCCCTGCCGTGTCACATAGCAGTACATCTGCCTTTCTTGCTTTTGCAGCCTGTACTGCATCATAAACGATTGCCGCCGGATCTGCTCCTTCCTGACCTCCGATCATATAGGCATCTGCTCTTCTCGCCCACTCGGTAAGTTGTTCCCCTGCTGCTGCGCGGAAAGTATCTGCCGCTGCTAAAACAACTTTCTTTCCTTCTTCTCGAAGTTTTCCTGCAAGTTTTCCAACTGTTGTTGTCTTTCCAACACCGTTTACTCCAATGACAAGAACAACGGAAGTACGATTTTCAAATTCATATGCCGTATCTCCGATGCTCATCTGCTCTTTGATACTGTCAATCAGAAGCTGCTTGCATTCTGCCGGCTCCTTAATATGGTTCTCTTTTACTTTTGCCTTCAGATCTTCAATGATCTTCATCGTCGCATGGATTCCCAAGTCTCCCATGATCAATATCTCTTCCAGTTCTTCATAGAAATCTTCATCAATACTTGAAAATCCATTAAAAATGCTGTCAATTCCTGATACAATGTTATCTCTTGTCTTTGCAAGTCCAGATACCAGTCGTTTAAAAAATCCTTTTTTTTCTCCCATATCTATTTCCTCCTACTTTTCTAACTCATCTTCCAAAAGATTTACCGACACTAATGTCGATACCCCTTTCTCCTGCATCGTAATTCCGTATAGACGGTCTGCCGCTGTCATCGTACCACGCCTGTGCGTAATTACGATAAATTGTGTATGTTTGGTCAGTTTATGTAAATACTTTGCAAAACGCGTTACATTCGAATCGTCAAGCGCAGCCTCAATCTCATCAAGAAGACAGAATGGGGATGGCTTTAAATTTTGGATAGCAAACAAAAGTGCAATAGCCGTCAGCGCCTTTTCTCCACCAGAAAGCTGCATCATATTTTGCAGTTTTTTCCCCGGCGGCTGTGCAATAATGCGAATACCCGCTTCTAGAATGTCTTCATCTTCTAACAATTCGAGCGTTCCCTTTCCTCCGCCAAAAAGCTGTTTGAATACACTATCGAACTCCTTTGCGATCTTTGCAAACTGTTCTTCAAATTGTTTCCGCATCGCAATATCCAGTTCTTCAATAATCTGAACCAAAGTCTTTTCTGCCTCTACAAGATCATCATGCTGTCCTTTTAAGAATTCGTAGCGCTCAAGTACATTTTTGTAGTCCTCAATCGCATTGACATTGACTGTGCCAAGCGCTTTGATCTCTGTTTTTAATCTTTGAATTTCTTTCTTTAGAAGCACAGGATCAAGCAGCTCTTCTTTTCTCATTTCCAGTGCATGAGAATAGGTCAGTTCATATTCTTCCCACATGTAATTCATCAACTTTTCAGTCTGCTCTTCCAAAGCAGTCTTTTTGCTGTCCAAGCGAAAAGTTTCTTTGTCCAGATCAGAAAGATGACGGGATAAATCTTCCCGGCTCTGGAAAATTTCTTTCTGTACAAGCTGCAGTTTCTCTTTCTGCTCCATATAAGATGCCAGTTCCTCTTTTGCTGCATAAAGTTCTTCACTCAGCTGTACGATTGTTTGACGTAGTTTTAAAATCTGCCCTTCCCGCTCCGCAATCTCATTTGCCGCATGTTCTTTTCCGGCTTGAAGTGTTTCCTCCTCGTGTGATCTGCGAAACATTTCTTCTTCCATTCGTTTCACATTTTCCTGCAAAAATAGATTTTTTTGATCCAATGCAGCACTCTCAAGATGTGCTGCCTCTGCACTTTTCAGACAGATTGCTTCCTTCTCTTTCTTTTGCTCAACTTCTTTCTGCAATTGTTGGATTCTGCGCTGAAATTCTTTCTCAAGTAATTCAGACGTTTCAAGTTCCATCTGGATTGACTCTTTGTTTTCAAAAATTTCTGCCATCTGACGTTCCAGCCGCATTCCCTCCTGATGAATATCGGTAAATGCCTGGCTCGTTTCTCCCTGTCGCTCTTTTGCCTGTGCAAGATTCATCTTTACTGTATTTTGTTTCACATACAGGTTTTGAAGAATTTCTCGATTTTTTTCAAGATCTGCATAGCAAGCTGTCCGCTTCTCTTTATCCCGAATCACAGCAGATTGCATCTGCTGCATCTCCTGATACAGCCTTCTTACCGCTTTCTCATACTCTTCAATCTCGCGCCTTCTACTCAAAAGATTGCTTGTATTTTTAAAAGATCCTCCTGTCATGGAACCGCCGGGGTTCATCAGTTCTCCTTCCAGTGTCACAATCCGCAAAGACTGTCTGTATTTTCTTGCCAGTGCAATTCCATCCTCAATGGTATGAACAACAACTGTTCTGCCAAGTAAGTGGTCAATAAGCTTTTGATACTTAGGCTCTGCTGCTACCAGTGTGCTTGCAAGTCCTATAACCCCTTTCTCTTGTAATGCCTCTGGTTGTCGAATCCCGGAGGTTCCATTGATTGCAGTCAATGGTAAAAAGGTCGCACGTCCGTACTTATTCCTTTTCAGAAAATCGATCATGCGTTTTGCAGTCTCCTCACAATCCGTAACAATATTCTGAATGTTACCGCCAAGCGCTGTCTCAATTGCGATCTCATAGGTCTTATCAACTTTGATCAAGTCCGCCACAACCCCAAGAAGCCCTTTTTCTTCCTCTTTTCGTTCCATAATTTTGCGGATACTTCCTCCATAACCATCGTACCGCTCCGTCAAGTTTCTAAGAGATTCCAGTCTTGACTTCTCTCTGTGGAATGTTGTCTGACCGATCTGTAATTGCTCATTTTGATCTTTCAGCTGTTTTTGAAGCTGTTCGATCTCATCTTCCAGACGATTGCTCTCTGCCTGATGTTTTTCGATTTCCGCCTGGACTGTAAGAAAATCTTCCTCATATTTCTTTAATTGTGCTTCCTGTTCTCCGGAGTTGCTTTTCATCTCGATCAGTCGCTGATTCATCTGTGCCCGCTGAACTTTTGTCTGCTCCATCATCGTATCATAATGTTGCAGCTTCGCTTTTGTTACAGCACGATTTTCCAATAACTGCATCGTATCATTTTTCTTTTTTTCTACCGCCACAAGAAGTTCTGCGATCTGCGTCTGGATTTCCTTTAGATTTTCTTCTACCTGACGCTCTTCTATCTTTGCGCCAGAAATCTTTTCTCCCAATTGCTCCTGCTCTTTTGCAAATGCTGCTTTCTGTTCCTGATACTCTTTTAATTCTTTTGCAATTGCCAGAAGACGCTGATCATAATGGCTATCGCTCATCTTCGCAGTCCGGATCTGTTCCTCCAATACCTGGATCTGACTTTCCGCCTGCTGTTTTGCCAATGTTTTTTCATCTCGCTTTGTGCGACACCCATCCATCTGCAATTCAGCTTCAACAAGTTTCTGTTCTTGTTTCTCATAGGCATGTTTCAACGCTTCCTGCTTTTCCTTTGCTTCTGTCAGTTCTCTGTTGGCATCATCAAAAGATCGCTGAGCGGTTTCCATCTGTTCTTTCAGCCGAATCGTATCCATTAAAAACATATTAATATCATAAATTTTTAATTCTTCTTTTTTCTTCAGATAGATTCTCGCTGTTTCTGACTGCCTTCTCAGTGGCTCCACTTGTTTCTCAAGTTCTGACAAAATATCATTGACACGAACGAGATTCTGTCTCTCGTCTTCCAGCTTTCTGACAGAAAGATATTTTCGTCTCTTAAATTTGACAATCCCTGCCGCTTCATCAAAAAGCTCTCTCCGCTCTTCCGGCTTTCCACTTAAAATCTTATCAATCTGGCCCTGCCCGATGATTGAATACCCTTCTTTCCCAATCCCGGTGTCATAAAAAAGCTCATTCACATCTTTCAGCCTGCAAGCAGTTCCATTGATCAGATATTCACTTTCCCCAGAACGGTATAACTTTCTTGTGACAGTCACTTCATGATAGTCAACCGGAAGCTGATGATCCGCATTGTCCAATGTGATTGCAACCGAAGCATAACTTAAGGGTCTGCGGTTCTCTGTCCCCGAAAAAATAACATCCTGCATCGATCCTCCACGCAGCTGCTTTGCCCTCTGCTCTCCAAGCACCCAGCGCACTGCATCAGCGACATTACTTTTTCCACTTCCATTTGGTCCTACAATCCCTGTAATTCCATTATGGAACTCAAACAAAATCTTATTCGCAAAAGACTTAAATCCCTGCACTTCGATACTTTTTAAATACATCTTCCACCTACTGTTCTTTCTTTCTCAGCATCAAAATCGTCTGATATGCCGCCTCCTGCTCAGAAGCTTTTTTTGTTCTTCCACTTCCGGTTCCGTAGCATTCCTCTCCAATGTAGGCAGACGTTGTAAAAGATTTGTTATGGTCTGGACCTTCCTCCTTTTCAAGCACATATCTTACATTTTCTGTAAATTTCGCCTGAACCATCTCTTGAAGGATAGTCTTGCTATCATAAAAGAGCTTTTTGTTTTCCAGATCTGACAAAATAAATTTTTGAATGAACTCTTTTGCACTAGCAAAACCACCATCTAAATAAATCGCTCCGATCAATGCCTCCACGGCATCCGAAGTAATTGAGTCTCGCTGCCGTCCACCAGTTGCTTCCTCACCTTTTCCGAGTAAAAGATAGCTGCCCAACATCAATTCCTTTGCAACAAATGCAAGCGCAGGCTCACAGACAATACTTGCCCTCGTTTTCGTCAATTCACCTTCCGGCATAGAAGGATTGTCAAAAAAGAGTGCTTCACTCGTTGTAAGTTCTAATACCGCATCTCCGAGAAATTCCAACCGTTCGTTGCAGTCTTGCTTTTTCATATGTTTTTCATTTGTATAAGAACTGTGCATCATCGCCTTTTGAAGCAATTCTTTTTTCTGAAATGTATAACCGATTTTTTTTTCTAATTCCTTTAATCTCTGCATTCTGATTCTCCTCTGATAAAACGAAAAAGCCCGGATGGGCTTTCTCATTTATAAAATAATAGAAATATCGCCTGCTGTTAGTTTGTAGCATTCTTGATCTGTTCTACTGCATCCCCAACTGTTACAATGCTTTCTGCATCTTCATTTGCGATTTCAATGTCAAATGCTTCCTCAATTCCCATAATGATCTGGAAAATATCCAGCGAATCTGCTCCGAGATCATCTACAAAAGTTGTATCCATTGTGATCTCATCCGGATTTACATTTAATACGTCCACAATAATTTCCTGTAATTTTTCGAATTCCATAACTTGATTTCCTTTCTGCTATTCCACTTGATTTTTAGGATGTTGTTTCGTCTTTTTGCTTTTCTTCTTTCTGAATGTGCTCTCTGATCTTCTCATTGATCTTCTGTTCTTTGAAAGTCACACACTGTATGATAGAATTGGAAACTTCCTTTGCAGAAGAACTTCCATGCGTCTTCACGACAAGTCCATTCAATCCGAGAAGCGGTGCCCCACCATGTTCACTGACATCAAATGATTTCAATGTCTGCTTCAAAGCTGGTTTTACTAACAGTGCACCAATCTTACTTCTCAATGTAGACATCATCCCTTTTTTTATCTGGCTTGTGAGCGCCGCTCCGACACCTTCGTATAACTTCAAGATAACATTCCCGACAAACGCTTCACAGACAATTACGTCTGCCATCCCATGTGGAATCTCTCTTGCTTCAATGCTGCCGATAAAATGAATATCCTTACATGCCTTTAACAGTGGGAATGTTTCTTTTACAAGTGCATTTCCTTTCTCTTCTTCCGCACCGATATTAACAATTGCGACTCTTGGCTTCGCTATTCCCATCACATTCTCCATATAAACAGATCCCATTTTTGCGAACTGCACTAAATGTGACGGTCTTGCATCCACATTTGCCCCACAGTCAATCAAAAGAGAGACGCCCTTTTCTGTTGGAATCAACGGTGCAAGCGGCGGACGCTCCACGCCTTTAATTCTTCCAACAATCAGTTGTCCTCCGACAAGAACTGCACCAGAATTTCCAGCAGAGACAAAAGCATCTGCCTCTCCCTTCTTTACAAGATTCATCCCAACAACAATCGATGAATCCTTCTTCTTGCGGATTGCCATAACTGGCGGCTCTGCCGTCTCGATTTTTTCAGTGGCGCCGACAACCTCGATCTGCTCCTTCGGATATGTATACTTGTCAAGTTCCTCCCTGACCACAGCTTCCTGTCCGACGAGAAAAACTTTAATGTCCTGACGTCTGCTGACGGCATCCACAGCACCTTTCACCATTTCACCAGGTGCATGATCGCCGCCCATTGCATCCAGAACTACTTTTGTTAAATCAGCCATATTCATTCCTCCCAGCATTACTATTAATAATATTACTAGACATCTCTGCAAAAATCAATATAATTTTTTGTACTTCCCTCTATCACAAAAATCGCTTTATGTTTACCCATAAAGCGATTTTTTGTCACAGGATCGTTTCGTTCTCTGTCTGTTTTATTTTCTTTTTCTATTCCTAGATTAATCTAAATTAAACCAGTCAGCATATCCAAGTTTTTCCAGGTTTGCTTTGCTGATCTTTAAGCTTTCAAATGGATCTCTTCCATAAGTTGCATCCTGCTCGATCAAGAAGTACTCGCTTCCTCCTGCAAGACCTGCTTCGATACATTCTTTTACCGGAAGAGAACCTTCTCCAACTTCTGCAAATTCTACATTGCTTGTAAATGCAGCCATAAATGTTTCAGGATCAAATTTTCCTTCTGGAAGTTTTACTTCACCGATTCTGTAATCTTTTAAGTGAAGCAGACGGATTCGTCCGTCATATTTCTTAATAAATTCTACCGGATTTTCTCCTCCTCTGTGAATCCAGTGGATATCTAACTCAAATCCCATATGTTTTGTATTGTTCTTGATGATGTCTAATAAGTATTCTCCATCATATTTTACAAACTCTACATGATGATTGTGGTAGTATAAATCAATTCCATGTTCTTTTAATCTTCCAGCAACCTCATCTGCACGTTTTACAAAATCAAGCGCTTTTTCGCGGCTTCCCATACATGTCATCGGAAGCATACCGATACGAAGCATATCGCAGTTTAATGTCTTACAATCAGCTACGATTTTGTCAAAATCTGTTGTAAGGTATTCTCCTGGCATTCCTGGCATCATCGGCTCTAATGCTGCGCTGAGCGCTGCAATCTTAATTCCGAATTCTTCGCATGCTTTTTTCATTCCTGCTACGTTTTCTTCTGTCATCGGAACCTGAGATACTTCCACACAGTGATATCCCAGCTCTGCACATGCTTTTAATGTTCCATATGCACCTAATTCTGCAATTTTATCTTTGATTGTACTCATCTGAATACCAATTAATCCTTTTTTCATCAATGTTCCTCCTACTTATAAAAACAATCCGTTATCTTCTTTCGTCATGACACAGCCTGGTAAAAATGATCTTTTGCATGAGACATTTTATCGCACAGGCACATAACTGTTTGTTCTTCCAGACTCCTGGATCGCATCAATCAACTGAATGCTCATCTTTGCATCCTTCACTTTGATATAATTATCTGTTTCATCCTCAAGGCATTTGTAGAATCTGGCAATCAGTTTACTATGGCTCGCGCCATAATAAAACTTGCTTCCAGGCATCTTCTCATCCTCGATCAGTTTTTTCTGGGTACCATCCTCTTGCACTTCATAAAGTACATTATCCCGAATCAGAAATTCTCCTTGTTCGAGCTGAACTGCAATCTGTACAGATTCATTTTTATGGTTAGCGTTTGTTGCAAAAAACAGACCTCTTGCACCATTTTCATATTCCAGTCTCGCAGTCACAGTATCTTCAACTTCAATTCCATAATCTAAAAGCTGACTTACCGAAGCATGTACCCCTTTGATAGTTCCACCAAGAAAATATAAAAGATCCAGTGTATGCACAGACTGATTAATCATACATCCGCCGCCGGCAGTTTCCCATTTCCCGCGCCATGGTTTGATATCGTAATACTCCTTTGCGCGATACCATGGGACAATTCCTCTTGTTCCTGTAACTTTTCCGTATTTTCCACTGTCAATCAGCTCTTTTAACATCTCCACACTCTCATTCAAGCGATTCTGGAGACAAATTCCAATATGAAGCTCTGGATGCTCTGCTTCTAATTTTACATATTCTTCCGCTTCTTTTGTCGTAAGCGCTACCGGCTTTTCACAAAATACATTGCATCCCATCTCAGCTACTTCTTTTGCAACCGGATAGTGCAGGTAGTGCGGCAGACAGATATGGACACAGTCCGGCTGTGTCTGTTTTACCATTTCTTTGTAATCTGTAAAGAAAGGGACACCTTCCGGAAGCCCTTGATTGGCCTCCGGATTGATGTCGCACAGTCCGCAGAGTGTTATTTCTGGATTCGCAAGAATACCCGCAATATGAATTTGGGAAATATCCCCTAATCCAATGATCGCTGCTCTCTTCATCCTAACTCCTCCCATTTTCAATTGTGAAATTAACGTGTTGGGAATTTTCCTTCCTCTGCAATTTTCTTATTTAATTCAGCAAGATATACATCTTCGTCTACAGGAAGTTCTACTTCTTTTCCTAACCAGCTTGACAGAAGTGTTGCATTTGCAAGGTTTACTCCATTGATTCCGTCTGCTCCAGGAGCTAATAACGGTGTTCCTTCGATGATGTGTTTTGCAAAATCTTCCATAACAGTTGTGTGCTGTACTCCCCATCCATCTGTGTTCTCAAATGTTTCGATGTCGTACAGTCCGTCTGCTCCTGAAGAATTTCCCTGAGTCAGTTTTACAAGTTCCATCATAGACATTGTATCATTTAATTCTTTTTCTGATTTTTTCAGACGGTATACAGTTGCTTTCTTGCTGTCTTCCACAACAATCTTTCCACCGTCTAAGTCAATCTCAAAACGGTCTGTTCCGATTGGATCATGTGTACATGTGATAAAGCTTCCTGTTGCTCCGTTTGGATATTCTGTAACGATTGTTACATCGTTGTCAACGATAATATCTCTGTGAGCTCCGCAGATGATCTTTGCATATACTTTGCTTGGAACTCCACACATCCACTGCCATAAGTCTAACTGATGAGGAGCCTGATTTACAAGGACACCTCCACCTTCTCCGCCCCATGTAGCTCTCCAGTCGCTCTGACGGTAGTAGCTGTCCGGACGCCACCATGAGTTGATGATCCAGTTAGAACGACGAATTTCTCCAAGTTCTCCGGAAGCAACGATTTCTTTTACTTTCTGATATAATTTATTTGTACGCTGATTGAACATGATTCCGAAAGCTACCTCTGGGTGAGCTGCTGCACACTCGTTCATCTCACGAACAGATTTTGCATATACCCCTGCTGGTTTCTCTACAAGTACGTTCATTCCATGTTCCAGACAGTAAATTGCGATTTCTGTATGTAAGTAATGTGGAACAGTTGTGATTACTGCATCGACTGTTCCAGAAGCAACCATTTCTTTCCAATCTTTGAAGAAAGGAACTTCCGGATATTTTTCTTTGCACATTGCTTCCTTCTCAGGATCGATATCACAAAGTGCTCCTAATGCACAGTGCGGTGGGCATTCTGGTGCCGGCATTCCTGGGAATCCACCCTTTCCTGATAAAAATCCTGCATACGCGCCACCTTGCGCACCAATACCAATTAAACCAAATCTTACTTTTTCCATGTTTATATTCCTCCTTAGTTTGATTTCTCTATGGAATCTAAAATATCTATTAAAGCATGATACTGCATGGAGTAACCTTCTGCACCATCTTTTGCTTTATTTTCTTTAATAATATTTTCTGCATTCTCTGTCTCAAGAGACTGAAGTGCATCAAACAGTACCAGGTGCGGCTCCAATGTCAGGAAGCCTTGATAACCTTCCTCTTTGATCGCTCTTTTTAAGATTTCTGCAATCTTTCCTTCACCTGTTCCGCAAAGAACATTCTCCTTATCTGTTGTCACAGCATCTTTAATATGGATGTATGCGACATGGTCACGGAGCAATTTCCAGCATTCCATTGTATCTTCCCCGCACTGTACGAAATTCGCAAAATCAAATACCGATTTGAAATGCGGGCTTCCAAGTGCATCTAAAATGATTTTGCATCGTTCTTTGATATCACCATAAATATCTTTTTCATTTTCATGGATCATAACAACACTATATTTTGCTGCGATCGCATCAAACTTCTTTAATTTTTCAATAACAATCTCTTTGTAATCATCGGCATTCTTTCCTTCCGGAATAAAGAAGCTAAACATGCGAATATATTTACAATCAAGCACTTTACAGATTTTGCAGAGTTCTTCCATCTGCACAAGCTGTTTTTCAAATGCTTCTTCATCATCTACGTTAATCTTACCAATCGGAGATCCCAGAGAAGAAACTTTTACATTTGCTTCCCGCAATCTTGGCAGAAGCTTTTCCTCAACCTCTTCTGCTGTATAATCTGCGATGCCTTTCCCGTCTGCTGTTCTAAGAGAAATGTACTCCATTCCAAGAGAAGTCACAACACGAAGCTGTTCATCAAAATCCGGACTAATTTCATCTGCAAATCCAGAAATTAAAATATGTTCCATTTCTTCCACCTCTTTCTAAAATTTTAAATCAATACTTTTCCATTATCATCCGACTGCATCGGAATGACAATCATTAGATCCACAAGCGTCATTGCAAGCGGAAATCCAGTCCAGCATGTCAACAGGTAGATAAGTGCTGTCTTATACTGATGTGTATAGAAGCGGTGTCCCCCCATCCACCCTGTGAGCACTGCCAGCCATATGTATGTTTTACGGCTTACCAGCCGCTTTTCTCTGCTGTTGAGCAGGTTATGATACCACCCTGCGAACTTTTGCAGCAAAGTCTCCTTTTCTTCAATACCATATGCCTCTTTTGTTTTCTGTAATTCATTTTCTAACTCTAAAAACTTTTTAATGTCTTCCGGACTGTCCAGTCTTTCCTTTTTTTTCATGTCTGTTACCTCCCATGGGAAAGACTGTCAGCCAGGAATCCTCCCCCTTTTAACCAATTCTTTGTAAATATTATTTCTTTGTCATTGCTTTTGCTTTGATTGCTGCAATTTCTTCCTGAATCTCTTCCATCTTTTCTTTTGTAAGTGGATAGAATTTCATTGCGATCAAGTTGATGATCCATCCGATCAATGGTGCTCCGATAAAGCATGCCATTGTCACCCAGAAGATTCCGTCACTGTATGGTGTAGACTCTACCGGAAGTTCCTTTGTGAAACCGATTGCTGCAAACATCAACGCAACAAATGTAGCCGCAAGTGATGAGATGATTTTATCAACAAAACTAAACAGTGTTCCCATAAGTCCCGGAACATATCTTCCCGAACGATATACTTCATAATCTGCACAATCTGCCGTCATCGGAATAACGATGGATGAAGCAATACTCATAAATCCTCCCAGTACAATATACAGGAAAATAAATGTCAGTCCAAATAAGCTCCAGTTAGCTGGAGACCATGTAGCCGGATTCAGCAAACCTTTGATACCGTTTACAATTGGAAGCTTCATAGATGTTGGATCACCGAGCCACATTAACAAGAAAATTCCAAGTGCTGATGCGATTGATCCTATTGTTCCGATTACAAGAGCTTTCTTTTGCCCTAAGTTTCTTCCGATATATCCCATACCAAGGATTGTTAAAAGACAAACCGGAATAGATGTTAATGCAGATACAGAACCGTAAAGCGCATAATTACCACAAATAACACCAAACATTGTAATCATAATTGTCGCATTGTTTCTCATTGACATACTAAGTTTGTCTGAAGAAGCTGATGCAACAAGCATCTGAATCGCACGGTTATGTGCGAGTACATCCACATAATCTTTAAATCCGACTTTCACAACTTCTCCAGTTCCAAAATATTCCTGACGGTCTTTTCTCCAAAGACCAATTACTGCCAGCACTGCACAAACTGCTGCGATACAACCAAACAGTAATTGAAGGTGGTGGAACATTTCAGGGTTATAGAATGCAGAAAGTGTTACTTCTCCAGCATCGTTTGTTACGTTATATTTCGGAATCAAAGTACCAGAAATATAAATCGGAACAATCATTGTCAATGCTACAACATTATACACGGAATCGAACATAGCAAAGATTGGTCTTTGCTTTGGATCGTTTGTCAAGCAAGACTGTGCTGATTTTGTAACAACACACTGGCAAGTATATCCGATGATATAAACCATATAAACTACAACAAAAAATGGAAATCTTCCAGCTTTTGGAATACTCGGTGTCACATTAAACAGGATAAATGAAGATACAAACAAAATAATCTGTCCGACTACAATAAATGGTCTATTTTTACCAAACTTTGTATTTGTCTTATCTACAACAAAGCCAACAAATGGGTCAGTCACACCATCCCAAATTCTCATAACAGTAACAAATGAACCCGCTAAAACTGCTCCTACTCCGACAATACCAATCAGATAATAACTGATATATCCCATCAATGCCATATAAATATTTGTGGAAGTATTATTCAACGCATAGAATGCTATCTCCCATAATTTCGCACGGTGGATACCGTTTTCTTCTAAAGGTTTTTTCATTCTTATTTTCCTCTTTCTTTCATTTCTCAAATCAATGAAAATACTCAAGGCAAATGGTATTTTAGAATTCCCTTTCTATTATTTACTCGTCCCTCCTTATGTTGACATTCTAACATGTATTCGCAAAAGAAATAAGTAAAATTTTGTCTGAAATAAGGAAAATTGTTATTTTTTTGACTTGCAATGTAAAAAAACAACAGAAACCCCTTTGTTTCTGCTGCTTTTTTGTAGCTTTTGTATTTCCTTATTCTACATTTTTGTTGCTGAAAGTACTTTTTCACGATATTTTGTCGGAGTCATCCCGGTGATCTTTTTAAAAACTTTGCTAAAGTAATTCACATCGCAGATTCCCACCCGGAAAGCAATGTCTTGGATTTGCATAGAGCTTGTGTTTAAATAGAGAATGGCTATTTCTACTCTGCGCTGATTGATATATTCCGTCACCGTCTGCCCCATCTCCTTTTTAAACACCGTGGAAAGATAACTTGCATTCACATTGAGCTCTTCCGACAGATTTTTCAAAGAAACCCCTTGACTGATGTTCAGTTCAATATAATTCATCGCCTTTCGCACAAGCGGTGTATATTTCTGAAACGAATAATTTTGCACCAACATACAATATCTTCGAATCATTTCTCGATTAAAATGGCTGTACTCTGCACGAGTGCAAACTGTCTCAATCTTTTTTGCCAACGCACAGGACACCTTGTCAATCAAATAAGGATGTACTCCTCCCATCTCAGCCGCTTTTCGATAAAGCGTATTTGCAGTGATCAAAAAATTCCTGTAATTCCTGCTTGCTTCTTTAAAGCGATCTGCAATGCGAAAACTGGACATTCTGGCCGTTGCATTCAGAGCCGCATCAATATTCCCCTGGGAAATTGCTTTCATAAGATCATTTTCAATTTTGTAGCGTTCTTCTATCAAGTTCGCCGACAAGTTTGACTCTTCCTGATTTTCCGGTGCAGTAAGCTCTTCTGTCCATGTAAAGTGATCTAGATAACAGATTTGCAGTTTCCCTTCATTTTTATATAACATACGTATGATGGATACCAGACATTCTTTAAACTCTTGATAGTTTGGCAGAATCGGCATTGCCTGATAATATTCCTGAAGTTCCCCCATATAAATTGTAGGGATTTTATGTGTCTGCACCAGTTCATTCAGCCAGTTCTCTTCTACCTTTTCATTTTGATATGGTCCGATCAAACAGTAGTTTCCTACACTTCTCTCTTCTTCCGGCAGACAGAACATACAGTATTCCGTTTCAAAAACATCCTGTAAGACATACAGCTTCCTGCTCTCACAAGTGTCACAGACATACGCTGCAATCTTCTCATAAGTATTCTGATTCCCAAAAATCTTTCTGATTCCTAAATCAAACTTCGTGATGTCATCTTCTTTTGAAGAAATCAATGTCAGATTTATATTAAAATTTTCCAGAAAGGCTTCAAGGACTTTCCATAAATCAACCTGCATATGCTTCCTCCTCTTTCTAAAGCAAAAAAAGAATGGAAAAAAGGAGGCTGATTCCCAACCTCCTTTTCAACCTTATCCTCTTATTATTGAGCGATAATTTCTTTTTTGTTATAAGATCCACAAGCTTTGCAAACTCTGTGAGGCATCATTAATTCTCCACACTTGCTGCATTTTACCAAATTCGGAGCGCTCATTTTCCAGTTTGCTCTTCTTTTGTCTCTTCTTGCTTTTGAAGATTTATTCTTTGGACAAATTGACATAGGTTACACCTCCTTAAAATTCTTAAACACATCGCGGATAACTGACATTCTAGGGTCAAGGCTTGTGTCTTCACAGTCACAAGTTCCCTCATTTAGGTTTTGACCACATACGTTGCAAATTCCTTTACAGTCTTCACAACATAGAATTTTCATCGGCCATCCTATCAAAATCTCATTATAGAGTAATTTGTCTACGTCAAGATTATATCCGTCAATATAATTCTTTTCTTCTGCTGTTTCATCGTGCGCTTCTGATTGATTCAATTCGTTCAGATTCACATCTTTCTCAAACTCAATCAAAAATTCATACGGTACTTCTTTCAGACAGCGATCACACGGAATCGAAATTACAACCTTTGTTTTCCCGGAAATAAGTACCTGACGGTTCTTCACATGCCGGATCACAAACTCTACTGGCTCTTTCTCTATAATCGGAAATCTACCAGCCTTCGTGCGAAACTCTTCCAGTTCCATCTCTGCATTCAGATGCATCGTCTTATCTTCTGCTGTCACGACTTTCAATAGGCTGATTATCATAAAACAGTTCTCCTATTCACACCTCAATTATTATATCACGTTCAACGCGTTTGTCAATGCTTTTATATGACAAAAATAAGAAAAAAGTCTGGCACAGACTTTTTTCTTATCTTCCTTCCACAAAATAATCAGAAATTAAACTAAGGCAACTGTCTCACGAGCAATCGCAAGTTCTTCATTTGTAGGAACTACAAGCACTTTTACTTTCGATTCTGGTGTAGAGATAATGATTTCCTGTCCGCGTTTTCCGTTCAGCTCTTCATCAATCTCAATTCCAAGATATCCTAAATATTTGCATACCATTGTGCGAACGATTGCTGAGTTTTCTCCGATTCCAGCTGTAAATACGATATTATCTACTCCGTTCATTGCAGCTGTATAGCTTCCAACATATTTTGCTACTCTGTACGCAAATACATCCAACGCAAGCTCTGCAATTTCATTTCCGTCTGCTGCCGCTTCACTTAAATCTCTGAAGTCGCTTGATAAGTTATTAGAAAGTCCATATACTCCTGATTTTTTATTCAGTACGTTCATAAGTCCGGCAATGTCAAGATTTTCTTTCTTTGCAAGGAATTCCATGATTGCAGGATCAATGTCTCCAGAACGTGTTCCCATTACAAGTCCTTCCAACGGTGTAAGTCCCATAGAAGTATCCACGGATTTTCCATTTTCCACTGCACAGATACTTGCTCCATTTCCTAAATGACATACGATTGTCTTTGTCTCATCGTAAGCTTTTCCAACGAGTTCTGCAACTCTCTTTGATACAAAGCTGTGGCTTGTACCATGAAATCCGTAGCGTCTTACTTTGTATTTCTCATAATACTCATATGGAAGTCCATACATGTATGCTTTGCTTGGCATTGTCTGATGAAATGCTGTGTCAAATACAGCTACCATAGGAACTCCCGGCATTAATTCACGGCATGCATTGATTCCGATCAGGTTTGCAGGATTATGTAATGGTGCAAGGTCGTTACATTCTTCAATCGCCTTTAACACTTCGTCATCGATCACTACAGAACTTGCAAATTTCTCTCCGCCATGTACAACACGATGTCCAACCGCATTGATCTCATCAAGGCTCTTTACAACACCTGTCTTCTCATCTGTCAAGGCATCGATCACAAACTGAATAGCCTCTGTATGTGTCGGCATTGCCTTATCAGATGTTGTCTTTTCTCCACCTTCTGGCTGATAGGTCAGCTTTCCGTCGATTCCGATTCTTTCACAGAGTCCTTTTGCAAGAACTCCTTCTGATTCTGAGTTGATCAGCTGGAATTTCAAAGAAGAACTTCCACAGTTGATTACTAAAATATTCATGTTTCTTTCCTCCGTTTGGTTATGATATTTTATTTTAACAGAAGAAATGCTACCACTTTTACATTTCTCCTGTCTAATGCACTTTTATTCTGCTGCCTGAGCCTGTACTGCTGTGATTGCAATTACACCCTCAATGTCTGCTGCGCTGCATCCGCGTGACAGATCATTAACCGGCTTTGCAATTCCCTGTGTGAGCGGTCCATATGCTTCTGCTTTTGCAAGTCTTTGCACAAGTTTGTATCCGATATTTCCTGCATCTAAATCCGGGAAAATCAGTACGTTAGCATGTCCTGCCACTTTGCTTCCCGGAGCTTTTGATTCACCAATTTCCGGAACGATTGCTGCATCTAACTGAAGTTCTCCATCCAGCATTAATTCTGGAGCTGCCTCTTTTGCAATCTTTGTTGCTTCTACAACTTTATCAACATCTGCATGTTTTGCACTTCCCTTTGTAGAGTGGGAAAGCATAGCAACTTTCGGTTCTGCTCCAACTAATGTACGGAAAGATTCTGCTGAAGAAATTGCGATTGCTGCAAGTTTTTCTGGATCTGGGTTCTGCTCAAGACCAGAATCTCCAAAGATAAATGTTCCGTGTTCTCCCATCTCACAGTCTGGAACAACCATAACAAAGAATGCAGATACTAATTTTGTGCCTGGTTTTGTCTTTAAGATCTGTAAGCATGGTCTTAATGTATCCGCTGTGGAGTGGCATGCTCCGGATACCATACCGTCAGCATCTCCCATTTTCACCATCATTACTCCATAATATAAATAATTTGTCAGAAGAATCTCTTTTGCCTGCTCCTCTGTCATTCCTTTTTTCTGTCTCAGTTCTACGAGTTTTGCAATATATCCTGCTGTTCTCTCATCTGTTGCAGGGTCTACGATCACTGCTCCCGTAAGATCAAATCCAGCTCCATTCTTCTCGATCCCTTCCTTGCTTCCGACAAGAATCAGATTTGCTGTGCCTTCTTTTAAAACAGCTTCTGCCGCTTCATAAGTTCTTTTGTCTTCTGTCTCCGGAAGTACGATTACTTTTTTGTCTGCTTTTGCTTTTGCTTTAATTACATCAATAAATCCCATGATTTATGACCCCTTTCATTTTTCTCATATATCTTATTATAGCGCAAATGCTTTTTGTATACAAGCTTTGTTAATTATATGTCAATAATTCTCATTTTTTGCTAATTTACACTAATCTTCCGAAATTTTTCCCAAATTAGATATGAAAAATCCTTGTCACAATCGCAAAGTACACAAGAATTGTACCTGTATCCACTAAAGTTGTAATCAGCGGCGCTGCCATAATCGCCGGATCTAGTCCACACTTTTTTGCGACCAGCGGAAGAACACACCCTACTGTCTTAGAAAGAAGGATCGTTGCAATCATTGTCAATCCGATCGCAAAGGCAAGAAGCGGATCGCCATACATAATGATCACGCGAACTCCATTCACCATCGACAGACAGAGTCCTACAAGAAGTGCTACCCGTATCTCCTTGAACAACACTCGGAAGATATCCTTAAACTCAATCTCTCCTACTGTCAGACCACGGATGATCAATGTAGAGCTCTGTGATCCACAGTTTCCTCCTGTTCCTGTCAACATTGGAATAAACGTATTTAAAATCGGCATCACTGCAAGCGCTGCCTCAAAATGTCCTAAAATCAAACCTGTGATCGTTGCCGAGAGCATAAGAAACAGCAGCCATGGAAAACGGTTTCTGGCATGTTTCCAGACAGACGTACCAAAATAAGACTCCTCATTCGGAACCACACCTGCCATTACACTCATATCTTCTGTCGCCTCATCCTGCAGAACGATCATCGCATCGTCGACCGTGACAATTCCTACCATGCACATCTCCTGATCCAACACGGGTATCGCGATCAGTCCATATTTGTGTATTGTATTTGCCACATCTTCTTTGTCGTCTAATGTTCTGACAAACAGCGGGTTGGTCTCCATGATTTCTTCAATCACCTTATTTTCACCTGTTGTCAGAAGATCTTTGACATCCACACTTCCAATCAGTTTTCTCTTTTCTGTCACATAACAAGTATAGATCGTCTCTTTATTGATTCCGACCTGCCTGATTTTCAAAATTGCTTCTGCCACTGTCATCTCTTTTCTCAGCGCGATGTACTCTACATTCATGATACTTCCAGCGCTGTCATCCGGATACTGGAGCAACATATTGATCTGCTTTCTCGTCTCCTCATCTGTCACAAGCAAAAGACGATCTACCACATTTGCAGGCATTTCCTCCAGTACATCGACCGTGTCATCAATATACATCTCTTCCATGACTTCCTGTAATTCCGAATCCGTCAGTGCATCGATCAACACTTGACGCATCTCCGCATTCATATACGAAAAAGTCTCTGCTGCCTCCTCTTTTGGGAGAAGCCTGAAAATCAATACAACCTGTTTATCTGTCAACTCTTCCATGATCTCTGCGAGATCCACAGGATACATATCTTCCAACTCCAGCTTCAACTGTTTAAAATCACGCTGTTCAAGTAGTTCTTCAATTCTTTCTTCTGGCATATGCACCCTCCCTCTTCTCTTTTTTACCCTGTTTTAAATAAATCGCACTAATTTAAGTGTATCGACTTCTCCCTCGATTGTCAAACAAAAAATATTATAGTATAATTCTGAAATACGATTATAGAAAGGGAGAACCAACAATGAAAATCGCAGGTCTTATCACCGAATACAATCCGTTCCACAACGGACATCTCTATCACATTCAAAAAGCAAAAGAACTGACGGATGCCGATTACCTGATCGTCATCATGAGCGGAGACTTCGTACAGCGCGGCGGTCCCGCAATTCTTCCAAAAGATGTCCGTACGCAGATGGCTCTTCAATGTGGTGCTTCTCTTGTTTTAGAACTTCCCGTCCGCTATGCCACAGGCAGTGCAGAATTTTTCGCCTTTGGGGCTGTATCTCTTCTAGACGCGCTTGGCTGTGTTGATTTCCTTTGTTTTGGAAGTGAATGCGGTGAGATTGAAAAGCTTCTTTCGCTCGCTCAATTTCTTTTGGAAGAGCCCGCCAGTTTCAAAGAAGCACTCCAGGCATCGCTAAAATCTGGCCTTTCTTATCCTGTAGCCCGAAAAAAAGCCGCCTTGCAGACACTCAACGACCAAGCGCTCTGCAATATTTTAAATGAACCAAACAATATTTTAGGAATTGAATACCTAAAAGCATTGAAACGACGAAAGAGCCCCATCCGTCCACTCACGATCCAGCGGCAAGGAGCACACTATCATGACGCTGTTCCTCATGAAACTTTTAGTTCTGCCTCTGCAATCCGCAAACTTTTTCTCTCCCAAGGAGAAGATGCCCTTTCTACTCTTGTCGGGCATGTTCCCGAGACCGTCCATCTACTTTGCAAAGAGGCATATAACATTCGCTTCCCAGTGTGTTCCAACGACTTTTCTCTCTTGCTGAAATACCGACTGCTACAGGAAACTGCAGACTCCCTCGTGCATTGGCAGGATATCTCTTCACCGCTTGCAAACCGGATCATCCGATGCAGAGATCAGTTCCAAAACTGGGAACAATTCTGCGAGCTGTTAAAAACAAAGGAGCTTACCTACACGCGCATCAGCCGTGCTCTTCTCCATGTCTGTCTGGAAATTCCGGACCCTGATAAGAGTGCTCCCCCTCTTTATGCGCGTATACTGGGATTCCAAAAATCAGCCACCCCGCTCTTTTCACTCCTGAAAAAGGAAAGCCGTATCCCTCTGATCACAAAGCTTGCTTCTGCCGCGCTCACATCCAAAGCTGCCGAAGATATGATTCAAGAAGACGTTCACAGCGCTAATCTCTATGAATCCGTCGTCACAGACAAATTTCAGAGGCCTTTTCACAACGAATACAGACAATCCATTATACGCCTTTAAAAGGCAAAAAACTTCGCCCAGCCAGGCTCTCAAATCTTTTTAGATTCTCAGTTGCCTTGCAGGGCGGAGTTTTTTTACTATCATTCTTCCTCTATTCGTATTATTTTCCCATCACTTTTGTACATGCGACTGCCATTGCTCCCGGCCCGATGTGACACGCCACACTCAGAGACAATTTGTCCATATGTACCTCATATCCCGAAAATCTGCTCTCGATCTCTTCTTTCCATTTGGCAGCATCTTCCTCTGAACAGGTGTACGCAGCCTGGAGATATACCTTTTCCTTTCCAAAACGTTCCTTAATGTCTTTCTCCAGCGCATCTAACATCGCTTTTTTTGCCTGCTTCCATCCACGCACTTTTGCAAACGCATCGAGTTTCTCGCCTTGAATCTGGAGAACGGGTTTTAAATTCAGCACCGTTCCGATTGCCGCTGCCGCCGCAGTGATCCGCCCTCCCTTTTTCAAGTATTTCAAGGTATCTACGGTAATGTAAATACTCGCATCCAGTTTTTCTTCCTCCAAACGCTCCTGGATTTCCACTGCGCTCTTCCCTTCTGCTGCAAGTTCCATTGCATCCAAAACAGACTGTCTCTGCGTCACAGATATTCTCTGGTTATTTACCACGCGCACCCGACCGTCATAATCTGCTGCAAGCGCCATCGCAGTCTCACACGAACTGCTCAATCCACTGGACATCGGAATGTGTACAATCTCCTCGTACTCTTCCAAAAGGCTATCCCATAATTCCATTATTTCTCCCGGCGCCGGCTGAGAAGTCGAAATATCAGAATCTTGTGTCAAATGCTGATAAAATTCTTCCTGCGTCAGCGTAATGTCTTCCAGATATAATTTCCCATCTATAAAAAACGGCATCGGTATTACTTCTATCCCCAGACGTTTTGCCTGCGCCTGCGTAATCCCGCTGTTACTGTCTGTTACAATTGCTATCTTTTTCATACATCTCTCCTTCTTGCCATTAAACAGTGATAATATCTGATGGCACATCTCTCCTTGCGACTTCCATCCGGAAATCTCCCGGTTTGTACGGAACATCACTTAACAGCACTTCCATTTTCACCGTCTCATATGCCAGTTCCGAATAATTATTTTCTTTGCTCAAATGTCCAAGCAGGACATGTTTCAAATTCTCATGCAAAATATCACAGAGAAGGCGACCTGACAATTCATTTGACAAGTGTCCTCGATTTCCCAGAACTCTCTGCTTCAGATAGTACGGATAACTCCCCACTTCCAGCATATGAATATCATGATTTGCCTCTAAAAGAACCGCATCCAAATTTTGTAGCTTTGACACGGTATATTCATCATAAATCCCAAGATCCGTCGCCACTGCAACCGATTGCCCACCTTGCTCGATCCGGTACCCGGACGGCTCATTCGCATCATGAGAGATCGCAAATGCTTCCACACTCAAATCTCCAAGCGTAAATTTCTGATCTACATCAATCTCATGAAACAGTCCGTCAGGAATCTCTCCAAGTTTTTTGTATTCCCTGACTCCTCGAATGGTTCCTGGTGTAGCATAGACAGGAATCTCATATTTTCTGCTGAACACACCAAGTCCCTGAATGTGGTCAGAATGTTCATGCGTAAGTAAGATTCCATCCAGTTCCTCTCCTTTGATCTCCAGATTTTTCAATCCTTCTTCAATTCGTTTCTTACTGATTCCCGTATCAATCAGAAGATGCGTATGATCACTTCCCACATAAATACAATTTCCACTGCTCCCGCTTGCTATACTGCATAATCTCATCGTGACTGTATCTCCATTTTTTCTAATATCTCCTTTATCTGTCTCTTTGTTTCTTCCAAAGATTCACTATTATCAATTACTCTGTCGCACTTCTGGAAGAAAAGCTCATCTGGATTCTGATTTTGCATAATCTCTTCGCACTGCTCCTCTGTATACCCTCTAGCCTCTTTCAGGCGCTGTACGCGGATACTTTTTTCTGTATAAATATACCAAACCTCATCACAGATTTCCTCATAATGCTCCTCCAATAAAAGTGCCGCCTCAAAAATCAAAAGTGTTGTGCCCTTCATACGTTCTGATTGGATCCGTTCTAAAAAATCCCGCTTAACTTCTGGATGGATCATCTGATTTAAAAACTGTAATTCTTCTGCATCTGCAAATACAATCGCTCCAAGCTTTTTTCGGTCGATTTCTTTTTCGTCATCAAGAACCTCCGCCCCAAAGTGTTCGACAATTCTCTCATAACAGCGCTCCCCCGGCATTTGTAGTTTATGCGCCATCTTATCTGCCTCGCAGACAGTCGCCTGATAATTTTTTTCTAAAAACTTCAGCACTTCACTTTTCCCGGATCCAACACCTCCGGTAATCCCGATAATCTTCATGCTATTTTGCCTCATACCAGTTTCGTCCTGTGTGCATGTCCACTTCCAGCGGAACATCCAGCTGTGCCGCCTGCTCCATCTGTTCCTTCAGAATTTTCTTCACATCTTCCACTTCTTCTTCATATGCCTCGATCAGAAGTTCATCGTGTACCTGCAACACCAGTCTTGATTTCATCTTTCGTTCCGTCAATTCCCGGTGTACTCCGATCATTGCAATCTTCATCACATCTGCTGCTGTTCCCTGGATCGGAGCATTCATTGCCACACGCTCCCCGAAAGACCGCTGCATAAAGTTGCTTGATGCAAGTTCCGGTACCGGACGTCTTCTTCCAAACAGTGTGACAACATATCCCATCTCTTTTGCATGGGCGACTGTGTCATCTAAAAACTTCTTAATCCCCGGATAGGTCTCAAAATAGCGATCAATATATTCCGAAGCCTCTTTTCTCGTAATACTTAGGTCCTGACTCAGTCCAAAAGAGCTGATTCCATAAACAATTCCAAAGTTTACCGCCTTCGCATTTCTCCGCTGAAGTTCTGTCACCTCATCAAACGGTGTGTGGAATACCTGAGAAGCAGTAATCCGGTGAATGTCCTTCGCTTCGCGATAGGCATGGATCAATTCTTGATCCCCCGAGCAATGTGCAAGAATTCTAAGCTCAATCTGTGAATAGTCTGCATCCACAAATACATACCCCTCTTCCGGAATAAAGACTTTCCGGATCAGCCTTCCAAGTTCCATCCGAACCGGAATGTTCTGGAGATTCGGTTCTGTACTGCTGATTCGTCCAGTTGCAGTGATCGTCTGATTAAACTTACCGTGAATTCTTCCATCGGCACAGATATAATTCGCCAATCCATCTGCATAAGTCGATTTTAATTTCGTAAGCTGGCGATACTCTAAGATCTTCTCGACAACTGGATATTCCGGTGCAAGCTTATCAAGGACATCTGCTGCCGTTGAATAGCCGGTCTTCGTCTTCTTCCCATGTGGCAGTTTCAGTTTCTCGAATAAAATCACGCCAAGCTGCTTTGGCGAATTGATATTGAACGCTTCTCCTGCCTGCGCATAAATTTCCTTTTCCAACTCTACAATCTTTGTCCCAAGCTGCTCTCCATAAAAACGGAGTGCCTCCGCTTCCACGCGCACACCAGCCTGTTCCATTGCAAATAAAGTAAACAAAAGCGGCATCTCAATGGTGCGGAATAGTTCTTCCGTCCCGCTCTCTTTCATTTTTTCTTCCAGCACAGCTGCCGCCGCCCAGATTACATATGCTTCGTAGCAGCTTCTGCAATAGCCTTCTGTCTTCTCATCGATAAGCAGTGACAAATGCTCTGCGGCCACGTCCAGCCACGTATAGTCGCTTTTTAACGGATTTAGCAGATACGCTGCAATTCCGACATCAAAGCACGACTCAGGATCTTCTATCCTCACATAGGAAAGCGCTGCTTTCACATCAAACAATGCAACAACCGTTGTCTTAGCCAATGTTCCCACAAGCGAAAACAGGTCTTCCATCGTAAGCTCTCCCTCTGCCACAATCGTGTAGATTTCTTTCTCACTAAAAGCAAGTCCTACACTTCCAAATCCGGAAGAATGAGAAAACAGCGGTACTGCATCTTTTTCTTCTTTCCCGAAGCTTACTCCGACAAAAGTTTCTTTTCCTGCACGGGCAAACAGTTCTTCTGCCTGCTGTTTATCTGTCACACGGACAAATGCATTTTCTATCTGATTTCCCTTTGCTTCCACATCGAATCTGCCGAGCAGATTTTTAAACTGAAGTTTCTGGAAATACTCATAAGCTTCCTCGGTATATAGATTTCCGATTTTTGCCTCTGAAAGTTCGTAAGAAATCGGTGCATTTACTTCAATCGTGGCAAGGATTTTGCTCATCTGCGCCTTGTCATAATGTTCCTTTAATGCTTTTGCCGCACGCGGTGGCTTCAGTTCCTCGACATGTGCATAAGCATTTTCCACAGACCCATACTCTGTGATAATCTTTGTCGCAGTCTTCTCTCCAATACTCGGCACTCCCGGAATATTGTCTGAGGCATCTCCCATCAGCGCTTTCAGATCAATAAATTCCTGCGGAGTTACCTGATACCTTGCTTTCACGTCCGCGGCATAATAATCTTCAATCTCTGTCTTTCCCTGTTTTGTCTTTGGAATCCGTATTTTGACATGATCCGTAGCAAGCTGCAGTAAATCTCTATCCCCCGACAAAATCGCCACATCCATTCCTGCACGCTCTCCGATCCCCGCGATTGTCCCAAGCAGATCATCCGCTTCCAGGCCTTCCTGCTCTACAATTTTTATCTTCATCGCACGGAGTACTTCTTTCATCACCGGTACTTGCTGTCTCAACTCCTCTGCCATTGGTTTTCTCGTCCCTTTATAGTCCGAGAACATCTTATGGCGGAAAGTAGGAGCATGGACATCAAATGCGACGGTCAGATAGTCCGGGCGCTCTTCTTCTAATATTTTAAATAAAATATTCAAAAAACCATAAATAGCGTTTGTATGAAGCCCCTCTGCATTCGTCAGATCAGGGACCCCATAAAACGCTCTGTTTAAAATACTATGTCCATCTATTAATACAATTTTTTCACTCATTCTTCTCTCTCCGTTTCGGTGTCTCGTTCTTATTTATCATACACCAAATCAGATCGTTTTAAAAGAGATTTTATTTTTTCATCAACCGGGCGATCGTTTTTTCTAATGCTTCAAACGCTTCCTCTGGATCTTCCACCAACTGTACCGTCTCTTCCATCGGACACATGCCATCCTTTGTCCTGTTCTCAATATACGGCACAAGGGTTTCAAATTGATATGGAATCTGATGCTTTTCAAATATACTAACAGCACCCTCACTCATAACTCTTCCAAATACGGCTTGAACTTCTCCGAGAACCGCCAGAAGTGCTGCAGCCTTTCCAACAACCTTGTCCGCAATTACAGATCCTTGAAATGCTTTTCTGTCTGCGCGTAGCTCCACCATAAGCGGCTTGATCCCGATGGCATCCGAACACCTTACCGCTCCATCTTCCGATAAGATTACACAGCTTTTCTGCTCCTCTTTCAGAATCGTAACCGCATTCCTCAGTTGTTCTTCGATCTTCTGCTCCTTACTCCTCACCTCTGTCTCGTTCAATCATCCATCCTCCCTTTTTTAATGTAAAATAGAAAAGTGGGATTACCGTGATCTGAAGGATCATCCCCGGAATTCCAGATACAATCCCTGCCATAAACGCTCCCATATTGGCAAACGGGAAATGGAATCCCAAAAGCTTAACACCAATGATCAAGGAACATCCATACAACACTCTTCCAAGGATCATCGCGCTGAGCAAAGTGAAATACACATTCATTTTTCTGATAAAAATTCCAGTGAAAATTCCGTAAGCCACAAGTTCCACAAGCATAAAATAAAGTTTAGGTACCGGCGGCATCCCGGTAAGCATAGAGCTTACGAGAGGGACAATCAGTCCAATCAGCCCGCCATAGCAAGGTCCAAGCAAGATTCCGGCAATCATCACAGGAAGATGCATCGGCAAAAATGCCATGCCCACTCCTTGCCCAAATACATGGAATGCCTGCGGCAGTACAAGTCCAACGGCAGTCAAAAGACCGCCGTATATCATCTTTTTTGTTCTCATCAACTTATTCCTAACAGCAGAGTTCGCAGATTACCTGTGCGAAAATTTTAGCGCTGAGCACCAACTCATCGACAACTGCAAATTCATCCGCACCATGCATTCTATTATCCGTTCCCGGCATCGAGCATCCGAAAGCGACACCTCTTTCCAAGTGATGTACATAAGTACCTCCTCCGATTGCCAGGCATTCTCCTTTCTGTCCGGTATATTCTTCATAGCACGCAAGCAATGTCTGAACAAGAGGAGAATCTGCCGGAACATGATGCGGCGGATTCTGTGTCTCATTTAATAATGTGATCCCATCTTCTTCCATTCTTTCTTTTACGACATTTAATACGTTCTCTGTTGTACCGCAAATCGGAATCCGGCTGTCAAAGATTCCATCCAGTCCATCTTCATTTAACTCTAGAACACTAAAATTCATTGTGAGTTTCCCAGAAAGTTCATCTTCCAGATTGATACCAAGCGCCTCCGCCTGATGATCTCCGGACGGGAACATCCGATGTAATTTTTCTACTGCATCTGTTGTACTGCATGCTGCAAATGGAAGCATACATAATAATTCCAGAAGTGCTGTCAATGCATTCTTTCCTTCTTCCGGCTTAGAAGCATGTGCGCCTTCTCCCTCTGCATGGATGATCACAGTTCCTTCTGATTCCTCACAAGTAAAGACAACGCCAGTTTTCTTTTGTACCTGCTCTGCCTTCTCCAGAATCTCTGCGCTACCAATTCCAACTACACTTGCAGTAGCTTTTCCCGGAACAATGTTGACGATCTTGCCGCCAGAAACACTTAAAATACGTGGAGATACCTCTTCTGTGTCCCATTTTGCAACAAAATGTCCATTCAGACTTCCCTTCTCAATATTGATCACCGGGAAATCTGCATCCGGCGAAAATGTCATCGGTGCTTCTTTCTCTACCGCGTAGTAATGTGCGATATCACTGCTTCCACACTCCTCGTCAGTTCCAAGAATCAAACGTACATTTTTGTTTAATGGAATACCAAGTTCTTTCACTGCACGCATTGCATACATTGCCGCAATTGCAGGTCCTTTGTCATCAGCACTTCCCCGGCCATACACTCTTCCATCTTTGATAACTGGCATGTACGGTTCTGTCACGCTCCATCCGTCACCTGCCGGAACTACGTCAAGATGTGCCAAAATGTCCAACTGCTTTTCCATGTCGCTTAAATCTGCTGTTCCGACATAGTTTTCATAATTTTTCACTGTAAATCCGTATCCTTCTGCCATCTCAAGTGCTTCTGCAAGTGCTTTCGCCGGTCCTTCCCCAAACGGACAATCGATGGCTGCTTCCCCTTTTGTACTATTGATTCTGATCAGACGGCAGATATCTGCGAGCATTTCCTCTTTGTGTGCGTCTAAATAAGCTTCAATCTGTTCTCTGTATTGCATAAATCTCTTCCTTCCCTTCTTCTGACTTATAATGAAATCGCAGAGATAAACTCTGGTATTCCGGGCAATGGCAGCTTTCCTGTCATATGCCGCACTTTGTGTCTTATTATACTGCACTTTGGGGGATACTACAATCTTTTTTAAAAATTTCACTTTGTTTCTTAATGCATACGACTTCTGATTTTCCATATATTAGAATAACAATATCTTTCAGGAGTTTTCTATGTTCAAAAAACAGCATCTGATTTCTGCTTTCAAACTATGTTTCTTATTCAGCGCCGCATTTTGTATCGGCACCATGACTGCCCATTTACAGAAACAACAGTCTTTGAAGGCAATCCCCACAGCTGCCGACGGTAACTGGGGACTAAGTTTTCCCGAAGAAGGAAAAACACCAACCGGGAATGCCACCTCCGGAGAACTTTCAAAATACAATGCATTTTATGCCGGAAATCCCGATAAGAAAATAATCTATCTTACTTTTGATGCAGGATATGAAAACGGAAATACTGTTCCAATCCTCGATGCGCTAAAAAAGCATCATGTCCCTGCAACTTTTTTTGTCGTCGGAAATTTTCTAAAAGAAAATCCGGATTTAGTGAAACGCATGCAGCAAGAAGGACACATCGTTGGGAATCATACATATACCCATCCTGACATGTCTAAAATCTCTACAAAAGAAGCATTCGAAAAAGAGCTTGGAGAACTGTCGACACTTTACCAGAAGACAACCGGAGAAGAAATGACAAAATTTTACCGCCCGCCACAAGGAAAATATAGCGAAGCCAATCTACAGATGGCAAAAGAGATGGGGTATCACACCTTTTTCTGGAGCCTCGCCTATGTAGACTGGTATCAGGATCAGCAACCGACCAGGGAAGAAGCATTTGAAAAACTACTCGGCCGCATCCACCCTGGTGCGATCGTCCTCCTCCACAGTACTTCCAGCACAAATGCCTCTATCTTAGACGAACTGCTCACAAAATGGGAAGAGATGGGATATACTTTCGGCTCTCTAAACGACCTGATCCAGACAACATAGTTTCATTCACACTCAAATCCCCACATCTCAACCTGCCTACTGTTTTTCTCTGAAACAAATTACTTCTTTAACTGAAAGGCGATTCTTTCTGTGCCGTCTGCCACTTGGATCTTTCCACATTTGACAAATCCATTCTTTTCCAGCAGGCGCTGCATAGGCAGATTCGCCTCATGTGTATCCACTCGAATTTCCTCGCTTTGCTCAATGCTCCATTGCAGGCAAAACATTCCCGCTCCCTTTCTTTCTCCGCTGGATGCCAGTCGGTGCAAGACATGATAGGGAGACTGGTTCAACCACTGTCCATCCCATATTTTCTCATAAGTTGGATCTGGTCCGCCACACAGGCTAAAGACTGCCACAATAGCTTCTTCCTCCTCACAAACGTACTGACACCCTTGTTCAATTTCTTTTAGAATCAATTCTCTGGAAGGGTAACCCTTGTCCCATTGTGTCGCATTTCCGTTTTTTCTCATAAATGCACGTGCCTGCTCATATATCCTCATAATTTTATCGATTTCTTCTGCTTTTCCTCTTCTAATCTGCATCTGTTCTTCCTTTCTTCTCAAAGAAATAGGAATGTGTCTGACACATTCCTATTTCTGCTATTGATATTCCGTACAATCTGTCTTTGACTATCGTCCGACAGATTTCTTACTACTGTAACCTTGTCTGTACCAACTATCTTGCAGCTTTCTTATGTCCGTTCTCTACCACATCTGTCCAGCCAAGCTCTAGCTGATAATTCTGTACTTCTTCACTCTTCTTTAAATCAAAGTACTTTTTGCTGGCACCGATCTTATCACAGATCTTAAAAAATCCGAGTTCCAAAAGGTTAAAGAACTTATGGAACGGTTCAATTTTGTAATCTACATGCCCTTTCATAAAAAGCGCAGCCACAATTCCAGTCAATACAACAGTAGTCATTACAATGATACTCTGAATATGATTCAACATTGCCTTCAACCCCTTTTCTTTTCGTTTTCTTTATTTTAATTCTATTTACCAAAATAGTCAATTATTTTTATTACTTATTTATAGTTTTCTATTATTTTTAATTATCTTTCTAAAATACACTGTTTTCTCTAACTTACAAATTACATATGACCGCTTGCGTCCCCCGATTGCAAGTGTTTTTCTATGCAAAAAATCCAGACTACTTAAAGTAATCTGGATTTTACTGCCGATGGCCGGACTCGAACCGGCACGGATCGCTCCGCATGATTTTGAGTCATGTGCGTCTGCCAATTCCGCCACATCGGCTCTTTTACCTCGGTTCATCTCTCAGAACCGAGATTTATCATAACACACTTTTTTTTGAATTGCAAGTTCTTTTTTCTATTTTTTACTTATTTTATCAATTTTTTTCCAATTTCAAAGCAATCAAACGTCGCATAGTAATCCGCCGGCGTCTCTGCTCTCCGGATCATCTGTACACTTCCGTCTTCTTTCAACAAAAGTTCTGCCGATTTCAATTTGCCATTATAGTTATATCCCATTGCAAATCCGTGTGCACCAGTATCATGGATATAAAGCAGATCTCCAATATCGATCTTTGGAAGCATGCGATCAATCGCAAATTTATCATTATTTTCACAGAGTGATCCCGTCACATCATACTTATGGTCACATGGCGCATCCTCTTTTCCCATAACTGTAATATGATGATAAGCCCCATACATTGCCGGGCGCATCAGATTTACCGCACATGCATCGCAGCCAATGTATTCCTTATGCGTATGTTTTTCATGGATTGCCCTTGTCACAAGTGCACCGTACGGCCCCATCATAAATCTGCCAAGTTCTGTATAGATTGCAACATCTCCCATACCTGCTGGCACAAGTACTTCCTCATATACTTTTCTGACCCCTTCCCCGATCGCATGGATATCGTTCGGTTCTTGATCCGGGCGATACGGAATTCCAATTCCACCAGACAGGTTGATAAATTTAATATGGACTCCTGTTTCTTTCTGCAACTTCACTGCCACTTCAAACAAAACTTTTGCAAGCATCGGATAATATTCATTTGTCACTGTGTTGCTTGCAAGAAAGGCATGAATTCCGAAGTGTTTTGCCCCTTTTTCTTTTAAAATTCGGAATGCATCAAACAGCTGCTCTGTCGTCATTCCATATTTCGCATCTCCAGGATTGTCCATAATATCATTGCTGATTTGAAACAGCCCACCCGGATTGTACCGGCAGCTGATGGTCTCCGGGATATGTCCGATTGCCTTCTCCAGAAAATCAATATGGGTAAAATCATCCAGATTGATAATTCCTCCCAACTTATCCGCATAGACAAATTCTTCTGCCGGAGTTGCATTGGAAGAAAACATAATATCTTCTCCCACAGCTCCGATTGCTTCCGACATCATCAATTCTGTATAAGAAGAACAGTCGCACCCACATCCGTATTCTCTTAAAATCTGAATTAAAAATGGATTAGGTGTTGCCTTGACCGCAAAATATTCTTTATATCCCTTATTCCAAGAAAAAGCTTCCTTTAGTGCTCTCACATTTTCACGGATTCCTCTCTCGTCATAAATGTGAAACGGAGTCGGATAGACTTTTGCAATCTCTTCCAGTTGCTCTTTTGTCACAAATGGTTTCTTCGTCATCGTTTCTTCTCCTTTTCTATTGCAGAGAAGGCATGACCGAACAGCTGTATACCGTCTTGTCATGCCCTCTCGGACTATTTTATTCCACTACAGCGATTCTCATCATATTACTTACGCCGTCACGTGATTTTTTGATCGTTGGGGACGGAATTCCCGCTGTCATTACGACAATATCACCCGGCTCCACAAGTCTCTTTGCTGTCACAAGATCGATCGCATCGTTACAGATGTCTTCTGTTGTGTTGTATTCAATCGATTTTACTGGTGTTACACCCCAGTAGATCTGCATTTTTCTCAAAGTTTCTTCATACGGTGTCACACCGATAATATCTGCCTTTGGTTTGAACTTAGACACTACTCTTGCTGTTGCACCAGTTACAGACGGTGTGATAATACATTTTGCCGAAAGATTCATTGCAGTTGCCACAGAAGAATATCCAATCGCACTAGAAATTCCTTTCTTTCTATGCTCCTGCGCTTTTTCAAGAAGCACATCATAATCAAGATGTTTCTCTGTATTTTCAATAATGTGCACCATCATCTGTAAAGCTTCCACCGGGTATTTTCCCTGTGCTGTTTCACCTGAAAGCATCACTGCATCTGTTCCATCGTAAACAGCATTGGCAACATCTGTCACTTCCGCTCTTGTCGGACGCGGATTACGGATCATGGAGTCTAACATTTGTGTTGCAGTGATTACCGGCTTATAGTTATCATTACATTTCTTAATCAGCATTTTCTGTAAGTACGGTACTTTCTCTGCCGGGATTTCCACACCGAGATCTCCTCTCGCAACCATGATACCGTCTGCACAGTGAATGATCTCATCAATATTTTTGATTCCTTCTGCATTTTCAATCTTCGCAATAATCGGTATATGTGGTGCTCCACACTCTTTTAATAATGCTCGGATTTCCAGAATTCCTTCTGCGGAGCGAACAAAGGATGCTGCAATAAAGTCAATTCCCTGTTCCACACCAAAAATAATATCCTCACGGTCTTTCTTCGTAAGTGCAGGAAGACGTACCGGAACATTTGGAACATTGACACCCTTTCTTTCTCCAAGCTCTCCTCCATTTAACACTTTACAAGTGATTTCATTTCCGTTGATGGTCTTTACTTCTAACTCAATCAATCCATCGTCGATCAGGATTCTCTTTCCTGGTTCTACATCTTCTGCAAGTCCATCGTACGTGATAGATACTTTTTTTGCATCTCCTTCAATTTCTTCTGTTGTCAGTGTAAACATCTCTCCTGCTTCTAACATTACCTTCTTTCCGTCTTTCAGCACACCTGTACGGATCTCTGGTCCTTTTGTGTCGAGCAGAATCGCAATCGGCTTCCCAATCTCCTCACGAACAGATTTCAGAAGATCCATTCTTCCTTTCTGCTCCTCGTGAGAGCCATGCGAAAAGTTAAAGCGTGCTATATTCATGCCTTCTTCCGCGAGACGCTTCATCATAGCTCTATCGTTCGTATTTGGTCCCATCGTACATATAATTTTTGTCTTTCTCATCTTTTACTTTTCCTTTCTTATCTCACTTCAGTCTCAAAATCATTTGACATGCTCATGCGTAAATAAATGATCCTGGCAATATTCGTAATCGCCATTGCACTTTGTACAATACCGAAACTCCAGATTCGGATCGTCCAGTTCTGTTCTGCCACACACAGCACATCTGTGTCTTGCTCCATTGGCATAAGTGTGTTCTGCCCGGTGCACTTGTTTCTTATATGCTTGTTTCCTTCTGATTTCTTTTGGTGAGTAAGCCTTCATATTCCTTGATGATACATAGAAGATCAGGAAATTCAAAAGAGATACGAATGCTGCGATTGCGTCTGCTTTATACATAATTCCAAAGACCCCTCCTGCGTAAGCCGGAAGAATTCCCTGCAAGATCGTGAATGCAAAAAATGCCCCATCCAGCAATGCCAGATATTTGACCTTAATCGGAATGACAAAGAACAACAAAAACTCTACATTCGGATACAATGCCGCAAAGGCAAAAAACAGTGACAGATTCAAGTACGAAGTCCCGATTGGGAATGAAATTCCTGTCAGGAAGTATACGATCAGCGCCGCAATCAAGTGAAACAATACCCCGGTAAAAAAGTACAGATTAAACCGGAACGCTCCCCATGCCGCCTCTAGATTCTGTCCGATCATGTAATACAAATACAATGCAAAAACAATAAAAATCGGGCTTCCGTCTGGTGGCTGAAGCAAAAATGTCACAATTCTCCAAATCTGCCCATGCAGAATTGCGTTAGCATTCAGGCTCAGATACTCCATATAAAAACCAGGTGCGATCAGGTTCAGAACGAAGCCAACCGCATAAAGGATGATAATGTAATGCATCAGATTGTGTATTGCATATCTTTCAAATTTACGTTCTAGTTTGTTGATCCAATTCATATGAATAACTACTCCTCTTGACCTTTCTTAAAATTTACTCATACTAATTGTACCTGCAAGCTCCTCTTTTGTCAATTCTAACAGTTTATTATTTTTTCGTTGTATTTTGCAAATTGTTGTCATATAATGAAAATTGTTTTTTTAAGCAGACTATATTTTAATAGGTTAGAACAGACCTTATTTCTTCTAAAAGGAGCAATATTTATGAATTACAAACAACTATATAAACTGGGAATCGACATCGGTTCTACTACTGTAAAGATTGCAATTCTTGATACAGAAAATAATGTACTCTTTTCTGACTACGAGCGTCATTTTGCTAATATTCAGGAGACCCTTTCCGATCTTCTCGGGCGAGCGCTTTATAAACTCGGTCCAATCTTAGTATCTCCTGTCATGACTGGTTCTGGCGGGCTGACACTTGCCAATCACCTGGAAGTTCCTTTTGTACAGGAAGTCATCGCAGTCTCTACCGCTCTCCAGGACTACGCACCTCAGACCGATGTTGCGATCGAGCTCGGTGGAGAAGATGCAAAAATCATCTACTTTGAAGGCGGAAATGTCGAACAGCGCATGAACGGAATCTGCGCCGGTGGTACTGGTTCTTTCATTGATCAGATGGCTTCTCTTCTGCAGACAGACGCTACCGGATTAAATTCCTACGCAAAAAATTATCAGGCGCTCTACTCCATTGCTGCACGCTGTGGTGTCTTTGCGAAATCAGATATCCAGCCTCTGATCAATGAGGGCGCTACAAAAGAAGATCTCGCCGCTTCTATTTTTCAGGCAGTGGTAAATCAGACGATCAGTGGACTTGCCTGCGGAAAACCGATCCGCGGACATGTCGCCTTCCTTGGCGGTCCTCTCCACTTTTTGTCAGAGCTGCGAAATAGCTTTATCCGCACTCTAAATCTCGACGATGAACATATTATCGCACCGAAGCATTCCCACTTGTTTGCTGCGATTGGGTCTGCACTTAACTCCAAGGGAGATCACGAAACCTCCCTGACAGCCCTTCAGACAAGACTGGCGGAACATATCCATATGGATTTTGAAGTAGAACGTATGGAACCACTGTTTGCAAGTGAAGCAGAGTATCAGAACTTCAAGACCAGGCACGAACGACATCAGGTTCCTGTACTTGATCTCTCCTCCTATAAGGGAAACTGTTTTCTCGGGATTGATGCAGGATCTACCACAACAAAAGCGGCACTTGTCGGCGAAGACGGAAATCTTCTTTACTCTTTTTATCACAGCAATGATGGTGATCCGTTAGGAACAACGGTCAAGGCAATTAAAGATATTTATACAAAACTTCCAGATGGGGTTAAAATTGCCCACTCCTGCTCCACAGGATACGGAGAAGCCCTTATAAAAGCCGCCCTTTTACTTGATGAGGGTGAAGTGGAGACTATTTCCCACTATTATGCTGCCGCTTTTTTCAATCCAGATGTCGATTGTATTTTAGACATCGGCGGACAGGATATGAAATGCATTAAAATCAAAAATCACACTGTGGACAGTGTACAGTTAAATGAAGCTTGTTCTTCTGGTTGCGGATCCTTCATTGAGACGTTTGCGAAATCTTTAAATTATAGCGTGGAAGACTTTGCACATGAAGCACTTTTTGCCAAGCATCCGATTGATCTCGGAACACGCTGTACTGTTTTTATGAACTCAAAAGTCAAACAAGCACAAAAGGAAGGGGCATCTGTCTCGGACATTTCTGCCGGACTCGCCTATTCTGTCATCAAAAATGCACTGTATAAAGTTATCAAAGTATCAGATGCCAGTATGCTTGGGAAAAATATTGTCGTACAGGGAGGTACTTTCTACAACGATGCCGTGCTCAGAAGTTTTGAAAAAATTGCAGACTGCGAATGTATTCGACCAGATATCGCAGGGATCATGGGCGCTTTCGGCGCTGCTCTGATTGCCCGCGAGCGTTTCAATGAAAGTAAAGGAACAACCATGCTTCCGATAGAAGAAATTGAAGCGCTTACATACAGCACAACAATGACAAAGTGCCGCGGATGCACAAATAACTGCCGGCTTACTGTCAACCGTTTCAGCGGCGGAAGAAGTTTTATTACCGGAAACCGCTGTGAACGCGGACTTGGAAAAGAGAAAAAAGAACAGGAACTCCCAAATTTATTCGCATACAAAAGCGAACGTTGCTTCGGCTATGAGCCGCTTTCCGAACAAGAAGCCGTACGCGGAACGGTTGGTCTTCCTCGTGTCTTGAACATGTATGAAAATTACCCGTTCTGGTTTACTTTCTTCCATGAACTGAAATTCCGCGTTGTGCTCTCGCCACCGTCTAGCCGTAAGATTTATGAACTCGGAATCGAATCTATTCCAAGTGAATCTGAATGTTATCCGGCAAAACTGGCACATGGACATGTGGAATGGCTGATCAATCAGGGAGTGACCTTTATTTTCTATCCTTGCATTCCTTATGAACGGGAAGAATTTAAAGATGCAAACAATCATTATAACTGCCCAATGGTTACATCCTATGCTGAAAACATCAAAAATAATATGGATGCAATCACCAATGGAACGATTCACTTTAAAAATCCATTCCTCTCTTTCAAAAGTGAGGAAGTGCTGTCCAAGCGGCTCATAGAAGAATTTTCAAAAGAATTCCAGATTCCAGAACAGGAAATTCGCCATGCAGTAAAAAAAGCATGGGACGAACTTGCCGCCTGCCGGGAAGATATCCGAAAAAAAGGAGAAGAGACGATCGCATGGCTTGAAAAACATCATAAGAGGGGAATCGTTCTTGCCGGACGCCCATATCACATTGACCCGGAAGTCAATCACGGAATCCCAGAACTGATCAACTCCTACGGGATCGCTGTACTTACAGAAGACTCCGTCTCACACTTACACAAAGTAGAGCGCCCTCTGATCGTCATGGACCAGTGGATGTACCATTCCCGCCTCTATGCTGCGGCAAACTATGTCAAGACAAAAGATAACCTGGATCTGATCCAACTTACTTCTTTTGGATGCGGACTAGATGCAGTAACTTCTGATGCGGTCTCTGATATTCTGACAAACTCAGGAAAGATTTATACTTCCCTGAAGATTGATGAAGTCAATAACCTTGGAGCTGCCCGCATCCGTATCCGATCCTTGATCGCAGCGATCCGCGTTCACGAAAAGATGCACACAACCCGTACGATCCAGCCATCTTCCATCCAAAAGGCAGTATTTACAAAAGAGATGAGAAAAGACTATACGATTCTCTGTCCGCAGATGTCTCCGATCCACTTTGACCTTTTGGAGCCGGCAATCCGCTCCTGCGGCTACCAACTGGAAATTCTTCCGAATGATAATAAAGAAGCGGTCAATGTAGGTCTAAAATACGTCAACAACGACGCATGCTATCCGTCACTGATCGTTGTCGGACAGATTATGGATGCCATCTTATCAGGAAAATATAACACCGATAAGCTCGCTGTGATCATATCGCAGACTGGTGGTGGCTGTCGTGCTTCGAATTATATTGGCTTTATCCGACGGGCACTCAAAAAAGCCGGCTACCCTCACATTCCGGTCATTTCCCTGAATTTGAGCGGCCTTGAGAGCAACCCTGGATTCCAGATCACTCTCCCTCTTGCAATGAAGGGAATTTATGCGGTTGTTCTGGGAGATGTCTTCATGAAATGTCTGTACCGTGTCAGACCATACGAAGCAGTCCCTGGTTCTGCCAATGCGCTTCATGAAAAATGGAGAAAGAAGTGTAAAGAATTTTTATCTGGTGGTTATCCATCCAGGCGAACTTTCTCATCGCTGTGCGCACAGATCATACATGAATTTGACGAACTTCCGATTCTCGATAGAAAAAAACCGCGTGTTGGAATCGTAGGAGAGATCCTTGTAAAATTTCTCCCTGCAGCCAACAATCACCTTGTGGAACTCTTAGAACAGGAAGGCGCCCAAGCTGTTGTTCCGGATCTCTTGGACTTTTTTGCCTACTGCTTCTATAACAACAATTTCAAAGCAAGCCACCTTGGAATGAAAAAATCTTCGGCCACAAAGGGAAACCTTGGAATTCACGCACTGGACTGGTTCCGGGCACCGGCTTCTGCTGCCTTTGCAAAGAGCAAACGTTTTTCTGAACCAGCAAAGATTTCAGATTTGGCAGCAATGGCACAAGACATTGTGTCTGTTGGAAATCAGACTGGGGAAGGATGGTTTCTGACCGGAGAAATGTTAGAACTGATCCATAGCGGTACTACAAATATCGTCTGTGCGCAGCCATTTGGCTGCCTCCCAAATCATATTGTCGGAAAAGGTGTCATCAAAGAGCTGCGACACCGCTATCCGCTTGCAAATATTGTTGCCATCGACTATGATCCAGGCGCAAGTGAAGTCAACCAGCTGAATCGGATCAAACTGATGCTGTCTACCGCACAAAAGAATCTGGAGCGAAAAGAAGACTAATTTTTAGTCTTCTTTCTGCTCTTTTATTTTCAACACTGCCATACCGATACTGATACATGCTGCTGCAAACAAACACTGAATCCCAAATGATTTCCAGATTTCGCTCTGTCTCTCCGGTATAATCTCCCGGAACCCGGCAAGCAGATTGTTGACTTCTTCATACCAATAAACCGGAAGTATTCTGGAGAATTTCAATATCCCTTTATCTAATACAGATGTTGGAGTGAACACCCCTCCAAGAAAAGAAACTGCCAACGCTGTCACATTCACAATAATATTGATGACGTTCTCACTTTCTGCGACTGCGCCAATCAAAAATGCCATTGCAAGGCTCGTTAGAACCATCAGGAAACTGTTTCCTGCCAGATACGTCGCATGCGGGCTTTCGAAAAAACTATTTTTTGAAAAAATTATGGCAACTCCGATCATCGCTGCCCAGAAAATAATCCCTACAACTAGAAATGCAAGCATTGCTTCCACCGTCTGGCGACGCAGAGAAACTGCAGAACATTGCAGCCGCTGTCTGATTTCTTTCTTCCGGTATGCATTCATCGGAATACTTAAGATCAGACACAATACTGCAATGGAAAGGTATGGAAGGAAACGAAAAATATAATAATAAGATTCCCATTTCCCCTGATTCCCATTGAGATTTAAAAGTCTGACCGATTTCTCTTCCAACTGTTGGTTTACAAGCGCAAATGCTTCCTGCATGGAATACCCATTTTCTGTACAGAACTGCACTTGATTCAGAAACAAATTGATCTGCTGTTTCAAATAATCCGCTTCTGCATATCCCGGTATTTTTGTCAACTGTACTTCCCACTTTTCTCCCACTCCTCTCGGAATGCGGATCACACTAGAAATTTCCCCATAGTAAATTGCCTCCAAAAGAGTCCCCTCCGCATTGCCTATCTCTGTGATTTCATGCAAAGTCGCAAGATAATTTGTAAGCCCTTCTGCCAGCATTCCTCCATCCTCATCCACAACTGCAATCTTCAGACGGCTTCTTTGAAATTCTTTTTCTTCCTTTTTCTGTGTTTCCCCCTGTATGATCAGCATTGTCAAAAGAAACAGTGCTGTGTAAATAAAAATAAATCCCCAGTTCCGCTTGATGATCAAAAGATATCCTCTAAATACTGTCATAGCGTTTCCTCCTCATTACAATACATCCGGCAACAAGAAACATCATCCCCATTCCAAACAGCATAATCACATTTCTCCAGTATCTTTCCATATCTTCATAAATTGTCATACTGAAGAATCCATCCGAGATCAGCGCAACCGGGTTCCATGCATTGAGTAGCGGACAACATTTGTCCACAATATGTCTCATATTCTGTACCATAAGCCCTCCAAAAAAACTGAGCAACATCGTAATCAACGTCAAGAAATTCAGTCTATGTGTTCCTGAACTTTTTCCGATACTTCCTGCAATAATGCCGAAAGACACTCCAATCATTCCTCCTGCCATACAGAGAAGTAAGATTTTCCCATTATCTTCCCCAAGCGGAATCCGAAGAATTCCTTTCAGGTAACAGATTAAAATCCACAAGTTTACAAAATGGATCCCGTACACAACGAGAAAATCTGCCATCATTATCTTTCCTCTGGACAGATAACTTATATTTCTCCTCATCCCCACCGGTGACTGATCCGCATTGCTGCTAAGAGATACAGCAAACCCCAAATCGCAGCCAAACATGCAAGCCATCCCAACCAGTGCAAAAAAATACTCTACAAGAGAGTTTCTTACCGTTCCCCCAAGAGAAGTTTCTGTCGTTCGATCCCTGTATGCTTTCATCGAATCCATCATTCCTTCAAGCCTCTCCGGATGTTCTACCGCCACTTTCTCTATCAGTCTTTCATTTGTATTATACTGCTCCAGTATCGTTTCTAATATGCTGGGAGCAACTCCCGTGGCGGCAACTGTCAGTGTCCGTTCCCTTCCCTCCGTATAAATTCCTTGCACCTTTCCATTTTCCAGTGCTTTTTCTGCCTCCTCTTCTTCCATCACATGAAGAGATAGCAGATCTTCTACGCCTTCCAAAAATGTCAGAAAAGGAGAATCTTCTTCCGCGACAACTGCCACATCAATCATTTCCAGCTGTGGACAATTTGCATTTTTCCAAAATCCAAAATAGTAAAGTGTTCCGAGAATCACTGGGAATAATAATGCCCAGAACATCAATGCACGCATCCGGATGATCTGTAAAAAACGGTATTTAACTAAATGTAACATCGTTCTCCCTCCTCAATCTCTAAGAGCCTTACCAGTAATTTCAAGAAATACATCATTCAGTGTCGGCTGCTCTGAGAACACTCTTCCAAAAGGAATCTTCTCCTGGGAAAGATAGCTGAGAAGCCGGATCAGATTCTCTCCATCTTCCGTACAGTGTACCATCAGGCGCTGGTCCTTCCAAACTGCCGAGAAGACATGTGGCAATGTCCGAATTTTCTCAATCTGTTTCTCATTTAAAACAACCGTGTCAATCACAATTCTCTGCCCTGTCTTCACCATTCGTTTCAGCTCTTCTTTCGTCCCTGTCGCAAGGCATTTGCCTCGATCCAAAATGGAAATCTTTGTACAGATCTGCTCAACCTCCTCCATATAGTGGGAGGTATAGATAATCGTACTCCCTTTACGATTAAGCTCCTTAATCCCCTCTAAAATTTTATTTCTGCTCTGAGGATCGACTGCCACTGTCGGTTCATCCAAAATGATCAGGCGCGGTTTATGTGCAATTCCGCAGGCAATGTTCAGCCGTCTCAAAAGTCCTCCAGAAAGCTTTTGCGGACGGAATTTTAAATATTCTTCAAGTCCTGTAAACGCAATCGCTTCCTCCACCAGTTTTTTCCGCTTTAATTTCTCAGGAATGTAAAGTCCACAGAAATAATCAATGTTCTCATAAACACTAAGTTCTTCAAAAACTGCCACATTCTGCATCACAACCCCAATCTGTTTCTTCAGATGATAACTTTCCGGCCGGATTTCTTCCCCAAATACTTTTACACTTCCTTTGTCAAATTTTAAAAGTGCCAGAATACAATTAATTACGGTTGTCTTTCCCGACCCATTTGGCCCTAATAGTCCGTAGATTTCTCCCTCTTGTACTTCGAGATTCAAGTGATCCAGTGCAAGTATCTTTCCATAACGTTTCACAAGATTTTCTATCAAAATCATAATTTTTTCTCCTCCCATGTTCATCATTTTCTTTACTGCCATTATAAAAAATCTATTCTGCTTCGAACAGTGTCACACGTCAGCTCCCTATATGACATTTGTCACTTTTTAATCCTAAATGGGAGGAAAGAACTTAAAACAGACAGAATTTCTGCAGACCGATAAAAAAGTAATGACGTCATTTCATACAGATGGTATAATATTTCTCATAGTAACAGTCCGGATCACTTCCGGGAAAGGATTTCCCATGCGCCAGTTTTTAAATAAATCATTTCTCATATTATATTCTCTGCTTCTCCTCTGCCCGACAAATACGGACCGTTCTTTTGTTGTGGGATTTTTTCTTGCTGTTTTTACTGCAATGACTACTTTCTTTTTTACATCCCGCCGCTATGCCTGTTCTGTTCTTCCTATTTTTCTTGTGGCAGCTCCATTCTATCCGGCGCTCTTTTTATTTTTCCCGGTCATTTGCTACGATCTCTGCCTTTACAGAATCCTTCCCCTATTTTTTCTGGTAGTTGCGGACTTTCTTTTCCTTATAACTTCTTCCGCTACTGATCAAATTCTATATATACTTTTCGGATGTATCACAGCCATTTTGCTGGAAAAACATACTTCTGATTACGATCAGCTAAAGGAACAATATATTCACACCATAGATGATCAGACCGAAAAAAACATGCTCCTATCCCAGAAACATGAGGCACTCCTCCAGAAACAGGATTCTGAAATCTATACTGCCACCTTACAGGAGCGTAACCGAATTGCCAGAGAAATCCATGACAATGTAGGCCATATGCTTTCTCGGGCAATTCTTCTATCCGGTGCCATTAGGACGATCAACAAGGAAGAATCGTTACAGGAACCACTCAGACAGCTCACCGATACATTATCTCTTGCAATGGACAATATCCGCACAAGTGTCCATGACTTGCACGACGACTCAGTCAATTTAAAAGAAGTCACTGAGGAACTGACCTCCTCCTTTACTTTCTGCCCGATCACACTAGAGTACGACATGCCGATCACGGTCCCACGAACTATTAAATATGCTTTTCTCTCTATTACAAAAGAGGCCCTCTCTAATATTATCAAACATAGTAACGCTACCGCCGTTTCAATCCTCATGCGAGAACACCCTGCACTCTGGCAACTTGTCATCCAGGATAACGGTACTTTACAATCTCCTTCTGCCACAGAAGGAATCGGCTTGGAAAATATGAAAGAACGAATCCGAAAACTAAACGGCACGATTACATTTTCCTGCGAAAACGGTTTTTCGATTTTTATTGCAATCCCAAAGAACAAAAAGGAGGAATCTGATTTATGATACGACTTTTAATTGTCGATGATGATTATCTGATCACTACCGCATTAAAGACTATCCTCGAGGCAGAGGGAGATCTTTCTGTCTGCGGCATCGGAAAAGACGGAAATGATGCTGTCAGATTATATAAGCAGCTTCAGCCCGATCTCCTTCTCATGGATATCCGCATGGAACATCTGGACGGACTAAATGCCGCAGAACAGATTTTGCAGAGCTATCCCGATGCCCGTATTCTTCTGCTCACTACTTTTTCTGATGACGAGTACATTATAAAGGCATTGCACCTGGGAGCCCACGGCTATATTTTAAAACAAGATTATACTGGAATCTCCCCTGCAATCCGTGCTGTCCTGAAAGAACAAACTGTATTTGGCGCAGAGATCACGACACGGATTCCAAAGCTCTTTGAGCCACAGAAAGCTTTCGATTACGAAACGTATCAACTTACCAGCCGTGAATTTTCTATCATTGAGCTTGTGGCAGATGGACGCAGCAACAGAGAAATTGCCGAAGCACTGTATCTTGGCGAAGGCACCGTACGAAATTACCTCAGCAGCATTTTAGAAAAATTAGAGCTGCGGGACCGCACGCAGCTTGCTGTGTTTTTTTATCAACATTTACTGTAACGCAAAACAAAAGCATTTTACCCCAATCCTTGACAAAGAGCCAAAAAAGACCCTGAATAGAGGAGTTTCCTCTATCCAAGGTCGTAAATTCTTCTGAATATTCTCTTTTGCCTTTTGGGGAATATTTCACTTTGCTCCCTAACAACAAATCAGCCTCTCGCTATTTTACAAGCAGGGATCTTCCTGTCATTTCTTCCGGCTGTTCCATTCCCATCAGTTCGATCAGCGTTGGAGCAATGTCTGCCAGACATCCGTCTTCTCTTAACTTGTATGCAGGGTCTGCATTGACAAGAATAAATGGAACCGGATTTGTTGTATGTGCTGTAAACGGCTCTCCTGTTTCATAATCTACAAGCTGCTCTGCATTTCCATGGTCAGCACAGATAAACATGTGTCCATTCACTTCTTTGATCGCTTCCACAGTTCTTCCGACACATTCGTCTACTGCTTCAATTGCTTTGATCGCTGCATTCTCAACTCCGGTATGTCCTACCATATCTGGATTTGCAAAGTTAATGATAATTACATCGTATTTGTCAGATTTGATCGCATCTACCAGTTTATCGCACACTTCAAAAGCACTCATCTCCGGCTGAAGGTCATACGTTGCCACTTTTGGAGACTTTACAAGAATACGATCCTCTCCTTTATTCGGCTCTTCCACACCACCGTTAAAGAAGAATGTCACATGTGCGTACTTCTCTGTCTCAGCAATTCTTGCCTGTGTCATGTTGTGTGCCGCAAGGAATTCACCAAATGTATTTGTAATTTCTGTCTTGTGGAATGCAACAAGTTTATTCGGGATCGTTACATCGTACTCTGTGAAACATACATAAGTTGTCTTCACACGCTCTCCTCTGTCAAATCCATCAAACGCATCATCACAAAATGTTCTTGTGATCTCTCTTGCTCTGTCCGGGCGGAAATTGAAGAAAATCACAGAATCCTTGTCTTTGATCGTTGCAATCGGAGCCCCATCTCTTACAACAACAGTCGGCACAACAAACTCATCTGTCTTTCCTGCATCGTAAGATTTCTGCACTGCGCAAACTCCACATTCGGCCTGCTCTCCTTCTCCTTTTACCATTGCATTGTATGCAAGTTCTACACGATCCCATCGGTTATCGCGGTCCATCGCATAATAACGTCCCATTACAGAAGCCACTTCTCCAACACCAATTTCTTTCATCTTGTCAGATAATTCCTGCACATAATCTTTTCCTGAAGCCGGTGGAGTATCACGGCCATCAAGGAAGCAGTGTACATAGACTTTGTCAAGCCCTTCTTTCTTTGCAAGTTCTAAAAGTCCGTAAATGTGGCTGTTGTGACTGTGCACTCCACCATCGGATACCAGTCCAAACAGATGAAGCGCAGAATTGTTTTCCTTTGCGTTTCTGCACGCTGTAAGCAGCGCCTCATTTTCAAAGAAATCTCCGTCCTGAATTGCTTTCGTGATCTTTGTCAGATCCTGATATACAATTCTTCCAGCGCCCATATTCAGATGTCCTACTTCTGAGTTTCCCATCTGTCCTTCCGGGAGTCCCACAGACATTCCACTTGCATTTCCCTCTACAAACGGATACTCTTTCATCAGGCTGTCCATAACCGGTGTCTTTGCCTCGCACACCGCATTTGCCTCGCACTTTTCATTCAGACCATATCCGTCAAGAATCATTAAAACCGTAGGTTTCTTACTCATATAGCAAATCTCCTTTATGTTAAAAAAATGTCGTAATTTCTACGAAGTTTATTTTACATGATTTTTTCTCTCGTTGCAAGACTCAAATATGCATTCGGCGACGCACTTCCTCCCGCAGTCTTGAAATCCGCATTACAGTAATCAGAGACACTGTAATGATCGCTGCACAGACAACAACCGCTGCGGACCATGTCAGACAGAATTTTTCATGAAGATAATAACACACACTCAGATCAATGTCCGCACAGAACACTGCCATCTCGATCACAACAACCATCGCCGTAAACAAAATAGATCTGCTGACATGCTGATAGACATATAGCAGTACTGCCACAAGAACCGTTCCGAGCAGAATAATGGGGACTGCAATCTGCACATACCAGTCCATCCCGTGATTCACCCATGCCACAAGCGCCAGATAAAAAAGAACCGCACATCCATCTATCAGTACCATCAAAATATACGGCAACTTCCGATACACCATGATTGGAATGGAAAACACTAAAAATACAAGACATGCCCCAATCACATACAGCGACCATAAACTTCCCTTGTATACAAACAAATTCAAAAGTCCACAGCCCACAGCTGTACTTCCAAAAAGCACGATCAAAAGGATTGCAAGGTCTGTCCGTTTTACCTTCTCCACTGTTCCGCGCTCAGATGGATAGGGCGGAACTTTTTTCTCTGTTTTTTCCTCCTGTGGATGATACACCGGAGTATTGCAAAGCGGACATTTGGTCAGCGTCTCCTCCAGTTTCACCCCACAATTTACACAATAAGCCATCTCACACCTCTAATCTCGGTTGCTCTGAATTGTCACAGCAACCCCTTCTTCTACCAATTTTCTGAAAAATACCCGCTCAATGTCATTCTCCACAATACTGCTCGCAAAATTGATGGTCGTAAGACCGTTATAACTTACGATCGCACAATTCGTCCGAGCGGAGAATGGCTGTCCCATCAGCACATCAAATCGTTCCAGATACGGTTCCATCTCCGCGGGAACTTTGATGATTCCAGGATTGGTAAGCCCCGCGGAAGACTGACAATCCTGCACATGTTTGTAAAACTGTTTAACGACAATATCCTTAATACAAAGCGGAACAATACGGATTAGCGGACTCTGCAGTGTCTTTGCATTCGTCGTAATATCTGCATTCAAAAACTTCTCATTGATATGATATCGCATATAATAGTGAATCTCTTTTAAAATCTCCTCAAAACTATATTCACCCATCCGCGGATCCACTCCGGGATAAACCATTGTAATAAAATTCCGAAGTGTCTTTGATGGGAAAAACTGTCTCAGATTGACTGGCATTGCAATCCTCACCGGCTTTTCCCTCCACACCTTGCTGCACTTCTGATTCTCAATCAATGCATACACCAATACGGCATTTAAATACTCCGTGATCGTCACACCGTATTTTTTCGATGCTGTCTTAAGATCACTGACACTCATACTTCCACTGATAATATTCAGTGTATAGAACGGTTCTTTTGTCCCGCGCACCCTATAGGCACTGCCCTGACTCCTCTTTGGTGTCACCTTAGAATTGGCATACTTCATATAAGAATCTTCCAGTTCCTCTCTTTTTGGTTCCTCCTCTACAGAAAGAATCCCCTCCTCATCCGGAATCTTCACACCGTGCATCCGCAGATAAACTGCTGTCAGTGTCTTTAAAAAAGTAACTGCCCCAAGACCATCGGCCAGAGAATGAAATACTTCAAAAGAAATCTGACATTCATAATAATACAGACGGATCAGATAGCGGTGCTTTGTCTTAAAATCCATCGGCATGCATGGATTTTTGACATCTCGCTCCACCTGCGGCACCGGGTTTTTATTTGGCTCTAGATAACGCCAAAACAATCCTTTTCGCAATGCAACTTTCAAGGATGGAAATCTCGGAAGTGTCTTCTCATAAGCTTTCTGGAGAATCTGAGGATCTACCTTTTCTTTCAAGGTGACAGAAACGCGGAATACCGATGAGAAACTTTTTCTCTGAAGTGTCGGATAAACATTGCCCGACAAGTCCAGTTTTAACCATTGATTTCTGTTATTCATCTTTTTCTTCCTTTCCTAGCTTTATTATAAAGAATTTGATTGTATATGACAACTGCTTTGTGATAGAATAAATTACTACAAGAAAGGATACGAGGATTTATGCCAAATCAAGAGAAAAAACAACAGGGTCTGATGAAGATCATCAAGGCTATTCATAATTTTACAGTCAATGACGATTTAGAAAAATACAGACGCTCTCAGGCAAACCTCGGGCGACTGCTCGGGACAAAGCAAAGCGAAGCATCCTACACTGAATTTTTGATCGATGATATTCCCTCAGAGTGGATCCGCCTGAATCGTCCACACCAGAACGAGACAATTATCTTATACTGTCACGGCGGCGGCTTCTTTACCGGAAGTCTCGAATATTCCCGTACACTGACAACAAAGCTTGCATCTGCTTCTTCCTCTGACATTTTAAGTTTCAACTACCGCCTTGCCCCGGAGCATCCCTCCCCGGCAGCATTGGAAGATGCATTAAAAGTGTGGGGGTATCTGATGCACTTGGGATACGGTGCAAAAAATGTTATTCTCGCTGGGGATTCTGCCGGCGGTAATCTGGCTCTCTCACTTGCGTTGAAGCTAAAGGAAGATGGACGGATTCTGCCAAAAGCTCTTGTTCTCTTTTCTCCGTGGACAGATCTGACATTAAGTGGCGCATCCCACGAAAAAAAAGCGGCGTTGGATCCAATCCTGACTAAGGATTATCTTGAACGCGCGCGGTGTGCCTATGTACCAGAGAGCAATAGTGATGCCAGCATTTATGCAGATCCTTTTGTTTCCCCACTTTACGGAGATTACACGGGGTTTCCTCCCGTCTATATCCAGGTTGGAACCAATGAAATCCTTTTGAATGACTCCACAGACTTACACAAGAAACTTCTTCGACAGGATGTCGCTGCAAAGCTGACTATCTACAAAGGAATGTGGCATGTTTTTCAAATGTCAAATATGAAGACGGCGACAGAAGCCATTAACGAAGCCGCACAGTTTTTATTCCGCTTATAACGTACATTTGCTATGGGATCTTATTCCTGTTCCCGATCAAAATTACATTTTTCAAACATAAACATAAACCGGGCATATCACAAATGACCGCCAGAGGGATAGATTCAAATTCTATCGTCTTCCCTCTGCCGGTCATTTCGTTTTTCATAAAGTCATCTGCTGCAACACGCTTTCCTAATGCGTTGCTGCAGCATCCGCAATGATTCCACAAAAAGTGTTTCTATTATTTATTATAGTTCACGATCGCTCCAAAATCTGGTTTCAAGGAAGCTCCTCCTACAAGTCCTCCATCGATATCTGGCTGTGCAAATAACTCTGGTGCACTTGCTGCAGACACACTGCCGCCATACTGGATGCGGATTGCTTCAGCAGTTGCTTCATCATAGATTTCAGCGATACATGCACGGATTGCTGCACACACTTCCTGTGCCTGCTCTGTTGTAGCCACTTTACCAGTTCCGATTGCCCAGATAGGTTCATATGCAATTACTGCTGTCTTTGCCTGATCTGCTGTCACATCAAGAAATGCAATCTTAATCTGCTGACGGATAAAGTCGATTGTTACTCCTTGCTCTCTCTGTGTCAGAGTTTCTCCGCAGCATACGATTGGTGTAATGCCATGCTCAAATGCTTTTTTCACTTTTTTATTGACTGTCTCGTCTGTCTCCGCAAAATATTCACGTCTCTCGGAGTGTCCAATGATAACATATTTCACACCAACATCTGTAAGCATTGCAGGAGAGATTTCTCCTGTGTAAGCTCCACTCTCTTCGAAGTACATATTCTCTGCTCCGATTGCAATATTGCTTCCCTCTGCTGCTTCCATTGCCGGAATAATGCTGATTGCCGGTACACAAAATACAACATCTGCATCTTCTGTTGCCACTAATGGTTTTAACTCATTTACAAGTGCCACTGCCTCACTTGGAGTTTTATTCATTTTCCAGTTTCCTGCGATAATTTTTCTTCTTGCCATTTTTAACGTCCTCTTTCCTAAAAATATCTATATGTAAACAGGGCTGCCGCAAAGTGAAGCTTTTCTACAAGCTAGCATCTGTCACCCATTAAACATTGCTGATCCCTTGTAAAAACTTTCTATTTTGCAGCACCCCTGCTTTGCGCTAAAGTATTTTCTTATTTGTCGTTTGCTGCTGCAACACCTGGTAATTCTTTTCCTTCTAAGAATTCAAGAGAAGCTCCACCACCGGTTGAAATGTGTGTCATCTTGTCACCGTATCCTAACTGGTTTACTGCTGCTGCAGAATCTCCACCACCAATGATTGTAACTGCTTCTGTATCTGCAAGTGCTTTTGCAACTGCTTCTGTACCTGCTGCAAATTTCGGCATCTCAAATGCTCCCATCGGTCCATTCCATACAACTGTCTTTGCTGTCTTTACTGTCTCAGCAAACAACTCTGCTGTCTTCGGTCCGATATCGAGTCCTTCCCATCCGTCCGGAATCTCTCCGCTTGCAACAACTTTTGTATTTGCATCGTTAGAGAAATCATCTGCAATTACATTATCAACTGGAAGTAATAATTTTACACCTTTTTCTTCTGCTTTTTTGATCATGTTCAGTGCGTATTCACAGTAATCTTCTTCTAATAAAGATTTTCCGACTGTTCCACCCTGCGCTTTGCTGAATGTATAAGACATACCTCCACCAATGATCAGAACATCTACTTTCTCTAACAGATTTTCAATAACAGAAATCTTGCTTGATACTTTTGCTCCTCCGAGAATTGCAACAAACGGTCTCTCTGGATTGTTTACTGCATTTCCTAAGAAGTCAATCTCTTTCTGCATTAAGTATCCTACTACTGCTGTATCAACGAACTGTGTCACACCAACATTTGAGCAGTGTGCTCTATGTGCTGTCCCGAACGCATCGTTTACGAATACTTCACATAAAGAAGCAAGTTCTTTGCTGAATGCTTCTCCGTTCTTTGTCTCTTCTGCTCTGTAACGTGTATTTTCAAGAAGAATCACATCTCCGTCTTCCATAGCTTCCACTGCTGCTTTTGCATTTGGTCCAACAACTTCTGGATCTGCTGCAAATTTCACTTCCTGTCCTAATAACTCAGAAAGTCTTGCTGCAACCGGTGCTAAAGATAATTCCGGTTTTGGCTCTCCCTTTGGTTTTCCAAGGTGTGAGCAGAGAATCACTCTTCCACCGTCTGCGATTAATTTCTTAATTGTAGGGAGCGCTGCTACAAGACGGTTCTCATCTGTAATCTTTCCATCGATCAGCGGTACATTAAAGTCGCATCTTACAAGTACTTTTTTCCCTTTTACATTAATATCATCTACTGATTTTTTGTTAAGCATGTTTATATCCTCCTTGACTATAAAAATAAAAGTCAACTTATCTTTTTTAAACCCGCAAAGGGTCCGGCCCATAAGACCGGACCCTTTTGGATCTTCTTATTCCGAATCTTTTAAAATTAAGCTAATTCAGAGAAGTATTTGATTGTTCTTACCATCTGGCTTGTGTAAGAATTCTCATTGTCATACCAAGCTACAACCTGAACTTCTGTTGTTCCATTGTCTAATGGAAGAGCCATTGTCTGTGTAGCATCGAATAATGAACCATATCTCATTCCAACGATATCGCTTGATACGATCTCATCTTCGTTGTATCCATAAGATTCGTTTGCTGCTGCTTTCATAGCTGCATTAATTTCTTCAACTGTTACATTTCCTTCTACTACTGCTGTTAAAATTGTTGTTGATCCTGTTGGTGTTGGAACACGCTGAGCAGATCCGATTAATTTTCCGTTTAATTCTGGAATAACAAGTCCGATTGCTTTTGCTGCACCTGTGCTGTTTGGAACGATATTTACAGCTGCTGCACGTGATCTTCTTAAATCACCTTTTCTCTGTGGTCCATCAAGTGTCATCTGATCTCCTGTGTAAGCGTGGATTGTACACATGATACCAGATTTAATTGTTGCTAATTTGTTAAGTGCATCAGCCATAGGAGCTAAGCAGTTTGTTGTACAAGAAGCTGCAGAAATTACTGTATCTTCTGGTTTTAATGTTTCATGGTTTACATTGTAAACGATTGTTGGAAGATCATTTCCAGCTGGTGCAGAAATAACAACTTTTCTTGCTCCTGCTTTGATATGAGCTTCAGCTTTTGCTTTAGATGTATAGAATCCTGTACATTCTAATACAACGTCAACTCCGATTTCTCCCCATGGAAGTTCTTCAGCGTTTGCTTTTGCATAGATTTTGATTTCTTTTCCATCTACTGTGATAGAATCTTCTCCAGCTGTTACTTTGTCAGCTAAAGCGTATTTTCCTTGAGATGAATCATATTTTAATAAGTGAGCTAACATTTTTGGAGATGTTAAGTCGTTGATTGCAACTACTTCATATCCTTCTGCTCCGAACATTTGTCTGAATGCAAGACGTCCAATACGTCCAAATCCATTAATCGCTACTTTTACTGCCATGATTAATTCCTCCTAAAGTTTCTTAAACTATTATTTGTATTTGACAATTCCTTAACTTTGTTAAAGATTCATCAACCTTTATTTATTGTACTAAATCCGCACAGAAAATTCAAGTCATATTTACAATTTTATGGAAGTTGTTGAAAAACAGGTTTTCTTCCTTTAAACTCTGTATAATATTGAAAGCCACAGCTATGCAGGATCTCACTTACAAGTCCAAATGCATAAGCAAGATGCTCCGGTCTATGTCCATCCGAACCGACTGTAACAATCTCTCCGCCAAGCTCCCGATATCTCTTTAAAATATCCGGATGCGGATGACCAAATCCAAGTCCATACTTATATCCTGCCATATTCAGCTCCAGCCCTTTCCCTCGGTCGATCAGCTCCCGCAGGATTTCATCGATCAGATCTGAAAAGGTACTGTAAGAATAGCTCTCTATACTCCTTCCATAGCGCACGATATAATCCAAATGACCGAGTACATCAAATTCTGAGACTGCACGGATATTTTCCAGTGTTGCCAAAAAAGCCGCCTCATATGCTTCCCGATCTGTTCTTTTCTCGAAAAACTGTGGATAATACGGATCTTCCGACTGAATCACATGCACCGATCCGAGCACAAAGTCAAACGGATACTGACTGACATACTGTTTATAGTACTCGCCAAGGTGCGGCTGAAGTCCCAGTTCTACACCGATCCGCACATCTATCTTCTCGCGATATTCCTGCTGAAGTCTCTGCATTGTCCGAAAATAAGATTCCGTATCGAACGTAAAGGAAAGAGATCCTCCTTGATAATCTTTATCCTGATGGTCGGTAAAGCAAATCGTTTGAAGCCCTCTTCTGATTGCCTCTTGTATCATTGCTTCCGGTTCAAATTCTGCATCAGATGAAAAACTGGAATGCATATGAAAATCCGCTTTCATCCTTTCCCTCCTTCACATTTTTTCTGTTCGAACAGCATGTTGCTTCTATAGAATAGTACCTCCTCCGACAACATACTCTCCATCATAGAAAACAACTGCCTGTCCCGGAGTAATCGCTCTCTGCGGTTCCTCGAAGGTACATGTAACCTCATCTTTTCCGCTCTTTCGGATTGTACACCATGCCCCTTTGTGATTGTAACGAATCTTAGTCCATACGCGCATCTCACCGGTTAAATCCTCGATGGACATAAAATTCAACTGATTCGCTCTCAGTGTATAGGACATAGAATCTTCATTACTTCCTATTACAATCTCATTTGTCTCCGGCCGAATCTCAAGAACAAAAGCCGGATGTCCCAAAGACAACCCAAGTCCTTTTCGCTGACCGACCGTATAGTGCGTGATGCCTTTGTGTCTCCCAAGTACTCTTCCATCAAGATCTACGAAATTTCCTTCCGGAATCTTCACAGCCGCCTCTTCTTCAATAAAAGAAGCATAATCTCCATCTGGTACAAAACAGATATCCTGACTATCCGGCTTATTGGCAATGCGAAGATTTATTTTTTCCGCAATCTCCCTCACTTGGTCTTTCGTATACTCACCGACCGGCATCAGTGTCCTCTTCAGCTGTTCCTGCGTCAGATTATAAAGAGCATACGTCTGATCCTTTGCCAGAGTCGCTGAACACTTCAATGTATACCGTCCGTTTTCCAGCTGCACAACTCTTGCATAATGCCCGGTTGCGATATAATCTGCTCCGATATCCATACTCCTCTTTAACAAGGATTCCCATTTCACATAACGGTTACAGGCAATACATGGATTCGGAGTTCGCCCATGCAGATATTCCTGCACAAAATAATCAATGACCTTTTCTTTAAATTCTTTCTTAAAATTCATTACATAGTATGGAATTTCAAGTGCCGCCGCAACACGTCTTGCATCATCAACCGCACTGAGCCCACAGCAGCCTCCGTTTTCTTCTTCAACTGCGCGATCCTCATCCTGCCAGATCTGCATCGTCACCCCGATTACATCATACCCCTGTTCTTTGAGCAGATATGCTGCTACCGAAGAATCCACACCTCCTGACATTCCTACGACTACCTTTTTCTTCATCTAAATTCCTCCCGCCCGGCAGATGCCAGACTGTGTTTTTGTATTCGGATTAGTATTCTTCCTCATCCTCTTCGTCTTCATGGATATCAGATTTCGGCTTCGTCAATCCTTCAATCTTGATTCCGTTTTTCTCTGCATAATCCCAAAGCGCTGCATGAATTGCTTCCTCAGCGAGAAGAGAACAGTGAACTTTCACCGGCGGAAGTCCGTCAAGCGCTTCCATAACAGCTTTATTTGTCACTTTCAGTGCTTCATAAATACTCTTTCCCTTTACAAGTTCTGTTGCCATACTGCTTGTGGCAACAGCAGCTCCACAACCGAATGTTTTGAATTTTACATCACGAATGATCTGATCTTCATCAATATCAAGATAAATTCGCATAATATCACCACATTTTGCATTTCCAACAGTTCCTACCCCACTTGGGTTTTCTAATTCTCCTACATTTCTTGGATTCTGAAAATGATCCATAACCTTCTCTGTATACATAATATTTTTCCTCCTGATTCTTCCAGCAGGGCTGCTTGATCCCGGCCTACTGCTCTTTGATTTTTTATTTGATTCTATTTTGCTTTCTTTTCTTATTTTTTCTGCTTCTTCTGAAAATCTTCATAGAGCGGGGACATCTTTCTTAAGTGCTCCACAATCTCTTTTAATACATCCGCTGTATAATCAAGATCTTCCTTCGTTGTCTCTTCACTCAGAGTCAGACGCAAGGAGCCATGTGCAATCTCATGCGGGAGTCCAATCGCAAGCAGCACATGAGATGGGTCTAAAGATCCAGATGTACAGGCCGATCCGCTGGAACCGCAGATTCCCTTCATATCCAGCATAATTAGAAGCGATTCTCCTTCAATAAACTGGAAACTAAAGTTTGTATTATTTGGCAGTCTTTTGCTCTCATGTCCATTGAGTCTACTATATGGAATCTCAGTGAGAATCCGATTGATAAAATAGTCTCTTAATTCCACTTCTTTTTTTGTTCTCGCTTCCATCGACTCAGCTGCTCTTTTTGCAGCAGTTCCAAGTCCTACGATTCCAGGCACATTCTCTGTTCCGGCACGTCTCTTTCTCTCCTGCGCTCCACCATGAACAAAAGAGCGAATCTTTACCCCTTTACGAATATAAAGAAATCCGATTCCTTTTGGCCCGTTGATCTTATGCCCACTCGCACTTAACATATCAATATGACATTCATCTACATTGATCGGCACCTGACAGAATGCCTGTACAGCATCTGTGTGGAACAAAATCCCATGTTCTTGTGCGATTTCCCCGATTTCTTTGATCGGCTGAATTGTACCAATCTCATTGTTTGCAAACATGACAGAAATCAAAATAGTGTCCGGGCGGATTGCCGCACGGAGTTGCTCCAGGTCTACCAATCCCTTCTCATCCACATCAAGGTACGTCACTTCAAACCCTTTTTTCTCCAGATACTCTGCTGTATGAAGAATTGCGTGGTGTTCGATCTTTGTAGTGATGATATGTCTGCCTTTGTTCTCATAACATTCTGCAGTTGCTTTCAGCGCCCAGTTATCAGACTCTGAACCACCTGCTGTAAAATAAATTTCATTTGCCTCTGCGCCAATAATCTCTGCAATAGTCTCTCTCTGTCTCGTGATAACCTCTTTATTGCCTGCTGCAAACCCATACACGCTGGATGGATTTCCATAATATTCTGTAAAGTATGGCAGCATTGCCTCTACAACTTCCGGAGCTGTCTTTGTCGTTGCTGCATTATCTAAATAAATCAATTTTTCCATGTCTGTATCCTCCTAATTTCCGCAATGCATCTGACCAGGAATCTGTTGTCCCTTCATCGCCTTGCTCTCTTCTACCAGACGGTCAAGCTTGATCTCATCCACCGTCTGATTAATACTTTCGTTGATTTTCTGCCAGACATACTTCGTCACACATCCTCCTGCGGCCTCGCATCCTTCTTCTGGGTGAAGCCCACTGCACTCTACCGGTTCTAAATTTCCTTCCAGCGCACGGAGTACGTCTCCAACGGATATACTTTCTACTTCTCTGGCGAGCACATATCCACCACCAGCACCACGAATGCTCTTGATCAGCCCTGCCTTCTTTAATTTCGCCATCAGCTGCTCCAAATAACGTTCCGAAATCCCCTGACGCGCTGCAATACTGCTGATTGAAACCGGTTCAATCTCACTGTACTGTGCAAGATCAATCAATGCGCGGAGTCCATATCTCCCCTTTGTAGATAATTTCAAGTTCTCACCTTCTTTATTCTCAATCCCTACTTAATTACTAGGATTTACATTTTGTAGAATACCACTCCTTTTTTGTTCTGTCAAGACTCTGTTTTGAATATGTTTATACAGATTACATATCTTGTCACCGGAGTCATTATGTCTAAAAAATATACAATCTTAAAAGGTACTTTCATCCTTACCACCACCGGCATCATCACACGCCTGATCGGCTTCTTCTACCGTGTCTACTTAAGTCAGACGTTTGGCGAAGAAGGTGTGGGGCTCTATCAACTTATTTTTCCAGTTTATGCCCTCTGCTTCTCTCTGACAGCAGCAGGAATTGAGACGACCATTTCCCGCTGCGTCGCAAGAAAAGCAGCGCTCGGAAAACTTCAGGAAGCCAGGGAATTTCTCTTTACCGGAATGAGTATTTCCTTTCTTCTCTCATGTATTGTTACCATTTTTCTCCAGAATAACGCACACATGATTGCCGTTTATTTTATTGGTGAAACACGCTGTATCCCGCTTCTCACTGCAATGTCCTATGCATTTCCATTTGCCGCGATCCACAGCTGTATCTGTGGCTATTATCTTGGTCTCAAACGCACCGGTATTCCAGCAGCCTCACAACTCATCGAGCAAATTGCCCGCGTACTCTCCGTCTATCTTTTTTCCCTTTATCTTCTTCATGATCAGGGTACACTTTCTGTGACGCTTGCCGTGTCAGGGCTTGTTGCCGGAGAAATCTTTTCCTCCTTGTTTTGTGCCCAAATGTTTTTTCATACGCACCATCTCCATCCTGTACACACTTCTATTCAAACAGTACACCGTTGTCTTTCCTATGTAGGAGAACTTTTCCGGCTTTCAGTCCCACTGACTGCCAACCGCATTCTACTAAACCTTCTGCAAAGTATTGAGGCGATCTCTATTCCAAAAGCACTGATCACATATGGAAGCAACCGAAGCGAAGCTCTTAGCCTCTACGGCGTTCTGACTGGAATGGCTCTCCCATGTATTTTATTCCCATCTGCGCTGACAAATTCGATTTCCGTCATGCTGCTCCCTACAGTTGCAGAACTTCAAGCTTCACAAAAACGCGAAACGCTTCTGTTATTAATTAAAAAAGTTTTTTTCTGTTGTTTTGCACTTGGTCTGTCATGTACCATTGGATTTTTGCTGTTTGGTCGTTTCATTGGGAGCACCTTATTTCACAGCACCCTTGCAGGTAGTCTGATTCTTACACTCGCCTGGATCTGCCCTTTTCTCTACACAAATTCCACACTGGTCAGCATTTTGAACGGGCTAGGATATACCGTCTCTTCCTTTTTCGTCAATACCGTCGGACTGCTGCTGCGTATCGCTAGTGTTTTCTTTTTGATTCCTCTTGCCGGAATCCGCGGTTATCTCTGGGGACTGCTTGGAAGCCAGCTGACAATCACACTTCTCTGTCTCTGGGAACTCTTCCATCTTTTTCATCGGAATCCCTCAGTCTGATGCAACACAAAAAGCATATTTTGACCAAAGGATACTCCCTCTGTCAGAATATGCTTTCTCTTCTCATAACTCTTTGCATCACTTCACAAACAAGCGAATGACAGCCTTTAAACATACCGGATTGATATATGCCTCCAAGGCGATACCTGTCAGAAACATTAGGCCTGTGAAAATGCTTTTCCCGCTATTCCACCTGACTTGCGGCGATAAATATAGATACCATAGATAAACAAGAGCCGACGGGAGGTAAAAGAAAATTTGCGGAAATACTCCCACCGCACAAATCACGATTCCAGTAGCTCCAAGCTGAAGAATTCCTGACGTCAATACAATGCCGCTTGTGAGGCCTGTCCAAAGAAGCGTCACCACCACCACCATCTGTTTCCATCTTGTACAGCCCGCTGCCAGAAGAACTCCGGCTGGGATTATCCGAATACGAAGAAGATATCCCAAATATGCTTCTGGGATAATCTCTGTAATCTGGAACTGTCTGAGAAAGTACTCACTAAAAACACCGTACGATTCCAGATAACTGTCCGATACCATGTTCGCATATAAGATTCCCGCCAGAAATCCAGACATATAAAAAATCAAAAACTGTTTTTTACTCTGTTGTATCTTCAAAAACATCCCTCCTGTTTTCAGATACTCTATATATATGTCCTCCACATGTTCTTCATGACCTCTTCTTCGGCTGATGGAATTGTATTTATCCTTTCCGCTTATTTCGATTTCTTTCCCAGATTCTCAACTATCATTTTCTTCTAACAGTACTTTACGGCATATGCCATCAATGCAGAGATTGTCTTTCCATCTTCAATCTCTCCTGCAAAAATCTTTTCTTTCAGTTCTTCCATTGTATATGCTTCCACTTCAACAAATTCATCCTCGTCTAAATGTTGTTCTGTCGGAATTAGATTTTTTGCCACAAAAATTTCAATCCGCTCATTACAGAATGCCACTGTCGTACGAAGTGTGATCAACCATTCCAACTGCTCTGATCGGAATCCTGTCTCTTCCTCCAATTCTCTTTTTGCACAGATAATTCCTTCCTCCTTTGGATCATCCAATTTTCCCGCCGGAATCTCCAAGGTTGCTCTGTCAAGCGCATTCCGGTATTGTCTTACCATAAGAATCTTCCCATCCTCTGTCACAGGGACAACCGCCGCCGCGCCATCGTGGTGGATATAGTCCCACTCTGCCACATTTCCATTTGGCAGCTCTACCTGATCTCGGTAAACATTCAGAACTGCCCCCTGATAAACCAGTTCCCGCTTCCGTCTTTTAATTTTTTCCATTGTCTTTGCTTCCTTTCTCTGTAAACTTCCGCATTCCCTTAAGTGCGGAGCGCTGTTATTTCATAGAACATATTTCCTATAACAAAAAATAACAGACAATAGAGACTGCTCTCCACTGCCTGTTATTTTTCACTTTTGTGGTCTTTGATTCTATATAGTTCTTGGTCTATTTTGCGTAATCTGTCACTCTTGACTCACGGATTACATTTACTTTAATCTGACCAGGATATTCCAATTCAAACTCAATCTGCTTTGAAATATCTCTTGCCATCAATACCATATCGTCATCAGATACCTGTTCTGGAACTACCATAATACGAATCTCTCTACCTGCCTGAATTGCAAAAGATTTATCGACACCTTTAAACTGGTTCGCAATATCCTCTAACTGTTTTAATCTGTTTGTGTACGTCTCTAACGTTTCTCTTCTCGCACCCGGTCTTGCAGCCGATATTGTATCCGCTGCCTGCACAATACATGCAATCAGTGTTTCCGGTTCTACATCACCATGGTGAGATTCCACTGCATTGATAACTGTAGCAGATTCTTTGTATTTCCTACAAAGATCCACACCAATCTGGATATGAGATCCTTCTACATCATGATCAATCGATTTTCCGATATCATGTAACAGCCCTGCTCGCTTAGCCAGTCTGACATCCAGACCGATCTCTCCTGCAAGCAGTCCTGAGAGCTGTGCAACTTCAATGGAGTGTTTCAATGCATTTTGTCCATAGCTTGTCCTGAACTTCATTCTTCCTAAAAGACGGAGTAACTCAGGATGAATACCATGTACGCCCACTTCGAGAGCTGCCGCTTCTCCTTCCTCACGGATCATTGCTTCTACATCTCTCTGCGCTTTCTCTACCATCTCTTCGATCCTTGCCGGATGGATACGTCCGTCAAGAATCAGTTTCTCCAGCGCAATTCTTGCCACTTCCCTGCGAATCGGATCAAAACCTGATAACACAACAGCCTCCGGTGTATCATCTATAATCAATTCTACCCCGGTCATTGTCTCAAGTGTACGGATATTACGACCTTCTCGCCCGATAATACGTCCCTTCATCTCATCACTTGGAAGTTGTACTACAGAAATTGTAGTTTCTGCAACATGATCTGCCGCGCATTTTTGAATTGCTGTCACAACATATTCTCTTGCTTTCTTTCCAGCCTCTTCTTTTGCCTGATTTTCAAGTTCCTTGATCATCTTCGCAGTGTCATGTTTTACATCATCTTCAACAGTTTTTAATAAATATTCTTTTGCCTGTTCAGAGGTAAGTCCTGAGATTCTTTCCAGTTCCTGTACTCGTTTACTGTTAAGCTCGTCTACTTTGATCTCACGCTGTTTGATCTGCTCTTCTCTTACTGTAATCTTCGATTCACGCTGTTCCAGTACATCGGCTCTCTTGTCAAGCGCTTCTTCTTTAGATAAGACACGTTTTTCATAGCGCTGTAACTCTGCTCTACGCTCTTTTGTCTCCTTCTCAAGTTCATTTTTTGTCTTAATGGACTCTTCCTTGATCTCCAGAAGCGTTTCCTTCTTCTTTGCCTCTGCATTCTTTAAAGCATCATCTATTATCTCTCTTGCTTTGTTCTCAGCATTCCCAATCTTTGAATCTGCATCTTTCTTCAGATTGTTCACCGTTACATAGTAAGTAATAACAACAGCTGCCACAACTGCAATCAGACCAGCAATTATTGATACTATCGGCACAGGAGCACCTCCTTATTTAATTTTCATTGTACACAAATACAACACTTAGATTTTATACCGTTTTCACAAATATGTCAAGTATCCTTACACCGTTTTGGTCATTTTTATGAACCTCTCAGCTATCTCTACCAATATACTTCTTCCGCCTCCAGAGCTCTTCGGATATTCTCATAAGAAAATCCCTTCCGCATAAAATAAGCCGTTTGTTTCTGCTGCTCTTCTCTTGTAGCATCGCGAAAATGATATTTCCTCTTTGCTGCCAACTGGCGGATCGCTTCTATCTCATCATCTTCTCCTGTATAGCATTCCTCCATGGCAAGCTCAATCAGTTCTCTTTCAATCCCTTTTCCTACAAGCTGTGCATACAATTCCCTTTTACTTTTCTGATTCTGTCTGTTCTGAATGTATCGCTTTGCATAGTCAAGGTCGTCTATATAACCAAATGACTTCACATATGCCAGTGCAGCTTCTACCACATCTTCAGTATAACAACTCTGTCTGAGTTTCGTGCGGAGCTGTGATTCTGTCCGATCCATGTCATTGAGAAGATGCATTGCGCGAAGCTTAGCCCGCTTTATAATCACTTCTTTCTTAATCTGTTCAAAACTCTCCTCTGAGACTTCACATTCTTCTCTGATCTGATAGTGTGACAATTCTCTTCGATACAAAACAAAAGCGAACTCTCCGTCAACCTCTACTTTATACCTGTTTTTTGATACAATCTCTACCTTCGTGACAATCATCTCTTATTCATCTGCCTTCTGTTCCGCTGCAAGTTCCTCTTCTCCTGCCGCTCCGTCAAGCTTATAATGTGCCCGTACTTTTGCCTCAATCTCTTCCATCACTTCTGGATGTGTAGAGAGATATGTCTTTGCATTCTCACGGCCCTGTCCAATCTTATCGCCATTGTATGCATACCATGCACCACTCTTATTGATAATATCAAGCCCTGCTGCCAGATCTAGAATGTCTCCTTCCTTCGAAATTCCTTTCCCGAACATAATGTCAAACTCAGCTTCCTTAAACGGCGGTGCAATCTTATTCTTCACTACTTTAATTCTGGTACGGTTACCGACCATCTCTCCACCCTGCTTTAACGTCTCTGTCCTTCTGACATCCATACGAATAGATGCATAGAACTTCAACGCACGTCCACCGGTTGTTGTCTCTGGATTTCCGAACATCACACCGACTTTCTCACGGAGCTGATTAATAAAGATCACAACACAATTAGACTTACTGATAACTGGTGTCAGCTTTCTGAGCGCCTGAGACATCAAACGTGCCTGAAGACCAACATGGCTATCTCCCATATCCCCTTCAATCTCCTGTCTCGGAACAAGTGCGGCAACAGAATCGACAACAATGATATCCATCGCTCCCGAGCGCACCATTGTCTCTGTAATCTCCAACGCCTGATCACCACTGTCCGGCTGTGAAATATACAGTTCATCAATATCTACCCCGATATTCTTCGCATAAACTGGATCCAGAGCATGCTCTGCATCAATAAAGCCTGCAATGCCTCCCCTTTTTTGTACTTCTGCAATCATATGGAGCGCTACTGTCGTCTTACCACTTGACTCCGGTCCGTAAATCTCGATGATACGTCCCTTTGGCACTCCACCAAGACCAAGTGCAATGTCTAGGCTTAAAGAACCAGTAGGTACTGTCTCAACACTGACATTTGCCGCCGCATCTCCAAGTTTCATCACTGCTCCCTTTCCAAAGTCCTTCTCCAACTTTGCAATTGCTGCATCTAATGCTTTTAATTTATCGTCTCCTGCCATAATATTCTCCTTTTCAAATACGAACTTATGTTCGTTTTTCTAATTAATATAGTATCTTACTTACTTGTGATTGTCAATTCTTTTTTCACTTTTCTCATAGCTCGTTGGGTTCTTCGGCAGACACGCCCGAATGATTCAGAATATTTCTTAACTATAAGCGTACTATAACACCTTTTCTTTACTCTGTAAAGAAAAAAAGTACAGAATGTCCTAACGACCTCCTGCACTTTCTTCTATCTTGAAAATCTATTCAGGATTCCCTCTCGAATCCGAATCAACTGCTTTGGAAGTGCCTCCCGCTTCTCACGATAGAATGCATTTGCAAAATCAAGTGTAAACAGCACCGCCAAAAATCCTCCGAGCGCTTTTCCTGCCATCATCGGAATCCCGTTTACGAATCCCTCTACAAATTTATGCAGAAATACAAATAATCCAATCGTATAAAACCCCCATGCGATTGAACTTTCCAGACAGAGAATCCCTTTGTAATTGAATGGCTTGTCCGTATAATCCCACCAGATCTCTCCGAAAATTTTATTCATCAATACTGCTGTGAAATATTCCAAAGTCGTTGCAAGCAAAGATCCAAAGAAAAATAATTTCCAAAGATTATCACTGTATGGCTTCAATAAAAAAAATACTGTCAAAGCTCCCACCCCGTAAATCGGACAGATCGGTCCTCTTGCAAATCCCCTGTTTGTAAGCTTTCGGTTGCAGATCGACATATAAATGGACTCTACCAGCCAACCAAGCATACTATACGCAAGAAACCACAGCAACACATGATAAAAATCATAGCCAAAAATCACTCTGTTCCACATTCCTTGTTCCTCTTATCCTTTCTCTCTTATTTTCTCTGTATTCTACTATATCTGACTAAAAATTTCTATCTCTTTCAGAAAGCCTTAAGAAATTTATAACTTTTTCTATAAAATCTCCTCTGTTTTTACAGATACAACCACTTCCTCAAACACCGCTCCTGTCACTTTTTGAAAATCCTGCGGCGTTAATCTGATCTGCATTCCTATTTTGCCGCCACTTACAATCATTTCCTCCAAGGCCTCTGCACATTTTTCTACGACAACCGGAAACGGCTTTTTCATCCCAATCGCAGTGCATCCTCCCCTGATATACCCTGTCACGGCAGTCAGATCTTTCAGCGGAAGCATAAGGAGAGATTTTTCTCCGACAACCCGGGCCGCTTTCTTTAAATCCAGCTCCTCTTCAATCGGAATAACAAATACATAATGCTCTCTGCTCTTTGCGACTGTCACAAGTGTTTTATACACCAGCTCATGCGGTTGTCCGAGCTTATCTGCAATCTGTACCCCATCCACGAACTCCTCACACTCATAAGTGATATATGTAAATGGGATTTTCTTTTTTTCCAGTATCCTCATCGCATTGGTCTTCAGCTCTTTTTTTGCCATTTTTCTCCTCTTTTCTTATTATTTCCGCCTGTTTGCTTCTTTTGCAGAGACAACAACCTCTCTCAATGGCTTTCGAACCTTTTTTCGAGTCACTTCTACAAGCTGTAATCCCGTCATATCTACAAGAATTGTCTGGACAGGATCTTTCCGCAATTCTTTTTGAAACACTTCCAACAGATCTTTTGTACACTCTTTTGATTTCAAATTAATAAAATCAATCAGAATGATCCCTGAGAGATTGCGGAGCCGAATCTGCTTTGCCGCTTCTTTGGCTGCTTCGAGGTTGATTTTCATATAAACTTCGTCATCTTTCTTACCTGCAATACATTTTCCTGTATTGACATCGATCACCGTCAGCGCCTCTGTCGGCTGAATCACAAGATAAGCGCCTGATTTCATCCACACCCTCTCTGATAGCGCCCGTGAAATGACAGACTCCAGCGAATATAACTTATAAAGTGGTAGCTGCCTGTCAGCATAACATACAAGCTTTTCTAAATCCTCTGGCTGCTCTTTCGCCAAATATTGCTTTACATCTTCAAAAAGGCTCTCCTCTACAACAATATCTGTCAATCCTTCCTGATAAATATCACGGATATTTGACAGATATGTAAAAGGGGCCTCCAAAAGACAGCTAAATACCTTGCGTGACTGCGCAATCTCAACTAAATGCATGTAAGATTCTGCTAGCTGCCCCAACTCTTCTTTCACAAGATCTGCCGGAATATCTCTGGCATTTGTGCGGACAATAAATCCATATCTTTCCGATCGGAGAACTTCGACAGTCTCCTGAATCTGTGCCCGCTTTTCTCCTGTGATCTTGAAAGAAATTCCAATTTTTTTGATACCAGACGTTAAGACAACATACTTCCCTGTGAAACTTAAGTTGGAAGTCACTGTCGGCACCTTCGTTTTAACTGCCTCTTTCTGGATCTGAACAAGCAGCTCATCCCCGATACAGAGCGGCTTTTTCCCGACTTTCTGCGTGAAATGTGGGGAAGGATTCTGAGGGATAGAGTAATAGCACTCCACCCCGTTTGCAATTTCGATAAAGGCAGCCTGAATATTTGGGACAATGTTTTTTACTTTCCCCACGTAAATATTTCCAACACGGTACGCCTCTGTATCTTTATCGCTGACATGAATTTCCACCACTTCTTCATTTTCTAACACGGCTGTCACGACCTGCTCTGCTATTTTTGTGATCACTAACTTTCTTTTCATATTCCGAATCACCTATATCCCCAGCTGGTCTAATGGTACTAGATGACGTTGTCCCTCACTTCCCACATCCGCATACACTTCCAGACGATGATGGCGCATCGCAGTCTCTTCCAAATCTATTCCAAGGAATTTTCCAAATGCCTGCATAACAAGCTCTGGTTTCAAATTCTCCACGCTTCCAGTTGCCACAAGCATATAAACCTTTCCGTCTTGTTCTCTCATATCATAGATCATAGGCTTAATATTGACATCTTTTTCACTCTTTTTCGTTTTTTTCCATACGATGATCTCTGGCTGACTCCGAAAGGCATCAATCTTATCAGCAAGATTTTCCACTGGATGTTCCATTACAAACTCAGACAGATAATCTGCTGCAGCGACAATCGCCATTCCGGTTTTCTTCTTATCGTCTGAGATTTCAATCATATTGACGATTTCCATCCCTTCCACCATTGCTTCATTTAATCTTCGAACTGCCTGCGCAAAATCAACAGACTCAGACAATTCAATATCGAAGTATTCTCCATCGCTTGTCAGACCCACTCCAAGCGGATTTGCAAACGACATCACCATGTGCGGACTATATCCGCCCGTAAATGCAATTGGAATTTCCGCCCTTCTCATTGCCTTTTGAAAATATCTCATAATATCCAGATGTCCGATGAATTTCATCACACCATATTTTCGAAATTTAATTCTTGCTTTCAACACAGACACCTCCTCCGTAAATCGCCGCTCCACATCCTGCACATTTCATTTTGCAGTTTGGTGTCACTTCGCCCTTCATAGCCCGTTCCCACTCGCGCTGTAAAAATTTCTTTGTCACACCGATATTGATGAAATCCCATGGAAAAATCTCATCCATATCTCTCTGCCGCAAATTATAAAATCCAATATCAACACCTGTCTTTTCAAATGCCTCCATCCATTTCTCATTATCAAAAAACTCAGACCAGGAATCATACAGACATCCCATTTTATAAGCTTCTAAGATTACCTTTGATACTTTTCTATCCCCGCGCGCAAAAACTCCTTCCAGCACAGTGACATCTGCCTCGTGCCAGTTATATTTCAAACTCTTTCTGTTTAACTGCGCTTTCATTTCATTATTTACAATATGTGCTTTCTGGATATAATCTTCCTTGTTGCACATCGTCGCCCACTGAAATGGTGTGAACGGCTTTGGAATAAAGAAAGAAGTACTTGCAACAATCTGACATTTTCCATTCCTCTGATCTTTTGGAATCTGATAGTAGCGCTCTGCCACTTTTTCAGCCAAATGTGCAATCTCTTTCATATCTTCTTCCGTCTCTGTCGGAAGGCCCAGCATAAAATATAATTTTACTCTCGTCCACCCTCCTTCAAACGCCTGACCTGCCCCCTCTAAAATAATCTCTTCTGTCAGACCTTTGTTGATAACGTCACGAAGTCTTTGAGAACCTGCCTCCGGAGCAAAGGTCAGACTGCTCTTTTTGATATCCTGCACTTTGCTCATGACATCCAGTGAGAACGCATCTATTCTGAGGGATGGCAGAGAAATGTTGATTCCTTTTCCTTTAAATTCTTCAATCAGAAAATTCACAAGCCCCTTCAATTGCGAATAATCACTGGAGCTCAATGAACTTAGTGAGATTTCCTCATGTCCGGTACTCTTCAACATTTTGTATGCATACTCTTTTAAGCGCTCTAACGCACGTTCCCTTGTTGGGCGATACAGCATTCCCGCCTGACAGAAACGACATCCACGGATGCATCCTCTCTGAATTTCCAACACAACTCTGTCTTGAGTCACTTTGATAAATGGCACAACTGGCTTCTCCGGGTAATAGGTGTCTGTAACATTTAGTACCATTTGCTTTTCAATAGTCGGCTTCGCGTGAACATTATTCGGTTCAAAAAAGGCAATCGTCCCATCGTCATGGTAAGTTACATCATAAAATGCCGGCACATAAAGTCCAGGAATCTCTGCTGCGCGCTCCAGAAACTCCCTCCTGCTGCTTCCTATCTTTTTATGCTCTTTGTACGCATCCAAAAGTTCATCGTAGACTGTCTCTCCTTCTCCGATATAAAAAATATCGAAAAAGTCTGCCAACGGTTCCGGATTGTAAGTACATGGACCTCCGCCGATCACAATCGGATCTTCCTCGTTTCTTTCACTGGCAAACAACGGAATTCCACTTAAGTCCAGCACCTGAAGGATGTTTGTGTAACACATTTCATACTGGATCGTAATTCCAAGAAAATCAAATTGTTTGATTGGATCCTGAGATTCAAGCGCAAACAGAGGAATCTTCTTTTCCCGCATAATTTTGTCTAAATCCATCCACGGCGAATACACCCGTTCGCACCAGACATCCTCCCTCCGATTAAACATATCGTAAAGAATCTGGATACCCAGATGAGACATCCCGATCTCATACACATCCGGAAAGCACATAGCGAAACGGATATCCACCTCGTTCTTATCTTTCATCACCGAGTTCACTTCGTTCCCGATATAGCGGGCCGGCTTCTCGATTTTTAGTAATATTTCATCACTTAAAGCTAGTTTTCTCATATTTCTCCTTTCGTTTTTGTCTAATATATACCAAAAAGTAATTTGCCCTTGCGTAACAAATTTACTTTTTTTCTACTGTGCAACACTATGCATAATTATACACCATTTTCATAGTCTTGCATAAAATACATAGCACTGCATAACATAATTCAATACTATAAATCACTTATTTTGCAATTAAATTCTTAAAAATTTTGTCCTGCTTTTTCTATCATTTAACACCCTATATGAGAATATGATATTATTTGATATAAAGCAGCAGATAACATTCTGAGACAGCATGCTAACCCATCATATTATATGCTTTTTGCAGAAGGAGTTCAAGCAAATTTTGGTTTATCTTCTCCAAGTTTTTCAAACAACTGCATATTTTCCTTTTTTCGAATTTCTAATTCTTGAAAAATTCTGAATATTTTAACCCTAAAATTTCACCCTTGCGTAAACCTACAAACAAAGCCAGTAAAATCTCTAAATAAACAGAATGGTATTCTTACGCCGCTTGAAGCAATGTCCGTATCTGCTTTTTAGAATAAAGTACCTATTTGGTAGGTGCTTATATGCTTTCTTTCGCCATAAAGCACCGTAACATAATTGATTTGTGTGTGTCAATACCTGCATCTATGTTTGTAAACATGGTTTAGTTTCCTTCATCTAACCAATGGGCGAAGAAAGACTTGGGAATACGATAAATATTTCCAATTTTTATAACTTTGAATGGTTAATCTGAATTGAATTTATTAAAACCTAAAAAATCTTTCCAACCACCCATCATAAATGTTAAACTGTTTTTTCCCAAAGTCAAAAATGCCAATGCCCGTAAAACGCCCTTATATTTTTCACTATCCAGACAAATTTCATATTCTCCCCAAAATATGTTTTGCTGTAGACCAGATTTTTGATGGTCCGTTTTTGCTTTGCATATTATATTCTACGTAGGATAATCCTGCTTTCACATTTGCTTTAATCTCCTGTTCCACCTTTTCTTGAAAACAAAAATCACCAAGACAAGAAAAAATATCATCTACAATAAGTGGATAATCAATTCTGCTCCTTTCTTTATAAGAAAAGGCAGAAGAATATTCTAATCCCTCTGCCTGTGTTGCTATTATCTTAAGCAAACAAATTCTACCATTTCCTGTGGATAATGGATCCTCCCTTCCCCCTGACATTGCACAATCTTCCCTCCTCTCCAGTCAACAGTAAAAAAGGAGTATCCGAATCTGTTTTTTTCTTTCCATTTTATTTTCTAGTTTTTGATACTCCCGAAAAATCTTGTCGTCAACATCTTTGAAATTTTTTTGAAACAGAACGTATCGGCTTTTCACTCCACGATTTAGAAATAACGATATTACTTCTAAACTATTCTCCCAATCAAACTATCTTTGTCCTTGTAATTGTTATAAAGTATGTACTAATTCAAACAATAGCATCGTAATATCATTTTTTGAACATAACGATTACATACAATATAGTTCTATTTAAAATCATCTTTCCTTAAAAGAGAAAAATTTTTCGAAATAATTTAATCTTATATTTATAACACAAAGCGTTCAGAATTTTTATTCATCTAAACACTTCTTCATCATATAACGAAATTTGTGCCAAATCATTTAATAAATCCTACTTTACATCTAAATTTAGGAATCTATCGACCATTCATTATAATCGTATTTTTCCTACCTCTAAAATTTTTCCATTTAATCTTTGATGGAAATATAATACTTCTCTTTGAATATATCCTTTAAATTTACTTGTCGATATGTTTCTTTTCTATAAGTAATAATGAGACATGTTCTATTTTTCCCACCATGTTTTTCGATATTCACTAGGCGTCCGCCCATACTTTTGTCGAAAAACTCTATTAAATGTCCTCTGGCTTTCAAATCCAGCTTCCAGATAAATATCTGTAATCCTTCTATCCGTATTTTCCAACAAAGAGGTCGCATAATTTAAACGAATTTCATTTAAGTATTGGTTGAAATTTGTATGAAAAATACCTGAAAAAATTTTTGATAGGGCAAACTTATTAGTTCCCAGAGCTGATGCCACTTTCCCAAGTGTAAGTTCCTCTTGAAAATGTGACAACAGATAGGTCATCGCTGCATATATCAGATCATTACTCCCCACACTGTCTTTTTCTATGAATCGGAATGTTTCCCTGCACCGGTATAATATAATCTGCAAATAAGCCTGCCCCACAACCTCACTGACTTTCTGATCTTTTGTCAGACAACTCAGGGCGTTTTTAACTTCTCTATGTAAATCTGCGCTGGCAATCACCGGGTTTTCCGGACATTTCTTCTGAAGAAGCGCCATAAACGGACCACTTAGTTCCAAAGAAGCATAAAACTGGTACACCTCATTTTCCCCCTTTGAAAACACCTGATAATGATGAATCAAATCTGGAAAAACAATAGCAAAATCCCCCTTTTCCATATGATACAACTCATATCCAATGCCAAGCTCCACCTCCCCTTTTGTTACATATACCAGTTCTATGGCATTGTGAAGGTGAGGGGGAACATGATGTGGTTTTTTCCTTATCATACTGAACTTTTCTTTTTTCTCTTCATAAGACGGCTGCATGATATTTCTTTCCCCTCTCAAGAATTGGCTACATTTCTTTTTGATATGGCACGCAGGTTTTCTGCCCATCCGATATAATAAACTCAGTAATCAGGGAAGGAGGAAAACCAGAATGAAAAAACTGATGAATTACTTACAGAAAGTCATGAATTTTTATGCGGTTTACTTCAATCATGCATACCGTCTTTCATAGACTTTTCCTGTAAAAGTTTCTCATTTGCCTTCTCTACATTCATCTTTGCCATAATAACGGTAATGATAAGCGTGATTACTACTGGAATCCATAAATACATGATCTGCAGCATCTGGATACAGGAATCAGACTGTACAACCAGTGTGCCGTCAAAGCCACTGAAATCCAGAAGCCAGCCGGTAATGGCAATTCCAATTCCACCGCCCAGCTTAATACCAAGAGAAGTACAGGAATACATGGTTCCGTCTACTCTTTTATGCTTTGTGAGATATGTATATTCTGAGCAGGAGGCAATCACAGCATTCATATCCCCCTGCCATGGTCCCATACCAAAAGCTGCAATGCCAGTAAATAAAAGCATCAGTGGCACACTTCCCAGATAACCGGCTACTACGACCAGGGCTCTTCCAATCGTTCCAATCACGTATCCTGTAAGGTTCAGTTTATACATTCCTCTCCACTTTTCCACCAGCATCGGTGTAATGAGCAATGCAATAATCAGTGGAATATTAATGGCCCAGGAAAATACACCATACAGATTTTCATTGAACAGGATATACGTCATATAGTAAATACCCATATTCAGCATAGCAGTATAAATCTGCTGAAGGATATAGGTAGCACAGATCATAACATAGTATTTATTGGTAAACAACAGTTTTGCAGCATCCAGAAGGGAATATTTTTCATCATTTCCGGATTGTTTCCCATCATTTAATTCTTCTTCCGCTAATTCCTTTACAGAAAGTACAGAAATCGTATTGACAATCAATCCAATTACTGCATAGATAATCGCAACCGTTCTCCAGCCGGCAGCTCCGCCACCCATCCATTCTACAAAGCCAATGGTCAGAGACTGAATCAACAGACTTGTGGAAAAAGCAAAAATGAAGCGATAAGAACCCATCTGTACACGTTCTTTACTATTCTTTGTTACCAGGGCTGTCAGAGCAGAATACGCAATATTATTCGCTGTATAAAATACTGCATTTAACAGTGTATACGCAATAAAAAACCAGGCATACTGTGCAAATTCTCCCATATTTGCAGGTATTGCAAAAATAGCGACTAAGGTTACGGCACAGCCAATATAGCCATAGAGCATCCAAGGTCTTGCTTTTCCCATTTTACTCTTTGTTTTATCAATCAGGGTTCCAAAAAAAACATCCGTAATTCCATCGAATAACTTAGATACGGCAATCAAGGTTCCAATAATTCCCGGATTTAATCCTACTGTATTGGTAAGATAAATCATGACAAAAGAGGACAGGAACGCATACACGACATTTCCTGCAATATCCCCAAAGCCATACCCAACTTTGTTATACCATTTTAAATACGTTTTCTCTTTCATGTGTTCCTACCATTCCTTCCCAAATAAAAACTTCATATCAAATGTAAAGGTTTCTTCTGTAAACTGGTACTCTTTCCGTAGTTCCGGACCACAGCTGTTGGAACCAATGCCGTTCTGTGCATAATCCAGACAGACAATGGTACTTCCCGATTTTTCCAATTCAAAATTGTGTGCCTTTCTCGTCAGTTCTTCCTGTGAGTAATAAGACACATTGAAGGAAAACGGCCTGGAAGATACTGCTGTAACGGTCTGATTCTCCTTTTCCAACATCAGATAATCACAATCTGTATGGCTTCCATTCTCCTGCGGGCAGATATAATCTTCATGCTGTTCCTCTACCGTTGTATCATACAATCCATGGCTGCAGGAACGGCATTTATCCCGATAACTTTCGTGCGGTCCCAATCCATAAAATTTCAGATTTTCATATTCTCCCCTCAAAAACAGGCGGATGCCAAATCTAGGAAGCTGCGGAAATTCCCTATCCTTTTTGACGTGCATTTTGACAGATATTTCTCCTGTCCTGTAAATCTTCCATACGGCCTCTATATCCAAAACCTTCTGAATTGCTACTGCAGCCACGGACACCGTACTGTAAATCCGAATTCCTTCCCCATTCATTTCCCAATGAGTATCATAAGCCCTGGCTTTGCTCCGGTCATATCCGGCATCTATCCATTCTTGTTTGATCTTCCGGTCATTATCCGTAGGTGCTCTCCAGATATTCAGTTCCATAGGGGTTTCCAGAAGTTCCTCTCCATCTACACTTAATTGTTCAAATAAACCCGAAAGTTTATTGTAAACATAGAAGAATGTATCTGACCGGATGGAAAGAAAACGATCTGTTTCAGAAACCTGTACCTCTGCTTCTTTCTGTTCCTGAGTTTCCAACAAAGCTGTTGCCTGCTGGTTTCTTCCATCCTGATTTTTCAAAAGGATTTCATCAAATCCCATCCCACTGCCCTGCGCCATAACACTGGTACCGTGCTTTAAATGATAAGATACTTTCAAATAACATTTTCCGCTGTCTGGAACGGTAATATCCAACAAAATAGTTCCTTTCTTGTGAGGCAGTACAGACTCCTGCAAAATGAACTGTTTTTTCTCCAGCAGCTTTCCGTCACAGTTTACTTCGTATACCAAATAGATATAATCCTTTAAATCCACATAGTTCATATAGTTTTCCAGACACAGCTCCCCTGTTTTCTGACAGAAAGACACCACTCTTGCCGGACGGTACACATTCTGGTATTCCAAAAGCCCTGTATGGGGTGTTCTGTCCGGATATACCAGGCCGTCCATACAGAAATTCCCATCATGGACTTCTTCTCCAAAGTCACCTCCATAAAGGTACTTTTCTTTTCCATTAGCAGCCTGTCCCTGATAAATAGCATGGTCGCACCATTCCCACACAAAGCCGCCGCAGAGGACATCATACTCATAAATTATTTGAAAATAGTCTTCTAAATCTCCCGGTCCATTTCCCATGGCATGACAGTATTCAATCAACAGGAGCGGTTTGTCCGGTTTTTTGTCCATATATTCCTGAATTTCTTCCAGGGAAGGATACATCCGGCTGAAAATATCAATGTTACTGTAATCATATTTCCTTCTGTCGCTGCGATAAAAAGAACTTTCATAACAGGTGAGCCTTGTAGAATCAAACCCTTTTGTCCATTTTAAAGCTTCCTCAAAAGTACAGCCATAACCACATTCATTTCCCATAGACCAGATAATAATACAAGGGCGGTTCTTTTCCCTGTGTACACAAAGTTTTGTACGATCCAGAGTTGCCGGGATAAATTCCGGGTTGTCCGAGATCCGTTCATTCCATTTCCTGCTTACATTTTCCCAATTGGAATCTTTTAAATACTGGGACTGGGTTCCATGACTTTCATTGTCTGCTTCTGCAATCACAAAGAATCCATATTCATCACAGAGCTGGTAAAAATAAGGCACATTCGGATAATGGCTGCTGCGGACTGCATTGAAGTTGCTTTCTTTCATCATCTGCAGATCCTTCTTCATCTGCTCCAGTCCAATCACAAACCCTGTTACTGGATCGGAGTCATGACGGTTCACCCCTTTGAATTTGATGGCGGTTCCATTTACATAAAGGACTGCATCTTTGACACAGATTTCCCGGAGGCCAATCCGGTCTGTAATCACTTCCCCTTCCGTTTCCAGAACCAGAGTATATAAATACGGCTGTTCCGGATTCCACAGATTTGGCTCTTTTACAAGAATTACTGCTTTATGTGTATAAACAGTACCTGTATTTTCCTGAAATACCTGAGAAGCAATCTCCTTATGTTCTGCATCATACAAAGTAAGTTTTGTTGGCACTGCCTTTCCCTGATAACTAGCCTGTACTGTAATTACTGCCTGTTCCTCCTGGATTTCGGTAGTTGTAAAGTAGTCATAGACCACATTTTCCGGGCGGTTCACAAAATACACATCCCGGAAGATTCCACTCATTCGAAATTTATCCTGATCTTCCAGATAAGTTCCATCACACCATTTCAGAACCAGTACCGCCAGCGTATTCTCCCCATTTTTCAGAACTTCCGTCACATCAAATTCACTTGTGGCATGGGAAACCTGACTGTAACCTACATACTTTCCATTTACCCAGACATAAAAGCAGGAATCCACCCCTTCAAAATTCAGATATGCTCTGGGCGCCTCCTCTGGTATTTCATAGTAAAATTTCCTGACATAGGCTCCGCATGGATTCTCCTGTGGAACATAAGGCGGATCCAGTGGAATCGGATACCTCACGTTAGTATACTGGTGGCTGTCATACCCGTAATTCTGCCACACCCCCGGCACCTCTACCTGTGTAAATCTGCTGCAGCCATATCCTTGTTCGTAAAATTTTTCCTGCAAATCGTAGATACTGTTAAAATACTGAAACTCCCATGTTCCATTCAGACAGATAACCCGATCTGAAGAAAAACGATCCTCTACCAGTGGTCCCATATCATGGGAAGCTGGCATATAATATGCTCTGCTGGGCATGGTGTTTTCATGCATTATTTTTAAGTCCTCGTAATGTCTTGGCACGATCATAATATTTTTCCCCTTTATTTTTATGATTTTTTCCTTTAGTTTATCATTATTTTACGCTATTTTTACACTATTCGTCCATAAACTCTATTGGACAAAACATGCACGAAATGATACACTATCTTTAACAGAAGCCTACTTGTTTAAAGGAGGTGCGAGACGCATCATGTATATCAACTCTGGTTATCTGCATAATTCATTATTGGATTTTAAAGATAAGAGCAAATCACTAGTAGTGGGAAGCTGTGGGACATACCGGCTGATCCACCAGCCCAAGCTTCCCACGTATCGCCCCCGGGGAAGGATTGACTATCAATTGCTTTATATTGCTGCAGGGAAAGGTCATTTCTTTTTGAATGGCAAGGAAGAGATTATAGAAGCCGGACATATGATTTTATACAAGCCACGGGAAATGCAAAGATATGTTTATTATGGGACAGACCAGACAGAAGTTTACTGGGTTCATTTTACCGGTAATAATGTAAAAAATATTTTAAGAGAATACCATTTGTTTGAATCCGGACAGATTATCCAGACTGGAAACTCTACGGAATATCATCAGATTTTCCGAAAAATGATTCAGGAACTCCAGCTTACCCGTCCTCATTATGAAGAATACTTATCTCTCCTGCTCAGGGAACTGTTCCTTCTGATTAGCCGCCAGGCTCCTATGGGCATCTCTTCCCAGAACCGGATGTTGCAAAAAGAAATGGAAGAAGCTACACAGTATTTTAATGAACATTTTGCAGAAGAACTATCGATTGAGCAGTACGCCATGGACAAACACCTCAGTATCAGCTGGTTTATCCGAAGCTTTAAACGTTACAATAGCGTAACTCCCATGCAGTATATACTAAATCTCCGGATCACAAATGCAAAGACACTGCTCCGGACTACTACATATTCTGTATCCGAGGTGGCATCCATCGTTGGGTATAATAATCCGCTGTATTTCAGCAGACTGTTCAAAAAACAGACGGGACTTCCTCCATCGGAATTTCGGAATAATAAGATTTAGGAAAGCGCATAGTTTCAAATCAATTTTATATTATAGACGTAAAACTTCTTTATATCCAATCTGCTCTTCCAAAAATGTATTTCCCGTTTTTTGTTTTGCCATAATGCTTCTCCTAAAAAAATTTTATTCTGCCATACTTTACCTGTTCTGAAAAGGGCGTAGCGTTTAAAATATATCCCTCCAACGAATCGCAAGAAAAAAGCAAGAATATAAATCTGTCATTTTCACAACTCTATGTTAAAATATTCTTACTTATACTACGAAGGGAGAAATCTATTTTTGTCGAAAGCAACACTATTTGACAACCGTATCAAAAAGTACGCTTACTGTAAGCCGCCAGAAATCTACCGGGATCTTGGTACATCTGTCCTTGGGCTATCCAAAGAACAGGTGGATGCAATGCGGGAAAGATATGGCAAAAACAGTTTTCAGGAACGTAAAACAGATACCACCATCCAGCGATTGCGGCGAGCGTTTATTAATCCATTTCATGTGATTCTATTTATTTTAGGTATTGTTTCTCTTGTTACCGATGTTTTTATGGCCTCTAATTTTACACGGAATGCTACTACTGCCCTTATCATTTTTTCCATGATTGTAATCAGCGGTATCATCCGTTTAATTCAGGAGCTGCGAGCGAAAAGCACAGCCGAACAGCTTGACCGTTTGATTCACGAAAAGGTTACCGTAAGACGGAATGGGGAACTACGGGAAATTCCCGGTGAAGAATTAGTAGTAGGCGATCTGATTCTGTTTTCTGCTGGTGATCGTGTTCCAGCGGACATCCGGCTGACAAAGGTAACCGATCTATTTATTTCCCAGGCCGCTATCACTGGAGAAAGCGCCATTTTGGAAAAAAGCTGCCGTACACTTTGTTACAAAGAGCAGGAACCCATAACACAATTGGAAAATCTTGTGTTTATGGCGACCACAGTTATCAGTGGAAAAGGGGAAGGCATCGTGCTGGCTGTAGGAAGGGATACTCTATACGGTGGATTTACCAAACCTAATTCTGAAGATAAAAATGCTTTTCAAAAAGGAGCCAATTCCATTGCCTGGGTCATGATCCGGTTTATGGCGGTTCTGGTTCCCATTGTATTTCTTATATTGGGGATCACAGGTGGAAAGTGGCTGGAATCCTTTGCATTCGCACTGTCTGTAGCGGTAGGGCTGATGCCGGAAATGCTCCCCATGGTCATCACCGCCTGCCTTGCAAAAGGAAGCCTTGCTATGGGTAAAAAACAGACCATCATCAAAGATCTGAACGCCATGCAGAGCTTTGGAAGCATGGATGTGCTTTGTATGGATAAAACAGGAACACTGACCAATGAAAGTGTCCTGCTGGAATATTATATGGATATTCTGGGCAATGAAAATACAGATGTCCTGGATCTGGCTTATCTGAACAGTTCCTATCATTCCGGCGTCCGTAATCCCATTGACAATGCCATTCTTGCCTGTAAATCCATGCCAGGCAGGGAAATCCATTATGCCAAGCTTCTGACAGAATACCAGATGGAAAAAGATGCCAGACAAAGCGTATTTTGTGTGGTAGGGGAAATGCTGCAGGATGGGATGAAGGTTATTGCTGTGGCTCGGAAACGAGTGGGAAGACGAAAGGAAATCACACCTGACGATGAAAGGGATATGACTTTGGTTGGTTATCTGTCTTTCTTCGATGCCCCAAAACAGACGGCAGGCGAATCCGTAACAGCACGGAAGAGATTAAAAGTAATCCCGAAGATCCTGACCGGAGATCAGGCAGACATTGCACTATCCGTCTGCCGCCGGGTTGGAATCTCTGCCGAACATATCCTGACCGGCACCCAACTGGATGAAATGACAGACTGTGAACTGAAAAAGGTGGTAGAAGAAACCCATGTTTTTGCAGAGCTTACTCCTGGTCAGAAAGTGCGTCTGGTTTCTGCACTCAAAGAGAATGGTCATACCGTTGGATTTCTTGGGGATGGGGTCAACGACATTCCTGCACTAAATGAGGCAAATGTAGGGATTTCTGTAGATACAGCAGTGGACGCCACCAAAGATGCTTTGTCAGGATCCGGCATTATGGACTTCTATGTTCCCGCAGCAAACACAAAAAACTCACTTTATGCCGGAATCTTCTCGGATGCAAAAAATATCTTTCAAAGCTCAGGGCTAAGGAAATGCCGGAAATACTGAAACAGCTATACGGGATAAACATCTGTGTATGTAAATCCTGCGGTGGATATCTTGGAAAACCACAACTGAGAATACCGCAAAGGTGTTAAAATCCAAATCTTTTATATGTTTTTAAGCCTCAAAATCCTGAGGTTTTATTGTTGTACCTATTTATCTGAAAATCCTTGATTTCTGTAGCGTCTGCATAGGAAATCCTGTATAATCATGGATAAGAACGAAAGATTAAAAGTCCATAGGTAATATCTACTCGGACGCTCACTTTATTCAATTAGGTCAAATCGAAAATAGAGTAAACGAAGGGGCAGTTCACTGAAATGTCAAAACTGCTTTTTCGTTTACCCCATCATCGATTCTAACCTAAAGAATTTATAAGCTCTTCTTCCGTAATTTCCAAATATTCTGCATCTTTCTCCAAATCTTCTTCTGGAATACTGACACAGTACATCTTACAGCAATTCCTACATCTGCTGCAGTCGTAATTTGCAAACAACTCTTCATGAAGCTTTTTGAACTGCTCGTCCAATTCTTTTTCATCTGCATTACATTTTAAAAATGTACGAAATTCAATATTTTCATTTTCCTTTTTCTTCGCCTCAAATTTTACTTTTCTTGGTGCAATCATATTATCACCTCATTTTTCTCATCTTTTGCTGACACTGAGCCTTTTCTCACCCAACTCTGTCCCGTCAAATTTATCCTTTACATATTGACAGGTTGCAAAATAATAATCCTGACTTCCTTTCCATCAAAACTCCTGTTAAAATTTGTTTCAAAAGCATGCCTGTCTTTTATAATTTTTTCTTTGTCGTAAATATAAAAGAATATATAATCCGCCTTATAATGTACAATATCAGCTTCTATTTCTTCTGTCAGCTTTTTTAAGTTTGTTGATGTTCTTGTACGCTTTGCTTCTATGATTGTATTTAAAGAAAGAATTTTTATATCGCTTCTAACTGTTCCAACTCCCGAATCATCATTTACCTCTCTTCTAGCATCCGGATACAATGGCTTTATAACTGCATAAAGCAAATGCTGTAAATCATATTCATTTTCAATCTGTATTTTTTTCAAGTTTTCAGACGTAAGTGATGCCCTCTTATCTGGTTTTACTTCCCTAAACGCTTCTAAGAAGAAATAAAAATTTCGCAGATACCTTTCAATCTCCTTTTGAATAAATTGTGATGACTCCTCATATTCTTCACATAAAATACTGTCCAAATAGATCAACAGATTTTCCTTTGCCTTTAACATATTTTCACGGGTAGATTCTTTTGAAAATTTGTTCACCATATATTTCTGTTTATTTCTAATATTTTGAACAATATCATTCTTATATGATTCTTGTTTCATCATCTGGTGCAACTTCAATATAAATGCCTCATATTCCTCTACAGTATCCACTAATTTCAACTTTTCGATATATTCTTTCAGCATATTATCCATTCATTCTCCCCCATCTCAGATAAAACAAAAACAACGGATCCAAAACATACACTTTTCCGTCTTTCCATTCTATTGCTTTATAAATTTCTTCTTTTTCTTTTAGGATTGTTTGTAAATTATTTAAATGACTTTTTACAGAATTTCTATCCGGTTTTCCTTCTGTTTTAGGAATAAGGTTTATGATTCTGTCATAAACTGTGTCAAAATCTAATTCCATAATCGGAGGATTTTTGGCTAACGATTCCACAATCAGTCCATACAAATCCAATTCTTTTCCATCTAATGTTTTGTATAAATTTCTTTTCTTTCCACGCGGATTTGGACCTTTAGACATTACATTTACCACATCGTAATAGTTAAAGTTAACCGTTGTAAATTTATATGCCATTTCCAACATATCAAAATTTACAATATGCTCATTTTTGTCTTCCAACAATGTGCAAATGCTCAGACAAATATACTGCATTAACTGTGGTGATGTAAGGCATTCAACTGCCAACTGTTCTGCAACTTCATCTGTTATCTTAATGTCAAGTTGTTTAAATCCTTTCAAAGCAATCTCTTTTAAATCCTTTTTTTCCCACGCTTCAATATTAATTAAACTCAATCTTCCCGATAAATCTGCATTCTGGCGAATTGCATCGTCTGCCCTATGCGGAAGAGAAACTACGACTACCTTTAATTCTCTTCTAATTGCATCTCTGAGCTGTTGTGCCATTTTTGTCTGCATCTCTTTTGAAGCATAATGAAAATCATCAATTACTAATACTTTATCGTGCTCTTTATAATATTGAATAACGGTATCTTTCGCTAGAACATACTTTTCACTTTTACTATCTGTTTCCTTACTATTTCCTTCATTAACCTCTCTTTCTGTTGTCAATTCTCCTTTATAAGGCAACCCCACTTTTGCAGCAACAATTGCCCAAAAATCTGTGTTGCTGTTAAAATCCGCACCAGAAATTTCAACAATGTTGTCAAATCCAATTACCTTCTCGCATAAGATTGTCTTTCCCATTTTTGATGGTCCAATTAATGATGTAAGGCAACCCGCTGTTCTCAATGCCTGCTTTAAACGTAATTCATATGATATACCTGTATTTTCATAATTCCTGGAGACATATGTATATTCCGGATACGCTCCAGGTTTAAATACATTTTCTGCTTTTAGTCTCATATTAGCACCTCCAAATATTAATTACTCTAATTATAACACATTTTATTACTTTTTAAACATTTTATTACTTTTTAAACATTTTATTACTTTTTATTGGTCTAAATATCATTTGACCATAATATAACTTCATTGTTATACTCCAGCACAAATGATTTTGTTCTCTAGCATACTTAATAGAAAACAAAAAGGCTGAAGCCCATGATGCGACTCCAACCCTTTAATTTCTCTCGACAAAAGAAAACATATAACCCTTGCATTTATATTTAATTATTCTGAATGATATTCACTCCAAATTACCATTTTTGCGTAACAAATTCAATTTCGTAACAATATCATTCTTTCATTTTCAGTTTCGTTTAGTTTCATCCAATCCATACATCTCGTACTTCAAATCACAGAACAACACTATATATTGTTCTTTAGCACTGCTACATTATAGCACTTCAGAAACGTCCGGAAAGCACACAGCGAAACGGATATCCACCTCGTTCTTATCTTTCATCACCGAGTTCACTTCGTTCCCGATATAGCGGGCCGGCTTCTCGATTTTTAGTAATATTTCATCACTTAAAGCTAGTTTTCTCATATAGTTCCTTTCTATTTTCATCTATATTTCCTATTTATCAGCAGAAAACACTGCGTTTAATACTCCCCATAGTTCACACAAGGAGATACAATACATTGGATGATCCAATTGACACTATTATATACATTTTAAGGAAGAACTTCAAGCAAATATCTTTTGCCAACTCTTCTTGCCTCAATCAGAAAAGCAGGAGACCTCTGATTTCCTGCTTAGTAGAGTTCTGACTATTAAATTTTAATTAATCTATCCATTGTACAACCTGCAATGGATACTCTTAGTTTCATCTATAACACCAATTCTTTTCCCACTAAGATCTTCATTTGAAAAGTGAATTCCTCTTGATCAAACCGGTATTCTTTCTGAAGACGGGGACCACAACTGTTAGAACCGATTCCATTTTGTGCATAATCAAGGCAGACAATGGTGCTACCCGACTTTTCCAATTCAAAATTGTGGGCTTTTGCTGTCAATTCTTCCTGAGTATAGTAAGACACATTAAAAGAAAATGTTGTTGGGGAGACTGCCGCAAATGCTTGATTTCCTTTTTTCAGTACCATGTAATCACAATCCGTGTGGCTTCCATTCTCCTGAGGCCGAATATAATCCTCATGCTGTTCCTCTATGGATGACTCATAAAGGCCATGACTGCAGGAATGGTATTTATCCTGGTAACTCTCATGCGGACCAAGTCCATAAAATTGAATGGTCTCATATTCCCCTTTCAGAAATAGGCGGATACCAAATCTCGGAAGTTCTGGAAATTCTGTGTCTTTTCTCACATGCATTTTCACAGAAAATTCTCCTCTACCGGAAATCTCCCACATCACATCAATCTCCAGGACTTTTTGTAATGCCACCGCCGAGACAGATAACCTGCTATGGATCTGCACCTTTCCTTCCTGCATTGTCCACTCTGTTTTGTACGCTCTAGAGTGGCTCCGATCATATCCTGCACGAATCCATTCGTCTTTGATCCTCCGGTCATTGTCCGTAGGTGCTCTCCAGATATTTAACTCCATCGGAGCATCAAACTGTTCTTTTCCGTCTATAGTCACCTGTTCAAACATCCCCGAAAGCTTATTGTAACAGTATAAAAACTGATCTGTCTGGATCAAAAGCAAACGATCTGTCTCTGAAACATGTATCGATCCATTTCTCTCCTGCATCGCTAAGAGTGCCGCCGCCTGCCGATTTTGTCCGTCTTCATTCTTCAAAAGAATCTCATCAAATCCAAGGCTGCTGTTCTCTTCCATCAAGTTCGTTCCACACTTTAAATGGTAGCCTATTTTCAAATAACATTTTCCACTTTCCGGAACAGTTATCGGAAGAGAAATCTTGCCTTTCATGCGTGACAGGATAGACTCCTGCAGTATAATTTTCCCTTGTTCCGTCATGATTCCATCACATGTCACTTCGTAGGTCAGAAAAAGATAATCTTTCAGATCCACCGCATTCATATAGTTTTTCAGACAAAGACTGCCGCTCTCCTGCTCAAATGAGATCACTCTCGCCGGACGATATACATTCCAATACTCCTTCAAACCTGTATGTGGTGTCCGATCCGGATACACCAGTCCATCGACACAGAAATTTCCATCGTGTACTTCTTCCCCAAAATCACCACCGTAAAAGTACATTGTCTTCCCATCTAAAGTTTCTCCGCGATACACTGCATGATCACACCATTCCCACACAAATCCTCCGCAGAGCTTGTCATACTGATCAATCTTGCGGAAATAATCTTCGAGATCCCCCGGTCCATTTCCCATCGCATGGCAATACTCAATCAATAAAAACGGCTTCTCCGGATTCTGCTCCATATAGGTGTCAATCTCTTCTAACTCCGGGTACATTCTGCTGAAAATATCAATATTGCTGCAATCATACGTTCTCTTCTCACTTTGATAAATTGAACTTTCATAACAGGTAAGCCTTGACGGATCAAACTGCTTTGTCCATTTTAATGCCTCCTCAAAGGTACATCCATAAGCGCACTCATTTCCCATCGACCAAATGACCACGCAAGGGCGGTTTTTCTCCCGATGTACGCAAAGTTTTGTGCGGTCTACTGTTGCCAAAATAAATTCTGGATTATCTGCAATCCGCTCATTCCAGCGCCTGCTTGCATTCTCCCAGCTAGAATCCTTCAAATACTGAGCTTCCGTTCCATGGCTCTCATTATCTGCCTCCCCAATTACGAAGAATCCGTACGCATCACAGAGCTGATAAAAATACGGTGCATTCGGATAATGACTGGTGCGGATCGCATTGAAATTATGCTGCTTCATTAACTGCAGATCCTTTTTCATCTGTGCTGCTCCGACGACAAAGCCCGTTACCGGATCCGAATCATGTCGGTTAACCCCTTTAAATTTCACCGGTGCTCCATTGACATATATCACTGCGTCTTTGATACAGATTTCCCGGATTCCCACCCGGTCTGTGATGACTTCCCCGGCACTCTTCAAAACCATTGTATACAGATATGGCTGTTCGGGATTCCACAATTTGGGTTCTTTAACCGAAAGGATTACCTGATGTGTATAGCCACTCTTCTCCGATTTCGCAAACATTCCACAGGCTACTTCCCTGTTTTCCTCATCACAAAGCATAACCTTTACCGGCACTTCCTCTCCAATATAGCTTGCCCGGACAGTAACAGTTGCATCCGACCTTCCCAATGTAGTTGTTACAAAATAATCGTAGACTACATTTTCCGGTCTTCTTAACAGATAGACATCCCGGAAGATTCCGCTCATGCGAAATTTATCCTGATCTTCCAGGTAAGTTCCATCGCACCATTTCAAAACAAGTACCGCAAGCGTATTTTCTCCGTCAAGCAACACATCTGTGACATCAAATTCACTTGTAGCATGAGAAACCTGGCTATACCCGACATACTTTCCATTGATCCAAACATAAAAACAAGAGTCTACCCCTTCAAAATTCAAATAAGCTCTTGGTATATCTGCCTGTTTTTTGTAATCAAATTTATACACATATGCGCCACATGGATTTTCCTGGGGTACATACGGCGGATCTAATGGAATCGGGTATCGTACATTGGTATACTGATGGCTATCATAACCATAATTCTGCCAGTTTCCCGGTACCTCCACCTCCCGAAAACGATCAAGATCAAATCCCGGTTCATAAAATCTGTCTTGCAGATCATAGAGACTTTCAAAATATTGGAATTTCCACCTTCCATTCAAACAGATTGTTCGGTCGGAAGAAAATCTGTCTTCCACCAACGGTCCCATATTGCAGGAAGCCGGTATGTAATAAGCTCTATACGGCATGGTGTTCTCATGCATAATTTCTAAGTCCTCGTAGTATTTTGGCACTAACATCACAAAATTCTCCTTTACCTTTCTAGTTTTTCTCTGCTTTAACGTGAGTTTATACTTTTTCCACTGTTTTGTCCATACACTCTAGTTTGAAAAAATTTCTTATTTTTCTTCCTTCTTCTCCTCTTTTTTCAGAAAAAGCATACACCCTGCCGAAGCAACCGGCACAGTCAACAGACATGCAATCGCGCTGAAAAGCATCGCAGACACTCCCTGAAACAACATTTTGGAATTTAAAATTACTTCTGCCGTATATTTCACATTTTTCAGATAGAAAAAGAGCAGTAAGGAATCTCCTAAGTAAGCGAAGAACAGCGTATTCACCGTAGTCCCGATAATGTCTTTCCCAATCTGCAATCCCGAATGATAAATTTCACGTCTACTCATATCTGGTTTGTGCAAAATCACCTCGTACAAAGAAGATGTAATAGATAACGCGGTATCCAGCACTGCCCCAAGGGTGCTGAGCAATACCATACACACAGTAATCTGAAGCATGTTAATATGCAGATTGGTATTGTAATAATACATCACATCTTCCTGGATTGCCTGTATTTCATTTAATCCACCACTTCTTGCATCCCACAAAAGCAGAAAAATTGCTGCAAGCAATAACAGGATAACTATCCCGGTTGCTCCGAACGCAATCTCTGTCTTCTGATTTTTCCCATTTTGTTTTACCAGTGTAATATAACTGATCAGACCGGCTGCAATTCCAGTAATGATAAGAGGTGAATGCCCGCCTGCCATCAAAATGATTGCCAGTGACAATACCAGCAGATTTCCTGCAAGAGACATAACAGACACTGCTCCCCGGTCTCCACCGATCACCATCATCAATCCAAATAAAATCAGCGCAAGTATTCCTATCATCATCTTTCATTCCTCCGATCTTTTCTAACTTTGCAGGTTTTCATAAAAACTGAAGCAAAAAGTATCGAAACTGGAATTGCCAGTACAATTCCGATACTTTCTATCAGAAAGCAGCAGATCTCATATGGAATATGCAGACGAAGGATCGTAAAAAAATCTACGTCATTGTTCATTCGAATCAAAAAGGTCGGAATCTGACTGCATGCAAATACAAACAAGAGTACATTCATCATTGTTCCCATAATATCATAACCGATCTCTCTTCCTGAACGGATCAGCGCCCGCACAGAAACAGATGGATTCTTCCTCGTAATTTCTCCGAGCGCTGATGAAATCGTCACAGTGACATCCATAATCGCTCCGAGTCCTGCCAACATGATTTCTGCACGAAATAATTCTCCTGGATCATCCATACTTCCAAGATATTCCATCGAAGAATAATCAAGCCCTCCGGTATACCGTACTGTCAGATCAAAGATTCCCATGATCAGCGCTAAAACACTCAGCGTAGATAACACTGCCGCCCACGTTTTCTTATGGAATCCATTCAGGATCACAAGAGGTATTACCGCAAATAGAACTGTCATAAATCTACAGACAACAAGCACTTCTCTTCCTTTCAGGAACCCTGTAAACCCAAGGAAAAAAATTCCAAAATTTGCCACAACCGTGAGGATGGTAAGCATCCCTTTCTCCTTCGTAACCGCAAGCAGAAGGAAAATAAGCGCCCCTGCAAGCACTGCCAGGTGGGTATCCCTTTTCAAACTTTTGATCGTTCCTTTCAAAGAGTCTCCCTCCAGAGTAACGAGTACTTTATCTCCCTTTGCATATTTTTGATCCAGTACCCCGGAATAAGAATATTCATTGTTCAGCCGTACTGTCTTTCCTTTTTTTTCTCCGTTCAGCAAAATTCCTTTGATGTTTTGCGTATAATAAGGTTCTCTCCCTCCCCGAACATCTTCTTCCTTCCTGCTTTCCTTTGTATGCACTTCCGTAATCTTAACAATAGGTGTCTGATATACCCACGCATCATTTGCCACAAAAAGAAGCAGGTAAAAATACAATAAGATTGCAGCAAAGATTCTTTTTCTTCTGACAGACACATTTTCTTTATTTTTCTTTTCTTCCCACATCACACTTTTTCCTTCATGATCACTTTTTAATTTTTCTTTATCGTATTCAGTTTTTCACTACTTGTCAAGTGGCAGCTAAAAACCTGTCTTTTTCTCAAAAATTTAGTGGAGAGTGTGATCTGATGCCATTCACACTCTCCACTATTATTTAAAACAATTATTTTTCATCTTTCTTCTTTTTTACAAAGCTGATCGCAACACAGGCCGGACCAACATGTGTCCCGATGATGCCACCTACCGGATACAGGTGGTAATTTGTCAGACCATACTTTTCAACAGTCTCTTCCATGAACTTTTCCCCAATCTCCTTATCGGATGTATATCCAAAATAGACCGGTTCCTTCTCATCGATTTCATAGGATTCATATTCTTTCCACAGATACTTCACGCCACCCTTTCTTCCGCGTGCCTTCCCTAACATCGTCAATTCTCGATCCTTCAGTTCAATCACAGGTTTGATCTGGAGAACATTTCCTAACACAGCAAGTGCTGCCGGAATCCGACCTCCCTTTTTTAAATAGGTGAGTGTATCTAACATGCCGCATACCGTGACGCGCTTTTTCAAATCCTCTATCGCCGCAACAATTTCTTCCATCTTTTTCCCTTGGGCGCGCATATCTACCGCCTTCTGTACCAGAAAACGCTGAGTAACAATCGCCTGCTCAGAATCAATGATCCAGATTTTCTCATATTCACTCATCTGTTTTGCAAGATTTGCTGCGTTGACTGTCCCACTCAATCCGCTGGAAAGAGTAATCACAAGCACTTCCTCATTTTTTTCTTTTGCTTCTTCGTACAACTGCAAAAATTCCTCCGGAGACGGCTGACTGGTAACCGGAAGTTCCTTCTCTTCAGCAAGCTTATCAAAAAAATGGATAAAATCCTCTTCTGTTTCTAATGGAAAATCTCCATCTGAAAATTTTGTCTTTAACCAGACAATCCGAATGTCCATCTCCTCTGCTTCCTGCTTTGTGATATCCGAAGCGGAATCTGTAATAATCATCATTGTAAAATTTCCTCCTTCAACAGATTGACAACCTCTGTCTGATTTTCTAAAATAGATGATACAAATATATCAAGTAAACAATATAGCATATCTGCAAAAAAAATCAATGCAGAAACTTACAAATGAAACAAAACAGGAGATTTTGTATCTATGAAAAGAACCCAACGCACAAGCGATTTTCTAAAGGAATGCATTGCCGATTCGCTTTTAAGACTTCTGCGCACAAAGCCCCTTGAGGCAATTACGATCCGTGAGATCACTGAACTCGCCAATGTCAGTCGTGTCACTTACTATCGGAATTTCACTTCCAAAGAAGAAGTCATTGAATTTAAGCTGGACAAACTAATGACAGACTGGATTGAACACGAAAAAACAATCCGTAATACTTCTGCCTGTGAACTTGCAATCCGCTTTTTCCAGTTTTTCTACTCCATCCGGGATATCGTTCAGACTCTGATTCAGGCGAAACTATCACTTTTGCTTCTCAACGCACTGATCATACGCTTTGGTGACGTTTTTACACAAGACTGTGCCGAATATTATCGCCAGATTTTCATCTCCTTCGGACTGTGCGGAGTGATTCTTACATGGATGGATACCGGTATGAACGAGTCTCCGGAAGAAATGGGAAAAATAGTCACGGAAACATTTTTCCCGCAAGAACAGACTTAACTTACTTTAAGAATTCTCCCACCGGTTGCTGATATGTAATTGCCTCTATGATTTTTGCACTATCGTATGTTCCAACAGAAGTTTTCTCATAATCGATCCCCGCAAAAATCAAAAATAAAATCAGACTGACACAAACACGCAGCACAAAGGTAGAGCGGGGCAGTGCCTCCTCTTTCTCATAAAGTTGATGATACGCTCCCTGACAACGCGGATGGATTGCCGGATTGGATGTTCGTCCACTTCCATATAGATTTCTTGCTTGTGCAAGTAGTTCTTCTCTTCTTTTTTCTGTCTCATTCATGCGAGTCTCTCCTCTCCGTCCCGACATGTTTATAGTTGCTCCTAAAACAGCGGGCATACACTTCTTTTATAAAGTGTATGCCCGCTTAATTTCTGACAGACCAGTCCATCTGTTATCTCTCCGCAAGTTCTTTAATAATATCTTCCCACTTCACGCCTCGCTCAACCATAAGTACCATCGCATGATAAAGGAAATCAGAAATCTCTCCTTTGATTTCACCCGGGTTTGGGTTCTTTGCTGCAATGATCAATTCAGTTGCTTCTTCCCCAACTTTCTTGAGAATCTTATCAATTCCTTTGTCAAACAAATAGTTCGTATAAGATCCATCTCTCGGATTTTTTTTGCACTCAAGAATCTTCTCATAAACCGTTTCAAACACTTGAAGCGGATTCGTGCCGTCATAATCCGTACCAACAAGCGGTTGGAAGAAGCACGTTGCATTCCCGGTCTTACATGCCGGTCCGATCTGTTCTACTTTTGCAAGCAAAGCCTCCTTATCACAGTTGATCGTAAGTGCCTTCACATACTGATAATGGCCGCTTTCCTTCCCCTGTACTTTGCTTCTTTTCGCTTCTCTGTCATAATAAGTCATCTTTCCGGTTTTGATTGTATTGTAAAATGCCTCTTTATCCATATAGGAAAACATCAACACTTCTCCAGTCTTATAGCTTTGTGCGATCACAGGAAGAAGCCCCTCCTCATTGAGGTGAAACTCTGAAAACTCCATCATGCTCTCGAACGAAGTCATTTTGATATTTTCCTTGGCGCACTGCTCTTTAAATGCAACAAAATCCATTGTCGTCCGGCTTACATAAGCGCCGGAAAGTCCTTTCACCCCCGGACATTTTAAAATCTTAAACAGTTCTGACTTCTCATTCGTATCTGTAAGCACCACACACGGAATATCTGTCACGTTCATGACCGAATCCAAATCTAGTCTGTGCATAAATAAAATTTCACTGCTGCACTCTTCGATCAAATGCTGTTGCTTAAACAGCGCATCAAAATCATTGAGAGAAACTGAGATTTTCTCCTTTCCAAACCTCTTTGCCGCCTCCTCGATCAACTCAAAGGAAATCGCTTTCGAGAAATTCAATACTGCCCGTTTCGCACCCGCATACAAGATTTTCTTGATATCTTCCTGCCGCTTGATATTTCCTCCCGCTACCATCGGAATGCGTATTGCCCGGCTGATCTTCTTCATAATTGCTATTGCTTGCTCATGTTCTTCGTCAGAAGAAGACAGATCGAACACAAAAAGTTCATCCGCACCATGATCACTGTAATATTTTGCCAGAGAAACTACATTTTCTGAAAGGACTTCTCTGTTGTCAAACCATTTTACTGCCTTCCCTTCATCGATGAAAATGCAAGGAATTAATTTTTTATAACTCATTTTTACAATTCGCTCCTTTATCAATTTCAGATCGCCTTACGCACAGTCTACGACTTTTTTCTCTCCCGTGTGTAAATTCACCATGATGATCTGCTCATCTCTCCTCAGATAGATTAAGCTGCCCGCCTGCTTTCTGCGCCCATAGATATGATATACCGACAGATTTTTCTTTTCTTCCCGTTCAAGCAGCTCTACTCGTTTCCCTTTTCCGCGGAACTCCTTCGCAAGAGAGATTGCGTACTTCCTCTGCTCCTGGTCAAAGAGCAGGATTATCTGCTCCGGTTCCTCCGGAATTTGGATTTTCTGTCGGATCAGTGCTTTCATCAGCTCATCTGTACCGATTGCAAACCCTGCTGCCGGAAGTTCTCTTCCGAATCTTTCCATCAACCTGTCATACCGTCCACCTTTCGCGACAGGTTCCCCGCCTCCAAAAGTATCGCTCTTAAAAATCATTCCACTATAATAAGCATATTTTCCACACATGCCAAGATCAAATGTGATCATCTCCTGCATGTGGTACAGTTTCAAAATTTCATAAACTTCTTTTAAACGCTCCAAAGCAAGAATTGCCCGCCTGTCCGGTGCCAGCTCTCTCGCCTCATTTAAAATTTCCACACTTCCAACCAATTCTGGAAGGCGATAAAAAACTTCTCTGATCGGACGCTTTACCGGAAGTTTCTCAAGAAGTTCTCTCATACCAAGGAAATTTCTCCTTGCAATCATCGTCCGCACCTTTTCTTTGACTTCGGCAGGGAATTGTGCCGCATCCAAAAGGCTTTGCAGAAATTCCACATGCCCGACACTGATCTGAAATTCTTTCATCCCAGCGCGCTTCAGACTATCTGCCGCAAGCGCGATCAACTCTGCATCTGCACCTGCAGTTCCATCTCCAATCAGTTCTGCACCAAGCTGCGTGCTTTCACACAATTCTCCCTGCTGACTTCCATGATTTAAAAATGTATTTCCTATGTAACACATCCTAAGCGGTACAGAATCCTTTTCAAACTGTGTCACTGCAACTCTTGCTACCGATGGTGTAATATCCGGTCGCAACGCAAGTGTGTTTCCCTCCCGGTCAAAAAATTTATAGAGTTCTCTGGAAGATACGATTCCGGTGTCTCTTCCAAATACTTCCAGAAATTCAAAGGCAGGTGTCTGAATGTCTTCATATCCATACAAATGAAGCATTTCATGCAGTTCTTCTTGAAGCAACAACTTTTTTCTGCACTCTTTTCCATAAATATCTTTGACTCCCTCTGGTGTATGCAAAATCTTCTGTCTCATAGCCATTCTCCCCTTCTCCTTACAATTTTTACTTATCTTTTGGCATCATTTTTTATCTTCCCTTATCTTTTGTACTTCTTTTTACTCTCTTTCCTCTAGATCTTTCTGAAGCGCATCAAGATACGGTACATATCCCCCTGCCATCTTTAGAAAAAAGTGCTTCGAAAGCTCTTCCCTTCGAATGCTCTTTCTGCCGCCGGTTTGCCCCCGCTCCCAAAAGCGTTCCATCTCGGCACAGCGCATATAATACAATTCATTCCGTCTACTGAAATAGATCAATAAAAATGCGACCCCATCCTGCTTTTCAAAATTTTTCATAAATTCCAGTTGATGTTCATGGATATTCTGCAATGGGAAAGTATCTGCATTACACTCCTTTGCATCAAAACAAACCGGGATCCCCTGAACTGCTCCGATATAATCCACTGTACTCCGCTGCTCAAAATACGCAAGCGTAATATGCCTGTGTTCCTTGTCAATCCGCACCGGGGTGATCGGTGTCGGTATCTTCTGAATCAACGCAAGTCCCTTCTCCAGATATCTCTCATTAGTCCTGTTGATCATATCCTCCAGCGTAGATCCCCGAAGCCCTCTGGAATTCCATGTCCCCATCAGCGCTCACTCCTTGATTCTTTGCAGATTTTTGCAAACAGCGGTGGGACGTCTGCAATAAACACCTTCTCAGACAGCTGACTGCAAACTCCCTCCATCACCGGAAACTCTAACCGGTACGCATGAAGCAGCTGCGATTTCAATCCATATTTTTTTTGATAAAAGTCGTTTAATTTTCGGTCCCCATATTTATAATCTCCGATCAGCGGATGGCCTTCTGAGGCAAGGTGTGCGCGAATCTGATGCGTCTTTCCGGTAATCAGCCGTACTTCCAGCAATGTCACACCCTCTTTTGTCCACAACGGATGATATTCCGTCTCAATCGGCTGGTCAGATGGGTCCGATGGTCTGTCTAAAATCTGCACCTTGTTAGTCTTTTCATCCTTTTTCAGCCATCCTTTCAGATATTGGTCTTCTCGGATCACTCCCTGCACAAGACATCGATAATATTTGTGGAGAGTTCGCTCTTTGAAAAGTTCTCCCATTTTCTGAAGCCCCGGAAGGCTTTTCCCTGCCACGACTATTCCACTTGTATTGCGGTCGAGCCGGTTGCAGATTGACGGACGGAAACTTTTTAGTGTTTCTTCTGAGAGTTCCCCTGCGTCAAGCAGATACGAAATCAGATGTTCCACAAGAGAAACATCACTTTCCTTTGCCTTCTGCGACAACATTCCTACTGGTTTATTGATCAGAACAACATCTTGATCTTCGTAGATTACGGATAAATTTGTTTTTGTTCTCTGAATTTTTACGCTGGAAAATTTCCGAATCGTCTCGTCTGCCAAAAACAATTTTACTATATCCCCTTCTTCCAGTTTCTCATTTCCAGTTGCTTTCTTTCCGTTGAGGACAATATTTTTCTTTCGCATCATTTTATAGAAAAAACTCTTTGGCGCTTCATTTAAATACTTTGCCAGCAGTTTATCCAGACGCTGGCCAGCCTCATTTTTTGTCACTTTAATTTCCTGCATCTTTTTTCTCCCGCTCTTTTTCAAGTCTGATTTTACAGAGAAATATTCAGAACAATGCCTAAGAGCTTCTGTTCCCTTTCCTCATTTCGCTCATGTCCCAGTGCTTCCAGTTCCCGCAGTCTCTGCAAAAATGTCTCGTAATTTTCATAAATCTTGATTGTCATTTTCTGATAGCCGTTCTGCGATAAAATCTGGGTAATATGTTTCTGGGCATATGCCGGATCTGTCTTTTTGCTTCTTGTATAACCAATCATCACATGATCAGAAACTGTCATACAGTCGATCGGCATGATTTTCTCATAGCTTGTCACAACCAGATCATAGACAACCGGAAGGGTTCCTGCTACCCGTCCGATCTCTTCTGCTTCTTTCTGTCCTATCGAATGGTACGGCCACCTCGTGATCACGCCGACAAGAGATTTTCCTGCCGGAAGACATCCTAAGACTGCAACGACAGTCAATAGATTTTTCTTCGTATGTGTCGTCAGGTAACCCGTCGCCATGATCGCGATGACCAGACCAAACATCATCGCTGTTTTTAAAATTTCTTTTTTCTTCTGTGAATCCAGATAACCTGGTCTTCCTTTTTTCATTTTCTCACCTGTCTCTGATTTACTTCCAGAAATGCTGCATCACACCAAGCACAACCTTCTGCGGCAGGACTTTTGTTGCAATCCTAGCACTTTTCATTGAAATGCCGCAAACAGACAATTTTTTGCCTCTTGCCGCATCAAGTAATGCCTGCCGTACAACGACTTCCGGCTCTTTCATAAAGTTATCCTTTGCATTTTGACCATCTTCTTCCGTACGAGCTACCTCAAAAAATTCGGTGCGAACCGGTCCGGGGCACACTGCCGTCACAAAAATTCCTCTTTTTTTCACTTCCTCGCCGAGCGCATCCGAAAAACTTTTCACATACGCCTTCGTCGCTGCATATACCGAAAACTTTGGCTGTGGGCAGAATGCTGCCGCAGATGCCACATTGACAATTCTGCTGCCTGTACTCATATATGGAAGAACTATACATGTCATATAGGTCAGCCCTTCACAATTTAGACGGACCATATCTGCCTGATCAGTCGAAGAGATTTCTTCCACTTCTCCAACTTTGCCAAATCCTGCTGCATTGACGAGCATACGGACATCTGGATTAAATTCCTGAAGCGCTGCTGCTATTTTGTCAAATGCACTCCGATGCCTTAAGTCTGCTGCAAAGATTCTTACTTTTGTCATCATCCTGCTCTCTACTTCCAGAAGTCTGTCTTCTCTTCTGGCAATGATCCAGATCTCATCCAGTTCTTTGTACAGCGATTCAATCTGTCGTACAAATTCTCTTCCGAGTCCGGAAGATGCTCCTGTTACAATTACAATTTTCATTTTTTACACTCCCCTTATCTTTTACTGTTTCTTATAGGCTACTGTTTCTTTTTATGCACGTTTCGGATTGCTTTTTTCTTCTGCTTCCCTTTCCCCTGTGCTTTCGCCTGAGACTTTCCCTGTGCCTGCTTTCTGAAGCCTTCCCCGGATCCTTGTTTTGGCTGTCTTGGACGGATCAGACAATGTCTGTCATATCCTACCAGATCCATACGTCCCGCCTTTTTCAGCGCCTCCATCACCAGATCGTAATTTTTTGGATTCCGGTACTGGATCAGTGCTCGCTGCATCGCTTTCTCATGCGGATTCACCGGCACATATACTTTTTCCATTGTTCTCGGATCCACCCCCGTATAGTACATGCAGGTTGAAATCGTCGAAGGTGTCGGGTAGAAATCCTGTACCTGCTCCGGCATATAGCCAAGATCTCTCAAATACTCTGCAAGCTCTACCGCCTCTTTCATCGTTGATCCCGGATGAGAAGACATCAGATACGGAACTAAAAACTGATTTTTCCCCAACTTCTGATTGATCTTCTTATATTTTTCAGTAAATGCCTCATATACCCGGTTCTCCGGTTTCCCCATCTTTTGAAGCACTGCATCCGAGATATGTTCCGGTGCCACCTTCAGCTGACCGCTGACGTGGTGCTCGCACAATTCTCTGAAAAACGTATCGTCTTTGTCTGCCATCAGATAATCAAACCGAATACCAGAACGGATAAATACTTTCTTCACATTTGGAAGTTCACGTAATTTTCTCAGCAATTTTAAGTAATCCTTATGATCCACTTTCAAATTTCGGCACGGTTTTGGGAAAAGACACTGCTTTTCTTTGCATACCCCGTACTGAAGCTGCTTTTCGCAGGACGGTGCACGGAAATTTGCTGTCGGTCCGCCGACATCATGAATATATCCTTTAAAATCCTTATCCCATATAAACTGATTTGCCTCCGCCAAAAGCGACTCATGACTTCTCGTCTGGATGATACGCCCCTGATGAAAAGTCAACGCACAGAAATTACATCCTCCAAAGCATCCCCGGTTGCTGATCAGACTGTATTTTACTTCTTCAATCGCCGGAACTCCTCCTGCGGCTTCATAGGACGGATGATAGGTCCGCATATACGGGAAGCTATACACTCTGTCCATCTCTGGCTGTGACAAAGGCTTCGCCGGAGGATTCTGCACGACATACAGATGATCCGAATAAGATTCCACAAGTCGTTTCCCTGAAAATGGATCTGTATTACAGTATTGTACATAAAAACTTCTTGCATAGTTTAATTTATCTTTTTTCAACTCTTCATAAGACGGAAGCGTAACAGCATCATAGACACTGCTCAGATCTTTCGCCTTGTACACCGTCCCATCGATAAAGGTGATATCCCCGACTGCTATTCCACTCTTTAGCGCATCTGCGATCTCAACGATCGATCGTTCTCCCATCCCATAGGAGATCAGATCTGCTCCCGAATCTAACAAGATGGAACGCTTCAGATGATTCGACCAGTAATCATAGTGTGCAAGCCGCCTCAAACTTGCCTCAATCCCCCCGATAATGACCGGTGTTTTTTTATAGACCTGCCGAATCAGATTTCCATAGACGATTGTCGCATAATCCGGACGTTTCCCCATGACTCCTCCTGGTGTAAAGGCATCGGTCTTTCTTCTTTTCTTAGATACAGAATAATGGTTGACCATCGAGTCCATATTTCCCCCGCTGATCAGAAATCCAAGTTTCGGTTCTCCATATTCCATAATGCTTGTATTATCTTTCCAGTCCGGCTGGGAAATGATTCCCACCCGGTATCCATTTGCCTCCAGAATCCGGCTGATGATTGCCGGGCCAAACGATGGATGATCCACATAGGCATCCCCGATCACATAAGCAAAATCTACTGCATCCCATCCTCGTTCTTCCATATCCTTTCTGCACACTGGCAAAAATCCTTGATTCATTCTTTCTACCTCATTTGTTTTAATTGTGTAAGTTCCTGTTCTGTCAATTTCCGATATTCGCCAGGAAGAAGTTTTTCATCCAGCACAAGACTTCCCATCGACAGACGTTTTAAATAAGTCACTTTCTTTCCGACCGCCTCAAACATTCTTTTGACTTGATGAAACTTCCCTTCACGGATCGTAAGGGTAATCTCCGACTCCTCACCGGAAGATAAAATTGTAAGTACTGCCGGAAGAGTCACTCTCTTTTCACCAATATCGACCCCTTTCCCAAACAACTCCACATCTTCTTCTGTCACGGTTCCCTCTATTTTGGCATAATACTTCTTATCCACATGCTTTTTCGGTGACAAAAGATCATGCGCCAGTGCTCCATCGTTTGTAATGAGTAAAAGTCCTTCGGTATCCTTATCCAGCCTTCCTGCTGGAAATAAATCCTTTCTCCTTCGATCTTCGATAAGGTCTATCACTGTCTTATCTCTTGGATCCTCTGTTGCCGATACAACTCCTGCCGGTTTGTTCAGCATATAATATTCATATTGGTGATAAGAGACAATCGCTCCGCTACATACAACTACTTGCTTCTCACAATCTACTTTCTCTTCCGGTTTTTTTACAATCAGACCGTCCACAGTGACCAGTCCCTTCCGGATCATCTGTTTTACTTCACTTCTTGTCCCGACCTGCATATCAGCAAGATATTTATCTAATCTCAACATTATGACTGCCATCTCCATCCTGGAAGATATTTATTCTTCACTGTTCCGGCAGAGAGTTTTCCCCATCCCAGAGGATACTCATCGACACAGATCAGATACCATCCTTTTTCTTTCTGTGAGACTAGATCTTCCACATCCAACGTCTCTCCTTTTAAATACTTGACCACGCGCTCATCTTCTGCTGAAAGACAAAGGCAGTACCTGTATTCTTCCTTTTTCAAATTCATCGCAAACGCCTGGCTTGGCTCAAATCTGTTCTTCTTCAGTTCTCCGAGAAGCAGACCCGTGCGTAGGAATCGAATCCCTCTGACATCCGGCAGATCCTCCGGCATATAGTAGACGCACTCCCCGTGGATTTCCAAACGGCTTTTCTCTAAGTCCCAACCGACATTTTCAAAAAACGCTTCGAGTTCCTCCGGAATCTTTCTCACACCTGTCTTCGCAATTCTGTCTGCTTTTATCCTTCTTTGTCTTGTCTGCTCTTCGTTTTCTTCCTTTGGTTGTTCCCCTTTCTGCAACAGTGCCACATAGTGTCCTTCTCCATGAAGCTTATGCGGGAACATCCGCACAGTCCTGGACAAGTCTTCCCGTTTGCTTCTGGAAACTTCCGGAAGTCCCGGACAAAATCCTTCGTACGGTGCAATCTCACAAATTTGAAATTCCGGATACTGCTCTAACAAATATTCGATCGTCCCTTCGTTTTCTTCCGAATCAAATGTACAAGTGGAATACAGCATCATTCCACCCGGCTTTAACATCCTCGCTGCCTGTGTCACGATACTTCTCTGAATCTTTGCAAAAAATTCCGGTCCATGTTCTTCCCATGCCTTGACCATCTTTTTATCTTTTCGGAACATTCCTTCCCCGGAGCAAGGCGCATCAATCAAAATCTTATCAAAATACTCCTCAAAATATTCCTCTATTTTCCCAGGTTCCTCACTCAGCACAAGTACATTTCCAATTCCAAACAATTCAATATTCTTTAACAATCCCTTCGCCCTGGAATTGCTGATATCATTTGCAACAAGTACACCTGTCCCATCCAGCTTAGCTCCGAGCTCTGTCGCCTTTCCTCCTGGGGCCGCACACACATCGAATACTTTATCTCCCGGATTGATTGGAAGACGATTTGCCGGAGTCATCGCACTTGGCTCCTGAAGATAGTAGAGTCCTGCAAAATAATACGGATGCTTTGACGGCTGTATATGGTCTCCATCGTAGTAAAACCCATTCTCAATCCATGGAATCGGCTTCAGTTCAAACGGAGAAATTTTCAGAAACTCCTCCACACTGATCTTTCTCGTATTTACGCGAAGCCCGTACAAACGCGGCTCATCATAACATTTTATATATTCTTCATATTCTTCCTGAAGCAAATCCTTCATTTTTTCTTCAAATTTAATTGGTAAATTCATTTTTTCCTCCAAATGGTATTATCTCAAAAAAATCACCCAATATATTGTATCATATTCCATTTTATTACACCACCCCAAACCTCAGAGAAAAGTATCCCGTTCCCGCGCAGAAAAATACACTTTTGATGCACTGGTAGTCTAATGTTAATATCGATATCTCAGTTTTTTCTGCTCTGCATACTTCAAAATTGCATACGGGTTGATACTCATCTCAGTTCCATCCGGATAAATATAAATACCGAGGTGCAAATGAACCGGAAACATTCCTTTTGTCCCTGCTTCTCCATACCCAGTATCTCCCATAAATCCAAGAAGCTGCCCGGCTTTCACCTGATCGCCAACCTTCAAATTTGCATAGGAATCCAGGTGTGCATAATAAAAATACGCCCCCGCCTCAGTCCAGATTCCAATCCGGTTCCCGCCTTTTTCAAGCCATCCGATCTTTGCCACAGTTCCATCCGTTATACTGATGATTGGATACAGCCCTCTTACATTTTCCCCCGCCATCAGATCCGTCCCCTCATGTCCTCTTTTTCCTCCATAATTTCGCTCTTCCATCCATGAATCTGCAAAGGACACAAATTTTCTGCCAGGCTTTTCTGATTCCGGTATCGGAAAATACTCCACTGCATTCCAGATTGCGCGGCAGGTAGTTCTGTATGATTTATAGGAAGGATTTCTCTTCCAGCGTTTTTCTCTCTCCTGAAATGTTTCACCGGAAATCTGCCACGGGAATGTTTCGTATCCGAATTTTGTCTCCAGCCAGTAGATTCCAAGGTCTCTGCCGGGGTCTTCTGCTTTCTGTATGTAGGACTCCATTTCCTCCGTCACATACTGTCTCCGAAACGCTGCTGTCTGAACTGTATTCGCATGCAGTCTTTCAGATTTCCCCTCTTCATAGACTTCATGCAGCCCAATCTGACAGAAAAATGCTGCCAGAAACACAAACAAAATCCGTCTGATCCTTTCCCGTCCAAATACTCCCTGTCTCATACTATCTGCCGCCCTGCAGTTTTTCTTCACCACCATTCTATGAATCTTCCTGTGACTTTATCCGTCATCCTTTCATTGCTTATGATATTTTTCGCATCCGGACCATACTTCCTATTTTCTAATCTCGAGGAGTATTGGACATAAAAAGTAATTTTCCCCCATATGAATAATTACAGAAAATCTATTTGGACATTCACAGGAGGTCATACTATGAAACGTAAAGCTGCAAGTTTTGGAATCATTCTTTTTTTCCTCATCATGCTCTTGTGCCCGCAGGAAGTATTTTTTGGAGCAAGCAAAGGACTTCTTCTCTGGTTTCAAACAGTTCTTCCAACACTGCTTCCATTTATGATTCTGTCCGGACTTTTGATTTCTACAAACAGTATCGTCTACCTGGACCGGATCTTCGGACCTCTTTTTTGCAGACTCTTCCGTACTTCTGAAAACGCTTCTTTTGCCATTATCGCAGGATTTCTCTGTGGTTATCCAATGGGTGCCAAAGTTACCGCAGATCTTCTCCGGCAAGAACGAATTTCTAAGGCAGAAGGGCAATACTTGCTTTCTTTTTGCAATAATACTAGTCCGATGTTTATCATCAGCTACATCGTCTGGCAAAATTTTCAGGACAAATCCCTTCTTGTCCCGACTTTATTCCTTTTGTTTTTGACTCCGATTTTATCAAGTATTCTTTTCTATCCTTTTTACCATAAAAAGCAAAAGACTTCTTCGCCAGAAAAAAACATTTCTGACAGCACAAAAAAACAGGCACCCCACATTTGTATCAAATTTCAAATGTTGGATACCTGCATTATGAATAGTTTTGAAGCGATCACAAAGATTGGAGGTTATATCATGCTCTTCTCCATCCTGATCTCACTATTGTCCTCTGCCCCACTGCAGAAAATTTCGCTTCTGCATATAGCACTTCCGTTTCTAGAAATCACAAACGGGATCTCAATGTTATGCGCCGCTGACACTTCCTGCGCTGTACGCTTCGTTCTGACACTTTCTCTCACGGCATTCGGCGGTGTCTGCTCGATTGCACAGACAAACTGTATGTTAGAAGGAACCGGACTTTCCATATTTCCTTATTTCCTTCAAAAACTGATCACCGCAATTCTCTGTGGGATGCTGTCAGCTCTTTTCTTCCAACTCTTCGTCTAGCCTTAGTTCTGAGTTGCATTTCCGTCATACTCTGCTTCTTCCGGCTGAACAAGTTCCGCACGATTTGCACGTACAACGTCATAGCATTCTTTCAGTGAATTTACAAGTCCATCAAATTTAGATGTATAACTGTCCATTGTGTGTCCGACAATACTTTCAACACCTGCTAAAAGTTCGTCTGTATATTGTACAGCACCTAACCGGATATCATTTGCATCATTTGTAGCATTATCAAGAATCTGCTGCGCCTGCTCTGTCGCTGCCATCACAACTTCATTTGCCTGCGCATAAGCCTGCTGCATAATCTCATGCTCACTTACCAGCTCGTTTGTCTGTACATGCGCTTCCTCCAGCATACTGTCTGCTTTTGCCTGCGCATCTGCAAGAATCGCATCCTTATTAGAAATAATCTTCTGATAACGCTTGATCTCATCCGGTGTCTTCATGCGGAGTTCCCGAAGTAATTCATCAATGTGATCCTTATTTACGATAATCTTTGATGTAGATAATGGCTTAAACGGACATCCGTCAATATACTCCTCAATCTCTTCAATAATCTGCTCAATACGGCTGCTCATAGTTACACTCTCCTTTTGGTTTTCATCTTTTCTTCTATCTTATCTACGACCAGTTCTGGTACAAACTGTGTGATGTCGCCTCCAAATGCTGCCACTTCTTTTACAGTTGTCGAGCTAAGAAACGAATACTCCAGACTTGTGGTCAGAAACATCGTCTCTATCTCTGGTTCTAACTTGTGATTGGTCTGTGACATTTGCAACTCATATTCAAAATCTGTAATCGCGCGCAGTCCTCTTACAATTACCTTTGCACCGATCTGCTTTGCAAACTCTACCAACAATCCGTCAAAGGCCATCACCTTGACATTTGGCAGATCTTTTGTCACTTCTTCTAGTATTCTAACACGTTCTTCCACAGAAAACAACGGCGTTTTTGCTTTATTATTCAGCACACCGACAATTAATTCATCTGCGATCTGACCGGAGCGCCGGATCATATCCAGATGTCCAAATGTAACCGGATCAAAACTGCCCGGATAAATTGCTCTTAACATACTCTTTCGCTTCCTTCCAGTGCGAGGAACAAATGCAGATTGGTCTTATATTCTTTCTTTTTCAACACTGAAAATCCAAAAGATTCTACATAAGAAAAGTCCGTCGACTTAGATGCCTCTACGATGATCACACTGTCCTCATCAATCAGCTTCGATTCTGCAAGATACTCCAACACCTGCTTTTCCAACAGTTTATTATATGGCGGATCCATAAAAATATAGTCAAATGTTCCGCTTCCTTCCATGCGTCTGAGCGCAGTCATAACATCTGTCGCCATCGTCACCGCGCGTTCTTCCAATTTTGTTTTCTTCAGATTCTCTTTGATACACGCCATCGCTTTCGGATTCTGCTCCACAAATACAGCTTCCCCGGCTCCTCGGCTAAGTGCCTCAATCCCGATTCCTCCGCTTCCGGCAAACAGATCTAGAAATCTGCAATCATATAAGTAAGGAGAAATCATATTAAACAGCGTTTCCTTAATACGGTCCGTTGTCGGTCTTGTATCCAGACCATCCAATGTCTTTAATTGTAATCTTTTCGCGCTTCCTGCAATTACTCTCATAAGTTCTCCTTTCTCTCTTTCTCATTTTTACCGGCAAGCATCTGACTGCATTTTCAGAAAAGTATACCGGTTCTCGTCTATTATATAAATTTGTTGTAATATTGTCAAATATAAAAAGAATGTGCCTTGGCACATTCTTTATACTTTATGGAACTCCTCTACATTGATCACAAAGATGGTGGCTCCTCCGGCTTCTACTGTGATTGGCACAAACGAATAATTGCTCACAGGAGCACCGCTTCCCATATATGGAGCCTGCACTTCGATCTGCTGTCTCTTTGCGCATTCTTCTTTCACAATCTCAATTACTTCCGGAACTTTCTCATCCTCTGTACCGATCATCAATGTTGTATTTCCTCTCTTTAAAAATCCACCGGTACTGGAAAGCTTTGTGACACTGAACTTTTTCTCATTCAATTTTCTTGTCGCTCTTTCACTATCTTCATCATGTACGATCGCATATACTAACTTCATTTCAAAGCCCCCTTCACATGCTCTTGCTTTTCCGTTATTTTACCATTTTTTTATAAAATATGCAATCAAAGAATGAGAAAAAGCGCATAGGATTTTCCCATACGCTTTTCTCATTCTTCTACCTTTTGATCAACATTCCGGCTTATTTACCAGCCATCTGTTTCTCCTGCTGTTCAATCATTTTCTTTACCATATATCCACCAACAGATCCGTTCTGTCGGGATGTGAGGTCTCCGTTATATCCTTCTGTTAAAGGTACTCCAAGCTCGTTTGCTACCTCGTATTTGAATTTGTCTAATGCTTCTTTTGCCTCTGGTACTGCTGTTCTGTTTGATGAACGACTTGCCATGATTTTTTCCTCCTTTAAATAACTATCTTTTTGTTTTTGTAACAATTGTTTTTTGTTACATGGATAGTATATGGAGTTTTTCTGTTCTTACACTGGAAATTTTTTCTTTTTCGCAATACGACAATTTTACGTTTCTTCTAAGCTTGTATTTTATCCTTTTACAGTGTATTCTCAATCGCACTTTTCTGCACAGAATGCTGGATATGTTCTTTTAGATTTCTGCACGCCTCTTCTTCAAGCCCTTTTCCATTTTTCAAAATCCAGTCTGCCGCCTCATTTGCTCTCTGGAGAATCTTCGCATCTTGAAAGACGTCTCCAAGCCGGAAATCCATCAGACCGCTCTGCCTGATCCCGAAGAGATCTCCCGGACCGCGGAGCTTTAAATCTTCATTCGCAATATAAAATCCATCGTTAGAACGATTCAAAATTTCCAGACGTTCTTTTGTCTCTTTCCCTTTCGAACCACTCATAAAGATGCAGTAGGACTGATAGTTCCCTCTGCCGACACGTCCGCGCAGCTGGTGAAGCTGTGCAAGTCCAAACCGTTCTGCGTTTTCGATCATCATGACCGTAGCATTAGGAACATTGATCCCGACCTCGATCACAGTTGTTGACACAAGCACCTGCGATTCATTCTTTCCGAACCGCTCCATAATCTCATCCTTTTGCGACTGTTTCATTTTCCCGTGCAGAAAATCTACAATAATGTCCTCCCCCAATTCTCCCTGTAGCTTTTCCGCATAATCGATAACATTTTCCGCCTCCATATGTTCACTCTCTTCCACCATCGGACAGATTACATAACACTGCCTTCCCTCCGCTACCTGGCGTCTGATAAACTGGTATGCCGTCTTTCGATAACTGGTATCAACGACACAGTTTTTAATCGGGAGCCTGTTCGCCGGAAGTTCATCGATCACCGACACATCCAGATCCCCGTACAAAATGATCGCCAATGTACGCGGAATCGGTGTCGCGCTCATAACAAGAATATGAGGCAGTTCCCCTTTTCCCGCAAACTGTTCTCTCTGTTTTACTCCAAATCGATGCTGTTCGTCAGTCACAACAAGTGCCAGATTCGCATAAGTTACTTTCTCCTGGATCAGCGCGTGTGTTCCGACAATGATCTGTGCCTGCCCCGATTCGATACGCCCGTATGCAAGCCGTTTTTCTTTTGCTGTCATCGAACCTGTCAGCAATTCTACTTTTAACGGAATCTCATATTGTTCAAACATCTCTGTGATAGAATCAAAATGCTGTCTTGCAAGCACCTCTGTCGGAGCCATCATCGCTCCCTGCCAGCCACAGAACGCCACACTCATCAAACTTAAGACTGCTATGATCGTCTTACCTGATCCGACGTCCCCCTGAATCAGACGCGCCATCGTATGTGTGCCTGCCATATCTTTTTGAAGCTGTTCCCATACTTTTTTCTGGGCATTCGTCAATTCATAAGGAAGCTTTTTCAAAAACGCTTCTATCTCCTCTGATGGATGAATCGGAAACTGATTTCGACTTCGCTCTTTCTTTTCTTTCATTTGCCGTAGCGAAAGAATAAATACAAGGAACTCCTCAAAGACCAATCTTTCGCGCGCCTGATAAAATTCCTGCTTTTCTTTTGGAAAATGTATTCCTCTCACTGAAAAGTTATACTCTGCCAGATGGTATTTCATACGCACGGTTGCCGGAAGGATCTCTTTTTGCAGTTCTAGATACTCAAGAGCCTGTCGCACCGCTTTCATCACCGCATTATTTGTCAGTCCTGCCGTCAGGGGATAGATTGGCTGAAGCGTATCTAATTTTTTTTCATAGCTATCCTCCGGAGAAAAAATCTCCGGATGTTCCATAACTCTAACTCCCTTTTTTGTCACAACCCTTCCGCGCAAAATCACAATCTGACCATTTTGCAGTGTATTTCTCAGAAAAGGCATCCGGTACCAGACAACTTTTATTGTTCCCGTCATGTCTTTTAGATATCCGCTTGTCACCTGAGCCCCCCGACTGCTCACCTGAAGCGTCCCATAAATCATGCCTCTGACCGCCTGCACTTTCTGTTCCTGAATCTCCCCGATACTAACAGGTGGATCATAGACATCATACCCTCGCGGAAAATACCGAATCAGATCTCCCACGGTAAAAACCCCTAGTTTCTGAAACAGCTTTTCTGTTTTCTCTCCAATTCCTTTTAATTCTCCGACTCCCGACTGCTCATTCATGAATTTCTTTTTTCTCCTTTTTTAGTAGATTTTTCACCGACCACTTTCTTAAAATACCTCGATAGAAAAAAGCCGTAAGACAAATCGATTGTTGCACTATCCCACCATTTCTGATTTTCCCTTGTGCAGCCCGATCTTATCCCACGGCAGCTTTCCCATATATGATTTTCTAATAGCAGAATTGCTCTGCTTCTCTCCTACTCAACAGATACTACATAATAGTAAATCGGCTGACCTCCAAAATGTGTATCTACATCCACGTCCGGATAAGTCTCTTCCAGTTCTTCTGTGAATCTGTCCGCCTCTTCCTCGGATACCTCTTCCCCATAGTACAGGCTGATTAATTCTGAGTCTTCTGTCACAAGATGTGCGAGCATCTCCTTTGTTGTCTCCTCCACGGAAGTTCCGACAGCAAGAATTCCACTGTCACCGATTCCCATGATATCTCCTTGATGAATTTCCTTGTCATCAATCTTTGTATCTCTGACCGCATAAGTTACCTGGCCTGATTTTACATTTTTTATTTCTTCCAACATAGTTTCTTCATTCCAGTCAGCATCATTTTCCGGGGAAAAATTGATAATTGCTGTAATGCCCTGAGGCACGGTCTTTGTCGGAATTACAATAATATCTTTATCTTCTGTCAGCTCTTTTGCCTGATTAGCGGCAAGAATGATATTCTTATTATTCGGAAGAATAAAGATATGTTTTGCATGAACCGCATCGATAGCTGTGAGCATGTCCTCTGTACTTGGGTTCATTGTCTGACCGCCTTCAATAATGTAGTCTGCTCCAAGTTCACGGAAAATCTCGTTCATTCCTTCTCCGATAGAAACTGCGATAAATCCCATATCTTTCATAGGAATTTCTTTCTTCTCAGCAGCCTGCTGTGCTGCGAGTTTCTCTGCATCACGAATCAGCTTCTCTTGATGTTCCTCACGCATATTGTCAATCTTCATACGAGACAACTGTCCATAAGTGAGTGCTTTCTGAATTGCAAGACCCGGATCATTTGTGTGCACATGGATTTTCACAATCTCATCATCTGCAACACATACAATAGAATCTCCGATCGATTCCAGATAAGCTTTAAATTCCATCTCATCTGCCTCTGTAAAATGCTTTTCTGTCATGATGATAAATTCTGTGCAATAACCAAACTTAATATGTGCAGCTGTATCCTGGCTGACTCTTGTCACAGTAGCATCACTTCCTGCGGAAATCGCGCTATAATCTACCTCTTTGCCAAGAAATGCATCATAAGCACCCTTTAAAACTTCTAAAAGTCCTTGTCCGCCGGAATCCACAACACCCGCTTCTTTTAAGACCGGGAGCATATCCGGTGTCTGAGAAAGTACATATTCGGCATGTGCGATCACTTGCGGGATAAACTCTTCCAAGTCATCTGTCTCTCCGACCAGTTCCATCGCTTTCTCTGCAATCCCTCTTGCAACAGTAAGAATCGTACCTTCCTTTGGTTTCATGACAGCCTTGTAAGCGGTCTCCTTCGCTTTTTCACATGCATTGGCAAGTACAACTACATCTACTTCATCATACTCCTTTATCCCCTTTGTGAAACCACGGAACAGCTGAGAGAGAATAACACCGGAATTTCCTCTTGCACCTCTGAGGGAACCAGATGAAATTGCCTTTGCAAGTGTCTCCATCTCCACTTTCTCCAACGCAGATACTTCTTTGGCTGCTGACATGATAGTCAGAGACATATTGGTACCCGTATCTCCATCTGGAACCGGAAATACATTCAGTTCGTTGATAAATTCTTTCTTTGCTTCTATGTTCGCAGCTCCTGCCAGAAACATCTTTCTGATCATCCCTGCATTCATTGTCTTCATTGCCACAATGAGTTCCTCCTTAACTAATCAATAACTCTTACGCCTTCTACGAAGATATTGATCTTCTCCACCGGCATACCAGAAAATTCTTCTACTTTATATTTGACGTTACTGATCAGATTATCAGATACCGCCGAAATACTAACCCCATATACAACGATCACATGAAAGTTTAAAGTAATCTTGTTCTCATCTGAGATGGATACCTGAATCCCGTGTGTCAGGCTTTCTTTCTTTAGTAATTTTACAAGTCCGTCCTTCATGCTGACTGCTGCCATTCCGACAATCCCGAAGCACTCCACAGCAACCGAACCTGCATATTTTGCAATTACCTCCGAATCAATAGTAATGATTCCAAGTTCTGTACTCATACAACCTTTCATATCTATTCCCTCCAATTCTTTTGGATTTTTTCGCTTCGCATGCATTTAACATATGTATTATACTCTGTTTTGCTTCACTTTACAAGAATTCCTACTAAAGTTTTTCCTTTTTGAATTTTATGCTTGCAAAATCCAACACTTTCTGATAGAATAAACAGTGTTATGAGTCTAAAGAAGACTATTAAGATCGTTAGGAGGTGCAATTATGGCTAAATGTGCTATTTGTGAAAAGGGTGCTCACTTCGGAAATAACGTAAGTCACTCTAATAGAAAAACACCAAAAATGTGGAAATCAAATGTAAAATCAGTAAGAGTTAAAACAGAAGGCGGTTCTAAAAAAATGTATGTTTGTACTTCTTGCTTAAAATCTGGCAAAGTTGAACGTGCTTAATCAGCCTTAAAAAAGAGCCTGTATCTTATCGTTTTGATAAATGATAAGATACAGGCTCTTTTTCTGTTCGAAAGCCAATTTCACGAAAAGAAAAAAAACAGAGAGAACTTCTCCCTGTTTTCCTATCAGCAGCTAAACAGCAAATATCCTGCCAGAATACAGATCAGTATCAGCATCACTGTCCAGAAAGTATTTTCAAGGAACATTGTAATCAACATCCCGATCGCCACAAAAAACAGCGCAAATCCCGCAACACGTTTCATCTATGTCCCCCGTTTCAAACACTTTCTTTACTTCCAGTTTATGCAGGCTTTCTGTTCTTATGCCTGTCCGTTCTTATCTGCTTCCGCTTCACTCAGCATTTCATTTACTTCTTTTTCTGTCACTGTCTTCTCGCCCTTGGAGCTAAAGCGGTCAATAACCTCTGGAACCATATCAAGAATTTTTGTGATAGTATCCTGATTTTTAATGTTCACAAGTCTTGTTGTACCATTCTGAATAACAAGAACTGCACTCGGTGACATCTTTCCACCAAGACCTCCTCCCGCTCTGTCTTTCTGTTCACCTGCAAAAGCTCCTGCTCCAACACCAAAGGAAACCTCCACCAGAGGCAGGATGATCGTGTCTCCAATATGAATCGCCTCACCTACCACCGTCTTCGAAGAAAGGACACTGTCCATTCCATGAAAAAGAGCTTCTACTGTTCCACTAAATTTGTTCTCTGCCATCACATTTTCCTCCTACCATTTTAATTTTTTGATATCTATGATGATTTTTCTTACATCTCGGTCTTTGATCAATCTCCACAGAATGGCTAGCATCCGGAAATTATGGATTTTGCCCTCTATATGGACAGAACCCTCTAATACTTTATTCTCAAAATCCGGTACAATAACTGTATTCTCCCCCAAAAACGGGAACAGCATACCAAGCACTGCCAGCGCCTGTCCGGTCATATACGGATCTTCCAGACCAATTTTTCCTACAATCTTAACATCTTTCGGAGAGACATGTCCAAGAAACCTTCGCACTTCCCGCTTCAGACTGCAAAATGCCCTGCGATGAGAAGCATCTGTGAGAAAGCTTTCGATTTGTTCCTTTTTTCCTCGAAAATTTCTTCTCATTGCAAGAATCTTTCTCCAAAAACTTTTGCAGCTTTCTATCCACTCAGAAATTTTCTCTTTCATACGGTCCCAAAGAGGCTTTTTCTTTCTGCCGCCTGCTTTTCGCCGATCAGCTGTGAAACTTTCCTTTTCTTCCTCTTCTTTGTCTATCCCAGATTCCGTTTTCTCCTGATGACACTCTCTTTTCTCCGCCTGCTCTTGCACGTTATTTTCAGGCAGAGAACGATTTGTTTTCTCCGGTGGCAGACTCTCTTTCTGCTCCTTTAAAAATTTCTGTTCCTCTTTTTCTTTCTGAAGATCATTTTCTTCTTTTTCTTCTGGAACTTCGATTTTTTCTTCCGACTTTCCTTCTTTTTCTTCCGAGAACAGATATTTCCAACCGATTCTGATTTTCATATCTGCTTTCCCTTTTTTCCAGCAGGCAGTCAAAAAAAATAATTTCCACATCCAAGAAAGTTCAAACTCTGCTTCCAGTGTCTCTATATCATTTTGACAGGATGCATCTGCACGGTACCGAACGGGAACAAATAGTCCCAAATTAATGAGTAACAATACTAAGAGCAAAAAAACCGCCAGTACAATCCCTATCCATTTTAAAATCAGCAACAAAATATGCAGCATAACTTTACCTGTCAGATCCTTTCCTGAATATATTTTTTCATCTCAAGTGTCTTTGTGGCCTCATGCACTTCCTCTGCGATTTTTCTCACAAGCTCATATGCTTCCCATTCACTTGCCGCAATTCCAACGATCCATGAATCCTTCTCAAAATAGAGCGGTTGAAGAAGCATTGCTGCATGATAAATTTCCAGCTGTTCTCCTTCTTTTTGGGAAAGCACAATCACATATGCTTGAAGTTGTGGCCTTCTATACTTTATTTTCCGTAAAATTGATTTTTCTTTTCCTTTGATAGATTCCCCGACATAGAGATTCCTATAAATATTCATCTGTCCGCCTTCTTTATCTCTTTTCATCTTTTTTCCAAAATGCACTGCCCTTATTCATAATAATACGCATTCATAATAGCTTTTGCAACCGGAATCGCCCTTCCACCGGTTTGCATCTCATTTCCTTCTACGATCACACTGACGACAAGTTCCGGATCCTCCACATTTGTAAACCCGACAAACCAGGAATGACTCTGACCGTCGGAACCATATTCTGCAGTCCCTGTCTTCCCGGCAACACTGTAACTTTCTCCAGAAAGCTCCATTCCGGTTCCCTGTGTCACAACCGATGTCATATACTGTGTCAGAATGGATGCCTCTTCCGCTGTCATCAATTCCTTATAAACGGAAGGTTTGTTCTTTTTCACCGGTGTTCCGGTATAATTCGTCACTTCACTCACAAGATAAGGCTTCATCAGTTTTCCACCATTTGCCACCGCCGATGTGATCAGTGCCATATGATATGGACTGACCTGTGTATCTCCCTGTCCCATCGCAGTCATCATCACTTCCGCGCTTGTCGATGTTTCCTCTAAAGAAAAATCACTCTTCCGGTAATCCAACACCGATGGCAACTTAGAATTAAAGAGCAGCTGTTTACATGTCTTTGCATAGGATTTTCTGTCAAGACTCAATCCAATATTTGCAAATGAGGAGTTACATGAATTGGCAAAAGAAGTATTCAAATCCTGAAATCCATGTGCGATATGATTAAAGCACGGGATCGTAGTACCATCATAAGTAATTTCCCCATAGCAATCATATGTATATGCACCATAGGCCGGCTGCTCCCGGATATATTCCAGCGCTGTTACTATCTTGAAGATTGAACCCGGAGCATAAGCTCCCTGCATGGCACGGTTTAAAAGAGGACTCTGCTCATTGTCCGCGTTTAAATATTCCCAGTTGTCTTCAACACTGTTTGGATCAAAGGACGGCTTGGAAACCATCGCCAATATTTTCCCGGTATCCGCCTCCATGACAACAACCGCACCTTTTTCATCTCCCAATGCATTGTATGCTGTTGTCTGCAGTTTTGCATCCAGTGTTGTAACAACACTGTCCCCGGTATTTTTTTTCGCCTGAAATTCTTTGATAATCCGCTCTACAAAAAAAGCATTGGAAGTCAGAAGATCAAAATTTTCTGCAGATTCCAGTCCGCTCTTTCCGTTGACATCATAACCGACTACATGGGCAAATACTTCGCCATACGGATAGGTACGCATCTCACTTCCATCTTCTGCCACTTCCGTTTTTGCCAGTACCTCTCCATTTCGGTCAAGGATCGAACCTCTCACAACACGGTCAGAAAATGTATCCTGTCTTGTATTATACGGACTATTAATAATTTTTTCACTCTTCACCACATTAAAATATACAATATATCCCATCAGAACAAGAAACAATGTGACAAACAAGTAGGTCACTCTAGCGAATTCTTTGTTTGTAGCCTTCTTCTTTTTTTGTCTTTCTTTTTCTCGTTTCCTTTTGGAACGCTTCCCGTCTTCTCTCATCTCGTAATTGTCTTGCTTTCTTTCTCTCAATGATCTCTTCCTCATCTTCTCTTAAAATATACAGTCCCTGAATAATCGCAAACATGATCAGTGTACTTAAGATAGAGCTTCCTCCGTAACTGACAAGCGGAAGTGTCACCCCGGTAGATGGGATAAATTTTGTCACACCGCCGATCGTTAGAAATACCTGAAAGATATAGCAGGTACCAAGCCCTAATGCTACAAGCTTATAGAATCGGTTGCGCAGCTGCATGGCAATATTCAAAAACATAATATAGCAACTTACACAAACAAGGATCAAGCATAGTCCAAAAATCAATCCCAGTTCTTCCACGATTGCAGAAAAAATAAAATCTTCTGCTGCTACCGGTATACTCTCCGGAGATCCCTGACAAAGTCCCATGCCTAACCACCCTCCGGTCCCGATTGCAAACAGCGACTGCGCCACCTGGAATCCTCCGGTTTCATAAGTTGCAAACGGATCTTTCCAGACAGATACACGAACCTTGATATGCCGGAACAAATGATAAGCGATCACTGCCGCACCACTTCCCGCCAGCATTCCTCCAGCCAGATAAAGCGGTTGCTTTGTCGCCACATAAAGCATGATCAGGTACACAACAAACAAAATCAGAGCAGCTCCCAGATCTGTCGATGCCACAAGAATCAGCACGTGTGCCGCGGCAATTGCCGTCGTGATCACTACATTTTTAAAATCTGTCGATTTCCGAAGACTCGCCGCCACAAAAAATACAAACGAGATCTTTACAAACTCCGACGGCTGGATACTGATCCCTGCAACAGAAAACCCAAGTTTTGCCCCGCCGGATGTCACCGCAAATACTGCAACAAGTGCAAGTGCCGCAAGACCTACACCTGCATAAATATAAGTCCATTCCGCCAACGACTTCATCTTTCGTATGACAACCGGAACGATCAGACTTATTATCATCGAGATTCCAACAAAAATAAACTGTTTGATTGCCTTCTCTGTATTCAAGCGCAAAATCATAATAAAACCGATTGATAAAAGCATACACATGTTGTTGATTACGACTCTTGATACGTTCGGATAAAGAATCGTATACAGCGCGATCACCGCAAGAAACAAAATCACCTGCGCCAAATAGAAAAATATAATCTCTGTCTTTCCGGTCTTCAGATACATGACCCCATATGCAATCAACTGAATGGAAAACATCAGCTTATTCTGTCTTAATAGAATCTGCTGCCTGTCCTCCTCGTATTCATAACGAAATACAGAAAAACAAGAATACGTATATACTGTCATCAGAACAATCAACAGATATTTTGAAAATTCAACTATAATATTTACCAATGTTTCACCTACTTTATACCCCTTTTAAAATGTCCTCTTGTAAATTCAAACGGAAGTTCTCCAATTTCTGCTTTGTTCAGAAATACTTCCTGATAAAGTGCAAGCATCTGCCTTGTCCTTTGCTCATCTTCCAAAGTAAATGCAAGTCTAAGTGCTGCCGGGGACAGCCTTTCAATCTCCCTCTTTTGGTCAATCAATACAACCGGCGCAGTGTTATAAATGATATTGTAACACTCTTCGCAACAGTTTTTTACCTGGAATGACTTCTGACAGCGGTCTTTCATAGTAAGAAATCCCGTCTGATGTACACAGCCCGCCGTTGTCTTCTGCACGCACTGGGCAGACACCATCATCGGCAGATATCCATAAATCAACAGTTCCATCCCTTCGCATCCCAGCTCCGAGAGTTCATGGCAATTTAATTCCAACGGTGCCGAAAGTTCTGACACATATTTTTCCCAAAATTCCTTTGCATAGTGATTAAACTGATAGATATGATGATCCGCCACAATTGTCTTTTCATAAGAATGCTCTCGTAAAAACTGAACGGATTCCATATTTCGAACGAGCACACCGTCAAACTGCTCCTCAAGCTTCCCATAATTTTTCTCATAGCGCTTTCTTGTCCTATCTCTGAAAATATGAGGCATTGCAAGAAATACTGTTTTCCCTTTTTCGTGCAAAAAACTAATAGCCTCATTCATCTTGGCAGATTGTAAGATTCCCGGAAACATGTTACAGTCAATATATACCCTGGAAATCCAGGAAGCCTCGGCAATCGGCTCCAGCTGACATCCCTGTTCCGCATATGCATACATCTCTGCTGTTGCTGCTTCTGGTTGCAAATGCAGACTTCTTCCAGTATCCAGTATCTTTGCTTCTCTTCCCCTTTTTTCTTTCTCCACTTCTTCTGAACCGCTTCTTCTATACTGTGACACAATCTTTGCTTCCAAAGCCTCCAGCCCTTTTCTTCGCAGCTCATTTAACTGCTGCATTGGAAGAAAGACCTCTTCTTTCACACAAACCTGAATCTCTTCAAATTGAAATGGCGTATTTCCTGTCTTTTTCATCTGCTTTTCAATCCGCGAAACATCCAACGGAGAATTCTGCGGGATTTCTGCCACAGCTCCTTCGACTTCCACAGCAATCTGTTTCCACTGTAATTGTAGTATAGCAGATTTTCCCGGAGAAAGAATTAAATTCCCCTTAATTTTTTCCTGCACTTTTTCTCTAAAAATGTCGTTTTTTATCTGTGAGAGCAATTTTTCATTCCGCGTACGATACAATGACATCCCGTCACTGATTCTCTGATGCTTATGTGTCACAAAGGAAATTTTCTGTCCTTCTGCCACCGCCTGTCCAACTGTATACGTCTCTTTTTTGTCTGGCATCTCCAGAACATCTCCTTTTTCCAATGGACGAAGTGCTTTGGCAGTCACTTGTTTTCCTTGCTGTTTTAACACTTTCACAGCTTCCACACCTGCATGATTCGGTCTGGACAGCGAGATCATTTCTCTTCCATTTCTCGTGTGATAATATCCCCCGTGAAACCCTCCGCGGTTATAAATATCCATCAGCATCTCTTTATCCTTGCGGGATACAGCAAACCTTTTCTTTCCCTGTGTCAGATAAAGATCCGCATATTTGCGGTACATCGCAGTAACAGCCGCCACATATTCTGGTTTTTTCATTCTTCCTTCAATTTTAAAAGAATAAATTCCCGCCTCACACAACTCCGGAATGTAATCAAGCGTACAGATATCTTTAAGGCTCAGAACATAAGACTCTTTCCCACTTTTGCCAACCTTATAAGGCAGACGGCAAGGCTGGGCACACTGCCCCCTGTTCCCGCTCCTTCCTCCGATCATACTGCTGTACAGACACTGCCCTGAATAGCAATAGCAGAGTGCTCCATGTACGAAACTTTCCACTTCCAGATTTGTCTGTTCCGTAATCTCCCTCACTTCCTCAAGCTGGAGTTCCCTGGAAGTGACAACCCGCTCCACCCCCTGCTCCTCGAGAAATTTTGCTCCAAGCACATTTGTCACAGTCATCTGCGTGCTTGCATGAATAGGCAAATCCGGGAAATGCTGCCGCAGAAATGACAGCACACCCAAATCCTGTACGATTACTGCATCCAGCCCCTGCCTGTAATACGGCTCAATATACTGATACAGTTCATTTTCAATTTCTTTTTCTTTTAAAAGCGTATTCACAGTCATATAAATCTTTCGGTCGTGCAGGTGGACAAAATCAATCGCCTCCAACATCTGCTCCTCTGAAAAATTATTTGCGAATGCCCGCGCACCAAATTTATTTCCTCCGACATAGACCGCATCTGCTCCTGCTAAAACAGCTGCCTCCAAACTTTCATAGGATCCTGCCGGTGCCAATATTTCTATTTTTTTCATTTTTCTATCCTTTAAAAAAGGCTGTCAGATGACAGCCTATTTGTTTCTTGTGTTCATTTCAGTTTCCAGTTTAACAATCTTCATCTGCAAGGCTCTATTCTCTTCCTTCAGATCTTCCATCACTTTCTGTAGATTCTCAAGCTTGATCTGCTCCGTGATCAGCTCATGCTTCAGATCGTACATCTCTTTGTTCTTCTTTTCAATATCTTCTTCAAATGTATTGCCCAGCTGCTTCGCCTTAAAGTAATCGTCCGCAATGTTCAACGACAGAAGAATACTTCTAAGTTCTGCGCTTTGTCTGCGATAGTTCTCGCTGCTGGTACATTCTGCAATTTTATGATTCAAATAAGTGGATACTTTCTGAAGATATTCTTCACTCTCAAATCCGCCGAGTGTGAAAACTTTTCCACCTATCAAAACTTCTGTATAATTCTTTCCCGAAGCCATGGAAAACCTCCTTATGCTTTACAATCTTCTTCTCCATTATAAACCATATTTCCAGAAAAACAACTATTTTTACTGATTTTTATAGGAAATTCCCAAATGTGCATATGCCTTGTCCGTGACAATCCTTCCTCTCGGTGTTCTCTGGATGAATCCATTTTTTAAAAGGTATGGCTCGCAGACATCCTCGATAGTACCCGAATCCTCACCGATCGATGCCGCAAGTGTTTCCAGTCCAACCGGTCCTCCCTGAAACTTCTCGATCATTGCAAGCAAAAGATTCCGATCCACATGATCAAGCCCATAACGATCCACATCCAAAAGATCCAGCGCATAATTTGCCACTTCTTCCGTAATCCGTCCATCGTACTTGACCTGCGCGAAATCTCTCACCCGCTTTAACAGACGATTCGCCAGACGCGGGGTTCCCCTGGAACGCTTTGCAAGCTCTAATGCACCTTTTGCATCAATCTCCACGCCAAGTACATCCGCCGAGCGCATGATGATCGTCCGCAACTCTTCTTCTGTGTAAAATTCCAATCTTTGTACAACTCCAAAACGATCCCGCAGCGGCGCCGTAAGCATCCCTGCCCGCGTTGTCGCTCCAACCAATGTAAAATGAGGAAGATCTAGGCGGATGGAACGTGCCCCCGCCCCTTTTCCGATCATAATGTCGATCACATAATCTTCCATCGCCGGGTAGAGTACCTCCTCTACCTGTCTGTTCAGACGATGGATCTCATCCACAAACAAAACATCTCCTTCTTGGAGATTATTTAAAATTGCTGCCATCTCCCCGGGTTTTTCAATCGCCGGACCAGACGTGATCTTTACATTGACTTCCATCTCATTTGCAATGATTCCGGCAAGAGTCGTCTTCCCAAGTCCCGGAGGACCATAGAACAACACATGATCCAGAGATTCTCCTCTTGCCTTTGCAGCCTCAATATAAATCTTCAGCGTCTCTTTCGCCTTCTCCTGCCCAATATAATCTTTTAGGAGAGTCGGTCTTAAATGACTTTCAATCTTTACATCTTCTTCCAGATTCTCTGTTGTAATAATTCTCTTTGCCATATCTGTCCTTGTCCTTTAAAATACCATAAATTTTAACGATTGTTTCAATAGTTCTTCTACAGTCATCGTCTTTGTCATCGGAACTTTCTTGACCGCCTTCAGGCTTTCTGCACTGCCATAGCCAAGTGCCACAAGCGCCTGCACCGCTTCCGACTGCATATCCGCTCCTCCTGATGGGACTGACATCACTTCCTCTTCTTTTGTCAATACATCATCAATGTTCAGCTTGTCTTTTAGTTCGATGATCAGCTTCTCAGCCGTCTTCTTTCCGATTCCCGGAGCCGCTGAGATTGCTTTAACATCCCCTGCCAGCACCGCAAACCGCAAGTCATCTGGTGTCATCTTCGATAAAATATTCAAGCCTCCTTTCGGCCCAATTCCATTCACTCCGATCAAAAGCCGAAAAACTTTTAAATCATCTTTTGTCAGAAACCCAAACAACTGCATGGCATCCTCACGCACGTTCAGATAAGTATGGATCTTTACTTCACTCCCTATCGGAGGCAACATCGTCATTGCCTGCCCCGGCATGAAGATCCCATATCCAATCCCCTGCACTTCTACTACGACCTGTTCTTCACCGACCGCAGCCAGTTCTCCTTTAATATATGAAATCATCTCGTCTGTCCTTTCTGTAAATATCGCTGTAATCTCTGTACGAGTAGCCCGATCACTGCTCCGGTGAGTATTCCGGCTGTCAACAGCACCGGCATATAATAGGAAATACTCAAACTTTCCACCACCAGCATTGCAACAAGAAGCTGTCCGATATTATGAAACACTCCACCGGCAATACTGACACCTATCACACTGAAGCTTCCTCTCTTCTTCAAAAGATGCATAATTAAAATACTAAAACAACTTCCGGCAATACTATAAAAAATAGCAAACAGATTCCCAAACAGAAAGCCTGTCAAAATATTTCGAAGAATCGCCAACACAAAGGCCTCCTTCGTCCCGGCATAGTAAAGCGCTGTCACTGTGACAATATTCGCCAGTCCAAGCTTGATGCCCGGGATTCCGAAAGAAATCGGAATCAAAGTTTCCACATAACTAAAAATCAATGACAACGCCAGAAACATCCCAAAATAAGCTGATTGTCTGCCCCAGTCCTTCCGATGCTTCTGATTTCTATCCTGCAACTGCATCATTTTCCTTACTTCCTTCATCCGCTCTGTCTACAATCTCCAAAATCACCTTGTTCGGAAGACAGATAATACTCTCACGATTCTTTGAAATCTTCGGATGTGCAGCACAAATCTGATCCGGACAATCTGCCCAGATCATCTCCACTTGCCCATCCTGAATTTTTACCCGGTTATGTTCTCCAATTGTAATCTCCGCATCTTCCTCCAGACTGACTTCCCGAAAAACTTCTCCGTCTACTTTTATTCTCAAATATTTTTCTGCATCCTTTCCTCTTCTTTCCGTGAAACAATTCCCCACCAGAAAGAAAAGTGCAGCGATCAAAACAGTTCCTGCCAGGATCCAGTCATTCTTTTTCATCCTATCACGATTCCTCTCTGATCTTTTCTGTCCATTCATTTCGGTACTACTCATTCTATCACAACCAATGATCGGATGCAACCACATGTTCGATTTCATGTGAATTGTATCAGTCTGCAATATCGTATTCTCATGCGAAACGTGTTTTCTACTGCACAGGATTCCATAGATGTTCCCTATATAAAAAATCTCCCAGACATAGACTTCAAAAATTCGTCTATGTCTGAGAGATCTGACGCTAATTAATAATAAAGTGCATTTGACATTGCAATTCCGAACACAACAAAGAATAATGTATAAAGTACAATGACAACTGCCATCACGATCAACATCGCGCGGCTATAATTTTTCCGGTTGATATTTGTATTGGCACCAAATGCCCAAATAAAATAGAGAACAATTCCTACGCAAGGAACTAATCCTGCCAGAATAGTAAGCAACCACTCACCCATAGATAATGGTGCATCTAAGGGTTTCTTTCCGGAATTCCCACTATAATTCTGCTGGTATCCTTGATTATAGTTCATATTATAATTCTGATTATAGTTCTGCTGATATGCTCCATTGTTCTCGCCAGAACCATTCTGAGAACCATCACTATAATATCCATAGTTCATCGTCTGCTGATAAGAATTGTCTGCTGCCTCTGCATTCTGATCCTGCTCTGGCATATTACTGAATTTTTCATCCATACTAAAATCCTCCTCGTTCTCTCTTTCAAATTATTTTGAACATACGCTATATCCTTCTAATCTGAAATTCAAGTACATTTCTATTTTTTGATTCTAGCATATTTTTATGTTTTGCACAATTATTTTTTTGCATTTTTCTATCTTCTATATATTCTGTCCAATATTTTGTATAAAAGATTCTCTCGATAATATCCCATCGGAGCTTCTCCCGGAAATTGTGTCAGCATCCGGTAAATATAAATTACAATACATGCAATAAGGAGAACTGCACCCCATGCTGCCACATGCGGCAGTTTTCTTCCAAGAATATAGCGATAAAAGAAAAACGCACACAGAAAAAGGATCATCGGATAAATCATCGGATTCATCCGATATGCCTCAGCAAACTTTGCGCAAAACAAGAGCCTGGCAGCTCGTGTCAGACCACAGGCAGGACACGGAAATCCCGTCAGACAGACACTCGGACAGCCCGCATTGCAGCCTACATGCATAAAAAGAAAATATCCTGCTACTGCAAACAATGCTGTCCGGTACTGGAACAAATCCTTCCTGATCCGTGCAGCTATCTTTTTCACAAACTCTTTTACAGAATGATCTTTTTCGGACATTTTTCAGCACATGCTCCACAGTTCGTACACTTCTCCGGGTCGATCCACGCAAGATTATTCTCCACAACGATTGCATCTGCCGGGCAGACTTTCTGACACATCCGACAGCCAATGCATCCCGTGCTGCATACAGCCATCACGTCTTTTCCCTTTTCCTTAGAACTGCACTGTACAAGATGCTTTGCCTCATACGGTACAAGCTCGATCAGATTTTTCGGACATGCTTTGATACATTTTCCACATGCTTTGCATGCTTCTTTATCTACTACCGCAACTCCGTCTACAATGTGAATCGCATCAAACGGACAGGCTTTTACACAAGTGCCAAATCCACAACATCCGTAATCACAGGATTTTGGACCACCATTCTGCATATGCGCCATCATCACGCAGTCCTCGATTCCCGTGTACGCATAATCCTGCTTTGCTTTCCCACAAGTCCCCGCACATTTGACAAATGCAGTCATCCGCTTCTGTTCTCCTGCTGCAACTCCCATAATCTCTCCGATTTTTTCCGCTACCGGAGCGCCGCCGACTGGACAGGCAGAGATTTCCGCCTCTCCTTTTACGATCGCGGCAGCAAGTCCGGAGCATCCTGCATATCCGCAGCCGCCGCAATTATTGCCCGGAAGCGCATCACATACTTTTGTTTCACGCTCATCAACTTCCACTGCAAATTTCTGTCCCGCAACTCCGAGGAATACACCAATGAACAGGCCGACTCCTCCCACGATCAGGGCAGCAAATATAATTCCTGTAATACTCATCGTCTTTCCTCCTGCCTATAAATTCAGTCCGGAAAATCCAAAGAATGCAATCGCCATCAAGCCTGCTGTCACAAGCACAATCGGCATTCCCCGAAAAGATTCCGGCACATCATTATGTTCTGTCTTCTCCCGAATTCCTGCCATGATGACAATGGCGATCGTAAATCCTACCGCCGTTGCAAACCCATTCACAACACTGGCTAAAATTCCATAATCCTTCTGCACGTTTTTCAGAGCAACTCCAAGTACCGCACAGTTTGTCGTAATCAATGGCAAGTACACCCCAAGCGCGTTGTAAAGCGGAGGCATCATTTTCTTTAACAACATCTCCACAAACTGCACAAGTGCAGCGATGACAAGAATAAACACAATCGTCTGAAGATAGACAAGTCTTCCATTTAAAATTGCATCGTTTGCAAGAATAAATTTGTAAATCAGGCTTGTGATAAAGGAAGAGATCGTCAACACGAAAATAACTGCTCCTCCCATTCCTGCTGCCGTCTCCACCTTTTTAGATACGCCGAGGAACGGACAAAGACCTAAAAACTGGCTGAGAACAACATTATTTACAAGCGCTGCACCGACTGCAATCAATAATAGTTCTTCCATTTACTTTCCCTCCTGCTTCTCTACCGAAAACACTGCTTTTCCACAACTTCCGTTTCCACAGGATGCACAGCTGCCATCACAGCCACTAGCCGCCTCCTGCTGTCCGCCTTTCGCCTTTGCCGCTTTCACTTTGTTCTGAACCGCCACAAGACAGGCAAGCACAAAAAATGCCCCTGGAGCAAGCACAAAGATCGTGATTGGTTCATACGAGGCCGGCATGATCTTCCATCCAAAAATCTTCCCGCTTCCGATAATCTCACGGACCATTCCGATTGCTGTCAGACCTACTGTAAAGCCAAGTCCCATCCCAAGTCCATCAAAGATAGACGGAAGCACCGGATTTTTGGAAGCATAGCTCTCAGCACGTCCAAGAATAATACAGTTTACAACAATCAGCGGAATATAAAGTCCAAGCGAATCGTAAAGACTTGGAATAAACCCTTCCAACAAAAACTGCACCATTGTGACAAACGATGCCACGATCACAATAAAAGACGGTACACGCGCACTGTCCGGGATAATCTTTCGCAGCATGGAGATCAACATGTTTGACATTACAAGGACAACCGTTGTTGTCAGTCCCATCCCGAGTCCGTTGATTGCAGAAGTCGTCACCGCAAGTGTCGGACACATTCCAAGCATCAGCACAAATGTCGGGTTCTCCTTGATCAGTCCGTTAAAAAGTCGTTCCGTACACTTATTCATTGACACTTCCTCCTTCCATTGCTCCATGGTAATAGGCAACTGCGGCATTGACCGCATTGGTAACCGCATCGGTTGTGATCGTTGCTCCGCTTAATGCATCGATCTTACCCTCTTTGCCACCATCTCCTTTTACAACCTCAAAATGATCTGTATTGACATCTTGAAACTGTTCCTTAAATTCCGGTTCCTGTGCATTCATTCCAAGACCGGCAGTTTCACTGATTGATAACAGTTCGATTCCTGTCACAGTGCCATCCAGTGTAATCCCGACAGACACTTTGATTTCTCCGCCATATCCTTCTTTGGATGTAGCTGTTACCACACTGCCAATTGCATTTTCCCCGCTGTCAAGGGCCAATGCCGCTTCATTGACATAGCAGCCACTAACCCCTGCATTTCTTAAAATTTCTTCTGCCTCTTTTTCCTCAAATGCTTCAAATGTCTGAAAGGTTTCTGCCTCTTGAAACACAGTATGATATGCCTCCTGCTTTCGATTTTCTCTGCTGGCAGCAATCGGCTCTTTTGTAATCTCATAGACAAATCCGAGAAGCAGACCGGATATCAATGTGATCGCAGTCAGGATCAATGTATTTTTTATAATCTTCTGATTCATTATCTCTCTCCTCCCTTCCCGAATGGACGTGGGCGGGTTACTCTTTCAATCAATGGGACAAGCAGATTACTGATAATGATTGCATAAGAAACTCCCTCTGCAGATCTTCCAAGCAGACGGAATAACCCCGTCAGCACTCCCAGACAGACACCATACAAAATCTGCCCTTTCTTTGTGATCGGTGCCGTCACATAATCTGTCGCCATGAACCATGCACCAAGCATCAAACCACCTCCACACAACTGTGCTGTAAGGTAGTTCAAGTCGAATCCTTTTCCACTAAACAATACGATCATCACAATAAAAGTGATCAGATATGTCCCCGGAATCCGAAGATCGATCACTCCCATAAACAGAAGGAACATCGCACCGATCATAATTGCGATCACAGATGTTTCACCGATCGTTCCCGCAATATTTCCAATCAGCATGTCCATGGTATTGACACTCTCACCTGTTTTTAGCTGGGCAAGCGGTGTGGCGCCTGACACCCCGTCATAGACAAATGTTGTCATTCTCCCTGTAAAGGAAATCAAAAGAAAGCACCTCGCAGCAAGTGCCGGATTCATAAAATTCTGTCCAAGTCCACCAAACAGCTGCTTGACTACTAAAATCGCAAACACTGCCCCAAGCACGCACATCCACCACGGCGCTGTCGGCGGAAGGTTTAATGCCAGAAGCAGACCTGTGACCGCTGCACTTCCATCAGCAATCGTGATCTTCTTCCCCATGAACCGCTCAAAAAGATACTCTGTTGCTACTGCAGAAGCAACTGTCAGAAACACGATTCCAAGTGCCTGTACGCCAAAATTATAAATTCCAAAAAGTGTCGTCGGCATTAACGCGATCAGGACAAGGAACATAATATTTCCTGTCGTGACCTTTGCGCGTATATGCGGCGAAGATGATATATTAAATGTCTCGTTCATATGTCTCTCCCTATTTCTTCTTATTTGCCAGAGCAATCTTCCTCATAGAACCAATTGCCTGCTTCAAGTGTCTCTTTGCCGGACAGACATAACTGCAGGAACCACATTCCACACACTCCAGCCCCTCCCATTTCAGGAACGACTCTTCGTCATGCCGTTCAGCAAAATCTGCCAGTCGCGACGGAACGATCCTGCTTGGACAGGCATCCACACAGCGTCCGCAGTTGATACACGCACTTGGCTCATGCTTTTTCACTTCATCCTTAGAAAATCCAAGGATTGCAGAAGAAGTTTTTGTCACAGGTACTTCTGTGGAAAACATTGCAAACCCCATCATCGGTCCACCTGAGATCACTTTCTCCGGCACGCCTTCAAATCCACCTGCCATCTCGATAAGTTCCATCTGGCTCATGCCGCAAGGAGCAAGAAAATTGCCAGGTTCTTTGACCGCATCTCCGCTGACAGTGACAACTCTTTCATAGAGTGGCTTTCCGGAAATAACCGCCTCGTAAATCGCAATCAATGTCTCCACATTATCCACAATACAGCCTGCATCTGCCGGCAACATAGAAGAATTGATCGCACGCTTTGTCGTCGCATAGATCAATTGTCGTTCTGCTCCCTGCGGGTATTTTGTCTGGAGAACTTTCACTTCCATCCTCGGTTCATCTTTCGTCAGTTCTTTTAACTTTTCAATGCAGTCCGGCTTATTATCCTCGATTCCAAAGATACCTTTTGCATTCTCAAACAACTGCAGAACAACTTTCATCCCGCCAACTAACTTCTCTGGTGTCTCAAGCATCCGGCGATAATCTGCTGTGATATATGGCTCACACTCTGCACAGTTTGCGATAATATATTCTATTTTCTCCGGTTCTTTCGGTGACAATTTTACTCTGGTAGGAAAGCCTGCTCCTCCCATGCCGACAATTCCTGCCTCCGCAATACAATTTAAGATTTCTTCTTTTTTCATCTGCTCAAGTGGAATCACTTCTCTCCACTTCGCCTCTTCATACTGTTCATCATTTTCAATTATGATACTGTTCACTTTTGCACCCGTAGATGTAAAATTTGGAGCGATCGCCTTGACCGTTCCCGACACGGAAGAATAAATTGGCGCAGATACAAATCCACCTGCCTCAGCAATTTTTTCTCCCCGGAGTACTCTTGCCCCTATTTCTACGATTGGATTCGCCGGTGCTCCGATATGCTGTGAAAGCGGATAGACCAGTTCTTTGCCCGGTTTGGCTTCCACGATCGGTTTGTCTTTCGACAGCTTCTTGCCATCGTCCGGGTGAATCCCGCCTTTAAACGTCAACAATCCCATTTTTTCTCCTTCTTTCTTATAATTTATATATATCATACAAAAAAACCAAAGATTTTTCTATTGAATTTCCCATTTTTCTTGTATATTTTTGCAAACAGCTTGTCGTTTTTTTAACATCTTTGTGAAAGTGAAGACAAATGATTGGCAGGGGGAAAACACAAAAAACCACATTAGGAGAACTCTCCTAATGTGGCAATGATTTAATATTACTATTCAGCTTTTGATTATTCTTCTGTAGTTTCTGCTGCCTCTGTCTCTGGCTCTAATGCTTTCATGCTAAGGCTGATTTTCTTCTCAGCTTCATTTAAGTCAACAACTCTTGCAACAATCTCCTGTCCAACAGATAATACATCAGAAGGTTTTTCTACATGAGCTTTTGAAATCTGAGATACATGAAGAAGTGCATCTACACCTGGTGCAAGTTCAACGAATGCTCCAAAATCTGTCATTCTTGCAACTTTTCCTGTTACATCTGCTCCTACAGCATATTTTTCAGAAGCATTTGCCCATGGATTAGATTCTGGGAATTTCAGGCTGAGTGCAATCTTTGTATCGTTGATATCTTTTACAAGAACTTTCACCTGATCTCCTACCTGGAATACTTTCTTTGGATTTTCTACTCTTCCCCAAGACATCTCTGAGATATGAAGAAGACCATCTACTCCTCCAAGATCGATAAATGCACCAAAATCTGTTACATTTTTCACAGTTCCTTCTACTGTATCGCCTACTTTTAATTTAGCAAACAACTCTTTCTGAAGCTCTGCTTTCTCTGCTACGAGAAGCTGTCTTCTATCGCCGATCACACGATTTCTTCTTGGATTGAATTCGCTGATTACAAATTCAATTTCCTGTCCTTCGTATTTGCTCAAATCTTTTTCATAAGAATCTGATACAAGGCTTGCAGGAATAAATACTCTTGCTTCGTCAACAACAACACTTAATCCTCCACCTAAAATCTGTGCTACTGTTGCTTTTAACACTTCTTTATTCTCGTAAGCTTCTCTTAATCTCTCGTTTCCTTTTTCTGCTGCAAGTCTCTTATAAGTCAACAGCACTTGACCTTCTCCGTCATTTACCTTCAGCACTTTTACAGTCATCGGATCACCAACGGAAACAACTGTTGTTAAATCAACATTTGGTTCGTTTGTATACTCGCTGCGTGTAATGATTCCGTCTGCTTTACATCCGATATTCAGGATGATCTCGTCCGGTTTCACATCGATTACAGTACCCTCAACAACCTCTCCATTTCGTATTGTTTTAAATGATTCTTCCAACATTTGTTCAAAAGTTAATTCTGACATTTTTTTGAACCTCCTCAATTATTTTATTGGGCGTGGATGCCCCTGCTGTAATACCTACTGTTTCCACGGACCTTAATTGATTCATATCCAAATCGTCAAGTGTCTGTATATAGTACGTATTGTTACATGCTTTTTTACATATTTCAAATAATTTCTGGGTATTTGAACTATGCTTATCGCCGATCACGATCATAGCATCAACACCCTTTGCAATGCTTTTTGCTTCTGTCTGGCGCTCTTTTGTCGCATTACAAATCGTATTTAAAACACTTATATCATACCTCTTTTTGGAGATAATTTCAACTAAATCTTTGAATTTATTGTAATTAAATGTCGTCTGTGATACAATACATATCTTTTGTTCCTCCGGCAAAGACAGTTGCTCTGCTTCCTCCGCATCTTGAATTACAGTCACCGGCAAAAGTGACCAACCCATAATTCCCTGCACTTCGGGATGTTCCGGATTCCCAATGATGATCACATGACTTCCTTCCTCACTTGCCTTCTTTACAATATTATGTATCTTCTTTACAAACGGGCAGGTTGCATCTACATACTGCAGCTTTCTCTCCTCCAGCAGATCATAGATCCTCTTTGGCACCCCATGAGAACGGATGATCACGATCCCCTCTGTCAGCGCTGCCAACTCTTCTTCTGAATGAATCACTTCCACTCCTCGACTCCTGAGATCCTTCACCACTTCCTCATTGTGAATGATCGGCCCATATGTATAGATTTTCTTCCCATTTTCCTTTTCCGTCTGCTCATACACCTGGTCTACTGCCCGCTTTACACCAAAGCAGAAACCTGCGGTCTTTGCAACATTTACCTCCATCTGCCGCCTCACTTTCCATTACTTTTCCAATTCCTACTTACACACCGATAAAATTGCCTGCACGACTTCTCCGATCGTCATCTCAGAAGAGTCGATCAGCACTGCATCCTCCGCCTGCTTCAACGGAGCGGTTTCCCTTGTCATATCACGTTCATCACGCTCCTGAATATCTTTCTCAATCTCTTCAAGAACGCATGTCTGACCAGCTTCCTGAAGTTCTTTGAATCTTCTTTCCGCTCTCGTCCTGACACTTGCTGTAAGATAGATTTTGACATCTGCATGCGGAAGAATATTCGTTCCGATATCACGTCCATCCATCACAACGTCATAATCTCTTGCCAGTTTTCGCTGAAGTTCCAGCAGGTGCGCCCTCACCTCCGGAAGTGCCGATCCGACAGATGCGAATCTGCCTACTGCTTCCTCTCTGAGTCTTCCAGTAACGTTCTTTCCATTTAAATATACCTGCTGACTTTCATTCTCATAGCGAATCACAATTTCTGCTCCGCCGCATATTTTCTTCATATGTTCCAAATCTTCCGGAGTAAGCCCCTGCTCCTGAAAATAAACCGCCATTGCCCGATACATTGCTCCAGTATCCACATAAATGTATCCTAGTTTTCTGGCCACCCTCCTGGCAATCGTACTTTTTCCGGCACCCGCCGGTCCATCTATCGCAATATTATATCCCATATTTCCTCTTTTCCCGGCAGTCTCCCGCCAATTTTTCTCTTTTATTTTCCAACGTCACTAATTTTGCAACATCTATCCCTGCTATTTTATACTGCTTCCCGCCGCATATGCAGTTGACCACGCAATCTGCAGATTATATCCGCCTGTCAATGCATCAAGATCTAACACTTCTCCTGCGAAATAAACTCCCGGCACCAGTTTAGACTCCATTGTTCCCGGATCGACCTCTTTTACTTTCACGCCACCTTTTGTAATGATCGCCTCATTGTAACCACGCAGTCCTAAGATTGTCATCTCAAAATGTTTCATCAGCTTTACAAAATTCTGCCGCTCTTCCCTCGAAATATCATGTACCTTTTTTTCCGGATTGATCTTACTCCGTTCGATCATCACCGGTATCAGTTTTGCCGGAAACAGCCTTGCCACTGCATTTTTAAACTGTTTGTTAATATTTTGCTCAAAATCCCTAAGCACACGTTGGTCGAGCTGCTCTTCCGTCAATGCTGGTTTGAGATCGATGACAAGCTTCAGTTTCTTCTCTCCTGCTTTCTTTGCAATATGGCTGCTGCCGCTTAAAATCAGCGGACCGCTTACCCCATAGTGGGTAAACAGCATTTCTCCGAAATCCTGATACAATTTCTTTTTCCCATCATAAATTGCCGCCTCTACATTTTTCAGTGACAACCCCTGCAGCTCCTTTACAAATTCTTCCTCAATTGCCAGAGGAACTAAGGATGGGTAGATATCAGTCACTGTATGCCCCAGCTCCTCTGCGAATCGATATCCATCTCCGTTAGATCCCGTCGTCTGATAAGAAAATCCTCCTGTCGCAATCACGCAGGCATCTCCCTGAACGCACGCGCCATCTGCAAACTCTAACCCGGAAAATCTGCCATTCTCTGTTAAAATTTTTGACACCTTTGTATAAAGATGCACTTTGACACCAGCGCGCTTCATTTCGCCGGAAAGCGCTCCGATTACATCCGAGGAATGATCTGACACCGGAAATACACGATTGCCGCGCTCAATTTTGGTAGGAACTCCAAGCGTTTCAAAAAATGAAATGACATCCTCATTTGTATAACTATAAAAGCTACTATATAAAAATTTCCGGTTGCTCACAACGTTTTCAAACAGATTTTCCATATCCCCGGCATTTGTAATATTACAGCGTCCTTTCCCGGTAATGAATAATTTTTTTCCGAGTTTTTCATTTTTCTCAAAGACATGTACTTCATTCCCATTTCGCGCCGCAAAAATAGAAGCAAACATTCCAGCCGCTCCTCCGCCTACAATCAACACTTTACTCATCTTATTTTTCTCCTATTCCCAAGGTTGTTTCCTCCTCGATCTCATCGTTTCCGTAGACTTGATTCTCATCCCAGATCTCTTCCAGAAATGCCAGTGTGCGCCGCATTTCCTTTTGTTTCTTCATGCAGAGCGCTACAACAAGCGCATTGATCACGCTGAGCGGCGCTACAAGTGAATCCGCAATCGATGCCATATCACTTCTCGCAATCAAATTACAGTCTGAATATTCTGTCATCGGTGAGCGTTCACTATCCGTCAGTGTGATCACTTTTGCCTCTCGCTTTTTGGAAAAAGAAAGCGCCTTCCGGGTCAGTTGTGAATATCTTGGAAAACTGATACCGATGATCGCATCTTCCTGTCCGATTCGAATTAGCTGTTCAAAAATCTCACTGGAACAATTCGTATTGACAAGAATCACATTATCAAACAGAAAATTCAAATAAAACTGCAGGAAATTAGCAAGTGGTGCACAACTTCGGATTCCGATGACATAAATTTTTCGTGCCTGAAGGATAATATCCACCGCCCGGTCAAATGCGCTTTGATCAATATTCGTCAGTGTGACTTTAATTTTCTCAATATCCGACTGGAGTACGGTCTCTAAAATTTCTGACTGACTGATTCTCCCATAAGTCACTTCCATACGCTGAATCGAATTCAGCTTATTTCTCACAAGTTCTTCCAACGCTTTCTGGAAGCCCGGATATCCACTGTACCCAAGCTGCGTGGCAAAGCGAACAACTGTGGACTCACTGACGCCGACAACTTCACCAAGCTTTGCCGCTGTCAAAAAAACAGCCTTGTCATAGTTCTCTATAATGTAATCAGCCAAAAGCCGCTGTCCTTTGCTGAACTTTTCATACTGTGTCTCCATTCTCTTTAAGAACTCATTCCCACTTGTTCCACCTGTATGTTTCATAATTTCCCCACCATTTCCTCTAAGTCTTCACTTATTATACACAACTACTTCCTTGAAGTAAAGGAAGGATTCTAAATCAGTCCATAATGCTTCATTGCCCAGGCAATTCCGCCATCTTCCACTGTCTTTGTCACAAATTCTGTATACGGCTCAAGCCCCGGCGCATGATTTCCCATTGCGATCGTATGTGATGCATATTCAAACATCGACAAATCGTTCATACTATCTCCAAATACATAGACCTGATCTTTATTCAGACCGAATTTCTTTACCAGGAATTCGCATACCGTCGCCTTCGAAAATGCTTTCTGTGTCAGCTCATATGTATTTTCTCCCCGGTCGATCACCGCAAACGCATCTTCCATCAGACGAAAAAAACGCTCCTTTTCACTTTGTTCATCTGCATACACAAAAATTTTGTCGTAAAGAAATCCACCTTCTTCTATATGCTTCTTCTTTCCCAGACCCAATTGTCCGAAATAGTGTCTTCCCTGCTCCAATTTTTCAAACCGCGAGACTTTTTTCGGAAAATAAAGATCTTCCGTTCCTTCCAAAACACCATCTAGCCCGCATTCCCGCATCTGCTCAATATATTTTTGTCCACAGGCTTCCTCAATATGACTTTCCAGTAATACTTCATCATGAAAGAGAAGATACGATCCGCACCCACACAAGTATCCATCAAATTCAAATTGATAAAGCTCTTTCGGAAGCGCACAGACCGTTCTCCCCGTATTAATAAAGAGTAAATGCCCATTTTTCTTTGCTTCTGCAAGTGCTTCCAACGCACTGTCCGGAATTTTCCCTGTTTTATCGCTTAAAAGTGTTCCATCAATGTCAAAAAATAAGATTGATTGCCTCATCTTGTATCTCCTTTTTCTTTTCTGTCTTCATTTATCATAGCGAAGATTGCGCGTTTGTCAACCCCCACATGCGTTCCATACACACCTGCGGATTTGCAAAATAAAAGCGACCCTGTGGAGGCTTTATTCTCTGGCTGCTCTCCCACAGGGTCGGTTTATGATCGACAAAGACAGGCTGCTTGCTCCCCTGTCCTTTGTCGGCTCTGTCTTATTTTTCTATACCGGATAAGATCCGTTCTTTGTGTCGGCAACTGTCTGATCTACTTTCGTCTGCTGCGCTTCTCTATATTTAAAGAAATCTGTTGCCACTTGTGGGAACAATGCATAGGAAAGCACATCTTCGTCCTGTTGTGACCACTGTTCCATTTCACTTCGCAGTGTATCTAACTCATCCGGGATCAAGTCTGCCGGACGGCATGTGATAACTTCTGCATCTCCGATACATTTCTTCTGCACTTCTTCGTTAAACGGTTTGACTGTTTTCCCGTACTTTCCACTCAGAAGATCTTTTGTCTCCTTGGTTGCCATTTTGTAGCGTTCTCCCATCAGGACATTGAATACTGCCTGTGTTCCGACAATCTGAGAAGATGGTGTGACAAGCGGCGGCTCTCCCAGATCTTTACGAACTCTCGGCACTTCCTCAAGCACTTCGTAATATCGATCTTCTGCTCCCTGCTCTTTTAACTGAGAAGTCAAGTTCGACAACATACCACCTGGCACCTGATACAGTAATGTCTTAATATTTACACCAAGGTTCTTCGGATTCAGAAGTCCTGATTCTAATGCTTCATCGCGGATTGGGCGGAAGTAATCTGCAATCTCTGCAAGCAGGTTCTGGTCAAATCCAGTATCGTACGGTGTTCCTTTAAATGTCTCTACCATAACTTCTGTTGCAGGCTGGGAGGTTCCAAGCGCAAATGGAGAGATCGCTGTATCGATCACATCAACACCTGCTTCCACTGCTTTTAAGTATGTCATGGAAGCCACACCCGAAGTATAGTGTGTATGTAACTGGATCGGAATGCTGACATTTTCTTTCAACGCACCAATCAACTCTGTCGCCTCATATGGAAGGAGAAGACCTGCCATATCTTTCAAGCAGATAGAATTTGCTCCCATATCCTCAATCCTCTTAGCGATATCAATCCAATATTCGTGAGTATATGCATCTCCCAGCGTATAGGACAACGCTACCTGTGCATGTCCCTTCTCCTTATTTGCTGCCGTGACTGCTGTCTGCAGATTTCGAAGATCGTTTAAACAGTCAAAAATACGAATGATATCGATTCCATTGGCGATTGATTTCTGAACAAAATATTCTACTACATCATCTCCATACGGACGATATCCTAAAATATTCTGTCCGCGGAATAACATCTGCAATTTTGTATTTTTAAATCCATCACGGAATTTCCGGAGTCTCTCCCATGGATCTTCCTTCAGGAAACGGAGTGATGCGTCAAAGGTAGCGCCACCCCAACACTCTACGGAATGATATCCCACCTTATCCATTTTATCGATGATCGGCAGCATCTGCTCTGTCGTCATTCTCGTTGCGATCAGCGACTGATGTGCATCACGCAGAATCGTCTCTGTAATTTTAATTGGTTTTTTTGCTATATCTGCCATGTTACTTCCTCCTAACATTTCACTTTTTCAACTTACATTACACCGAAGATTGCCATAAAGGTACCTGCTGCAACAGCCGTACCGATGACTCCGGCGACATTTGGTCCCATCGCATGCATCAACAGGAAGTTTGTAGGATCTGCCTCTGCCCCGACTTTCTGTGATACTCTGGCTGCCATAGGCACTGCAGATACTCCGGCAGAACCAATCAGCGGATTTACTTTTCCTCCAGTCACCTTGCACATCAGTTTACCGAACAATACACCTGCAGCTGTTCCAAACGCAAACGCTACCAGTCCAAGCACAACAATCTTGATCGTATCCCAGTTTAAAAATGCTTCTGCACTTGTCGTTGCACCGACAGAAGTTCCAAGCAGGATCACAACAATATACATCAATGCATTCGATGCCGTATCTGTAAGCTGTCTTACAACTCCACACTCTTTGAATAAGTTACCGAGCATCAGCATGCCGACTAACGGCGCTGTTGTTGGAAGGATCAGCGATACGACGATCGTAATGATGATCGGGAATAGAATTCTCTCCAGTTTAGATACCGGACGAAGCTGTTCCATCTTGATTTTTCTTTCTTCTTCCGTTGTGAGAAGCTTCATGATCGGCGGCTGGATGATTGGAACCAGTGACATATAAGAATATGCCGCTACCGCAATCGGTCCTAAAATTGCTGTCTGCTGCAGTTTTCCTGCAAGGAAGATCGATGTAGGTCCGTCAGCTCCTCCGATAATAGAGATCGCTGCTGCTGCCTTATCACTGAATCCCATTGCCATCGCCCCTAAATAAGCGGCAAAAATACCGAACTGTGCTGCCGCTCCAAGGAGGAAACTCTTCGGATTCGCAATCAATGGTCCAAAATCGGTCATTGCTCCGACACCGAGGAAAATCAGTGACGGTAAGATTGCCCACTCATCAAGCAAGTAGAAATAGTGAAGAAGTCCTCCGACTCCATTTGAAGAATCCTCAATGGATAACATAATATCTGGGTAAATATTTACCAACAGCATACCAAACGCGATCGGAACCAAAAGAAGCGGCTCAAATCCTTTGGCAATCGCCAGATATAAAAACACGCATGCTACCGCAATCATGACGTAATTTCCAACTGTAAGATTGAAAAAAGCCGTCTGGTGCATGAGGTTATCCAATGTAGTCATAATGTATTCCATATTTTAACCTCCAGTCTGTGTCCGGGACATCATTAATTCAATGTAGCCAGTACTGCTCCTGATTCCACTGCATCACCTACTGCTACATCAATGCTGGCTACGGTTCCCGCCTCCGGAGCTACAACCGGGATTTCCATTTTCATCGCCTCGATCACAACGATCGGTGCTCCTTTTTCTACCTGCTGTCCGACAGCTGCCTCTAATTTAAATACTTTTCCTGCCGCACCTGCTGTCACTTTGACATTTCCTGTCCCTGCTGCTTTCTTCGGTGCCGGGGCTGCCTTTGGTGCCACTGGAGCTTTCTTCTGTACCGGTGCCGCTGGTGCTGCTCCTGCTGCTTTCTCCTCTACTGTCACATCATATACATTTCCATTTACTGTAATTGTATAACTTTTCATCTTCAAATTCCTCCTGAATTAATTCCATTTATTTGATTTTCTTCTGCGGATCGATCTTACCACAAAGCCGTCAGACACACTTTCATCTGCCGCTGCAATCGCCGCTGTAATTACGGCCACAAGTTCTTCATCATCGGTTAACTCTTCTTCCACTACAGGAACTTCCGCCTTTGGCACTTCTTTTACCGGTGTTTTGTTTTTTTCTGTCTTCTTTGTAAACTTTTCCTGAAGCATTGGTATATATTTCAAAAGTGAGATTACAAACGCAAGGAAGATCAGAACAAGAAATACAGTTCCCATTCCAAGAATGGTATTCATTCCGGCTTTCTTTAAAATTTCTCCGGTTGTATAATCTGCCGCAATATCAAGTGATTCTATATTGAGATTCTCGTCAAACTTAAATTCCAGCGTTGCTTCCCGCTCCTCATACACTGCCTCTGTAGACACAACTACACCAGAATCCGAACCTTCAAACTGATATTCGCCATGTTCTACATATTCTCCACATTCTTTTTCTGCCGCTTCCCAGGCATCCATCATAGAAATAAGCACTTCTGGTTCAATTGGCGCATTCGCTTCAGACATGATCTTATTGATCTGATATTCCGATGCCTGCCGATAATTATCAAATGCTTCCTCATCCATCACTTCAAAATTTGCAATGATAAACTGTGTCACATATGTAAGCTGTGTTTCATCATATTCCAGTTCTTTCTTACTTCCACATCCGGTAAAACTAAGTGTCAGAGCCAATGCACCGATTAATAAGCTGATTCTTTTTTTCACTTTGCTTCACCTCTCTACACTGTTCCATGTTTTTTTGCCGGGCGATCTTCTCTCTTTGTAAATAACATTTCAAATGCACCGACCAGATATTTTCTTGTATCTTTCGGATCGATCACCGCATCTACATATCCTCTTCCTGCCGCAGCCAAAGGACTTGTCTGCATCGCTTCATATTCTGCCGCCTTCTGTCGGATCACTTCTGCACTCTCTTCTGCATACATGATCTTGGCAGCAAGATTCGCATCCATCATTCCAATCTCTGCCTGTGGCCATGCATATACCAAATCTGCTCCCAACGCCTTGCTGTTCATTGTTATATAGGCACTTCCGTATGCTTTTCCGATGATGACATTCACTTTCGGTACAGTCGCATTTGCAAACGCATATGTAAGCTTTGCCACAGAAGAGGCAATATTTCTCTCCGAACACATTGTTGCATGATATCCTTCTACATTAGTAAGAGACAATACCGGAATATTGAATGCGTCACAGAAATTTACAAAATCTGCTGCTTTTCTACATCCACGTACACTTAAGCCACCGTCAAATTCTGCTTCCACATTTCCATCTTCATCATAGACCTTGCAGCGGTTTGCCACTGCACCGGTCGTCACACCGTTGAGACGGATAAATCCTGTTACCATTTCTTTTGCATAGTCTCTTTTTGTCTCAAAAAATACATGATTATCTGAAAGAGTGGAGAGCACGACTGCTGTATCTTCCGCTGCATTTTCGATCGCATCACAGAGACGATTCAGATCATCTGTACATTCGTCATAAGAGTTATCGTCTTCATTATTTGCCGGCAAAAGACATACAAGCGAACGGATTTCTTCTAAGATTTCCTCTTCTGTTCCGGTTCCATCTACCAGACCCGCTTCCTCACTCTGGAATTTTGCAGAAGATGTATCACACTTTGTAATAACATTTCCTTCCAGTGCATTTGGAGAATTCACAAATAATTTTGCATGTTCTTTCTCCATAAACGTAAAGTCTGTCAGAGAAGGGATCACTGCAAGTCCTCCCCCACATGTTCCGAAAATTGCTGTGATCTGTGGAATTACACCCGATGCCAGTGTCTGTTTCATATACAGAGTTCCAAATGCATGGAGCGCATCCGTTGCTTCCTGAAGTCGAAGTCCCGCACAATCTACAAGACCGATTACCGGAGCTCCCATCTTCATCGCAAGATCATAGATTGCGGCGATCTTCTTTGCATGCATCTCACCGATCGCCCCCTGCAATACAGAGGCATTCTGGCTGTATACATACACGAGGTTCCCATCAATCACCCCGTATCCAGTCACAACACCGTCTCCCGGAGTTTCTTTTGTCTGCATGTTGAAATCAGTCGTTCTCGCTTTAACAGCAGCACCGATTTCAACAAAACTTCCCTCGTCAAGCAAAGCGGCAATTCTTTCGCTTGCGCGGTTCTCTGTTGTTTCGTAACTCATATCTTTTAGCCCTCCAATTTCTAAAATTTCATAAAGTTTAGCCAAATTTTCTGCCTATTATATTATATAATACTGCTTAAAAAATAGCAATTGCTTTTTGATATTTTTTTCACATATTCAACTGAGACGTCCTCCCTCAAAATATCCTCTTCCATCATGCTGATTTTTTCACTTCTTCTTTCTTTGTTTTTGTATATTTTGTTTGATTCCACTCACGATTATGATACAATAGAAAAGGCATGAAACGGGGACATCTTTTTGTTCCCGCACATTATAAAATGTATCTAAGGAGGAAATAGAAATGAGTGTAACAGACAGAATTGCAAAACTCAGAAAACTCATGGAAGAGAGAAAGATGGATGCCTATATTATCCCATCCGCTGACAATCATCAAAGCGAATATGTAGGAGAACATTTTAAAGCCAGAGCGTTTATCTCCGGATTTACCGGTTCTGCCGGAACAGTGATCATCACAAAAGATGATGCAGGTCTCTGGACAGATGGACGCTATTTCATTCAGGCAGAAAAACAATTAGAAGGAAGTGGAATCAGACTTTTCCGTATGGCAGAACCTGATGTCCCTACAAAAGAAGAATATTTGGAATCGGTTCTTCCAGATCACGGAGTGCTCGGATTTGACGGAAAAGTCATCGGCGCTTCCGAAGGTCAGAATTATGAAGAAGTATTAAAAGAAAAAGCAGTCTCCATTTCCTATGACGAAGATCTGATTTCCTATATCTGGGAAGATCGCCCGGCTCTTTCAAATGCTCCGGCATTTTTATTGGATCTTGCATACGCAGGAGAAAGTACCGCCTCCAAACTGGAACGTCTCCGTGAAAAAATGCAAGAAGCTGACACGACAGTCCATATTCTTTCTTCTCTTGACGATATCGCATGGCTGCTCAATATTCGAGGCGGAGATGTAATGTATACTCCTCTTGTGCTGAGCTATGCTGTGATCACGATGGAGGACGTACATCTGTTTATCAACGAATCCAAATTAAATCAGGAAATTTTAGATAGCTGGAACGGGCTTTCTGTCATCTTACATCCTTATGAAGAAATCTACACATTTGTAAAGACGTTAGATGAAACTTCTCATGTGCTTTTAGATCCTTCCCGGATCAATTATGCGATCTATAAAAATCTCCCTGACGCAACAGAAAAAGTGGAGAAGCCAAATCCAACAACAGCATTTAAGGCAATCAAAAATGAGACAGAATTGAAAAATATCCGCGCAAGCCATATCAAAGACGGGGTTGCTTTCACAAAATTTATGTATTGGCTTAAGAAAAATGTAGGAAAGATGCCGATCACAGAGCGCAGCGCCTCTGACAAACTAGAAGAGTTCCGCAGCCAGCAGGCGGGATTTATCAGTCCAAGTTTTTCTCCGATCGTCGCATACAAAGAACATGCTGCCATGATGCATTACAGCGCTACTCCGGAATCTGATTATGAATTGAAACCGGAGCACTTCCTCCTTGCAGATACCGGCGGAAATTATTATGAAGGTACCACAGACTTGACTCGTACAGTTGCTCTTGGACCGGTCAGCGACGAACTGAAGACACACTTTACGGCTGTTGCCCGCGGTATGATGAACCTCGCAAGAGCAAGATTTCTATATGGCTGCCGGGGTGTGAACCTTGATATCCTCGCAAGAGAACCTATGTGGTCTCTGAATATTGACTACAAGTGTGGCACCGGACATGGAGTCGGTTACCTTCTAAACATTCACGAAGAACCTGCTTCTTTCCGTTGGCAGCTATCCCCTTCAGGCCTGCCACCAGCAGTGCTCGAGGAGGGTATGGTCATCACCGATGAACCTGGAATCTACATTGAAGATTCCCACGGAATCCGTCTGGAAAATGAACTCGTTGTGCGCAAAGGTGAAAAAAATGAATTTGGCCAATTCATGGGACTGGAAAATGTTACAGTCGTTCCGATTGACTTAGATGCGATCGTACCGGAAGATCTGAATAAAGACGAACGCAATTATCTGAACAGCTATCACAAATTTGTATACGAGACACTTTCTCCTTATATGACAGAGGAAGAAAACGAATGGCTCAAAGTATACACAAGGGAAATCTAACTATCATAGATTCCTGCCGGAGCTAAGCACAGCAGGTTGCCATAGTCAAAGGGCACCTAAGATCTTTTTTGCTGATCTTAGGTGCCCTCTTTCAGTCTTCTTTCTTTTTTACAATCTTCCGTCTTCATTCAAAAAATAGTATCCGCTGATTTTTTGAAAGATCCATCGAAAATTTATTTTTTCGACGTTCTCCTGGGCTACGATCGGGTATTGCTGAAGTACTTCCCCGTCCAGAATATAGCAAACCGTTCCAAGCTTCTCATATCTTTCAATCGGCGCTTGCACTTCTTCCTGCAATTCTACAACAGTTTCAATTTCTTCTTCTCGGTGCAAAAGAACTTCCACCGGACTGTTTTGAATCTTCTCAATCTTTACCGGAACATGTGCTTTCTCAAAAAGATTTCCGCTGGTAGGAATTCCCGCCTTCACAGTTACATCACGGAGGGGTTCTTTCCCGGAAAATGCCTCCCGTAGCTCATAATTTTCCATCCCATATGTCATCAATCGCTTGGTATCTGCCCATTTATATCCTTTATTGTTCGGCCATCCGCATCCAAGCAAGGCAACCACAAATGTTCTTCCCCGGCTTTCAAGCGCGCCGACATAGCAATACCCCGCCTTCCCGGTAAATCCTGTCTTTCCGGATAACGCTCCATCCATCATTGTCAAAAACGCATTGTGATTCTGGCAGGAAAACGAACGATGGCAATCTACATCCATAAAATGATAGCTTCCCTTCTGAGTAATTGAAAGAAAGCTCTCCTTCTTCGGAGATTTCAAAATACAGTAACTCATGATCCTGGCCAAATCTTCCGCTGTCGTTGAATGTTCTCCGTTGTCATCCGAAGCATCCAGCCCATTAGGTGTAATAAAATATGTATCCCCGCATCCGATTTCTTTTGCCTTCGCATTCATTTTATCCGCGAATGCCTGCACACTCCCCCCAATATGTTCCGCGATTGCTACCGCACTGTCATTGTGCGATTCCAACATCAAGGAATATAGAAGATCTCTCAGATAAAACTTTTCATCCATCTGCATCCCCAGATGTACTTTCGGCTGTCTCGCCGCATTTTCTGACACATTCACAACATCTGTAAGATTTCCTTCCTCCAATGCCAGAATACATGTCATGATCTTTGTCGTGCTCGCCATCGGCTTTTTTTCTGAACCGTTCTTTTCAAATAAAACACGCCCATTGTCCGCGTCCATTAAAACCGCTGACTGGGCGTATAACTGTTCTATCTCTTCTTTCGCACTGACAGGGGAACTGACCAGCAAAACTCCTGTCAAAATTCCGATCAAAACTTTCTTCATAAGCATACACCTGTTGTTCTGTTAGTTCATTGTATGATTAGAAGTTCCCGAATATGTCCATCTGAATCTCTTTTGATCAGACATCCAGTCGATCTTTGATCTCCCGCTCTGCCTCTTCTTTAAAATCTTCCAGCTGCTCTGGTGCAATGCTTGGAAGCTCCTCCACCGACTGCACTCCAAATCGTCGCAAAAATTCTTCGGTTGTGCCAAATAGCAGCGGTTTTCCCGGCGCATCCAGCCTCCCCACTTCACACACCAGATCATATTCCACAAGTTTATTCACCGCATGGTCTGACTTCACTCCCCGGATCTTCTCGATCTCAATTTTTGTAACCGGCTGCTTATATGCCACGATTGCGAGTGTCTCCAGCAGGACATCTGTCAGCACATGTTTCTTCGGCTGTTTCGCAACTTGAATCAGATAGTCATATAACTCTGGCTTTGTACAGAGCTGATAAGAATCCTCCAGTTCGATCAACTGGATTCCCCGCTCTTTCTTTTGATACTGTTTTTTCAGTTCTTCCAAAAGTCTTTTTGCTTCTGTCTCATCTTTCCCGATCGCAGATGCAATTTTTGAAAGGCTCACGGACTCCCCCATTGCAAAAAGGATCGCCTCCACAGCCCCTAGCAGTTCCTTCTCAGTTTTCTTTTCCACACTATCTGTTCCTTTCTTGTTATCGTACAATTTTTCCTTTTTAATGCTTCACTTCTCTTTTGCCATGCTACATCATAGAAGTGATCATAATCTCCGCAAATGTTTTTTCTTGTGTAATCTGTATCTTGCCTACTTTCATCAATTCCAGTACCGCGAGAAACGTGACAATCACATGCATCTTGCTGCGCTGTCTTGCCAGAAGCTGACGGAAACTAAAGTACCCATTCAACATTGCATACTCTTCCACATAGGACATCTTATCAGAGAGCGTCACTTCTTCTTTCTCAATCGTTCCAAATTTACTGCGCACCGGATCCATCTTATCTGCCTTTTTCCGCATCACTTCCTGAAAAATCTGATTCAACCTGCGAAGATCCAAATCTCCCAGAAGTTCATCCAGATTTACCGGTTCGGTATACTCCTGCACTTCCTGTGGGATGGCAGCCTCCTTAAATAACACTCTGTCTGAATCCATTTCCCGATCCCGAAGTTCATAAGACATATATTTGTACAGCTTATACTGCAGCAACTGTTCCACCAGCTCCTGCCTAGGATCTTCCTCCTCTCCTTCTTCATTCACCTCTTTGGGAAGAAGCATTTTCGACTTAATATCCAAAAGAGTCGCTGCCATCAGAAGAAACTCGCTCATAATATTCAAATCTGTCCGTTCCATCTCACGGATATACTCCATGTACTGTCTTGTAATTTCCACGATGGGGATATCATAAATATCAATCTTATTTTTGTCAATCAAATGCAAAAGCAGATCCAGTGGCCCTTCAAACACTTGCAGCTTTACTGGTATTCCCATTACTGTCTTCCTTTCATGTGCAGCACAACTACTTCTGGTGTGTTAAACAGCCTAACCGGTATCGTATGTTCTCCAATCCCTCTGCTTACAACCGTCGTTGTCTGCCCTTCTCTGTAAATCCCCCCACTGTAACGCGGAAAGATCTTAAGCTGTGGCGTAATGACAGCTCCAAGAAACGGGAGCCTTACCAGCCCTCCGTGAAAATGTCCTGAAACAACAAGATCTGCCTTCCACTCTTTGTATGCCGGCACATGTGACGGATTGTGGGCGATTAAAATCTGATAACTTGCCCTGCTTGCCTTTCCAATCCGCTGTTCAATCTCCGCTTCTGTCACTTTGTGATACTTCCTTTTTGCATACCCCTCATACGGAATCTCCAATCCGGAAATCGTAAACAGATCACCATTCCACTCTCGTACAACCGAACGATTTTCAAGGAAGATTACCTGTTCTGCACTCAACTCTTTCTTGTATCGCTCATAGACATGACTATAATTTGCCGGATTTTCCTTCATCCGCTGCTCATGGTTGCCATTCGCATAAAATACCGGACAGATATTTGCAAGTGATTTCACAAATTCCATCGCTGGCTTTGGATATACCCCCTTTTTCCCCACTAGCATATCCCCTGCGATCAGAATTGCATCTGGTCTCTGCTTTGTAATTGCATACAGCAGTCTTTTATTATGTTTTCCATATACTTTATTGTGAAGATCACTTAGCAGGACAAACTTTGTCTCTTCCCCCACAAGCTTTGGGGCTGTCACCGTATAATGTGTGACTTTAAATGTGTGGATTTCACGTATCATCTCCAATACACAAAGAACTGCTACCACCGCAATAATCTCTAGGACCTTTACAATTTCTCTTTCCATATCTGTTCCCTTATCCTCTTTCACTGTCTCATTTCATCTCACAGCAATGCTGATTTGTCTTCCATTATATAATTTTTCTCAGCGTTTTACAACCAAAAGCTTTTCAGCACCTTTTTCAGCACATGTCCATAAGTAATCTTATCTATCTTCTCTGTTGTTCTGACCGGCACAGTTCCAATTGTTTCTTCCTGCAGTGTATACACAAGTTTTCCTACCGTTGTTCCCTTCTTTAGCGGTGCAGAAAGCCCTTTTTTTAACACTAGTTTTTTCTGTATCTCAGACAAATTTGCTCCGGTCGTATCCACATACTGAAATATTGCTTCCGGCTCGATCCTCACTTTTTCCTTTGTCCCCCCATCCACTTTTACCGCCTTTAATCCACCTTTTTCTTTGTCCACATACTTTGTGCATTTTCCAAATCCATAGTTTAAAAGTGTTGTCGCATCCTTTACGCGCATCTTAGAATCCGGCGCCGCCATGATCACCGCGATCAGATCCATCCCATCCTTTCTTGCCGTGGCAGAAATACAGAATTTTGCTTTACTTGTAGATCCGGTCTTAAGCCCCGTGGCATATGGATAATGACGTACCAGTTTATTTGTGTTTGACAAACCAAATTCGCTTGTTCCCTTGTTTGTTTTATGCGTAATATTTTCCATCCAGATCATCGAATATTTTTCAATCTCCGGATGCTTTGTGATTAATTCTCTGGACATCAGTGCAATGTCGTAAGCAGTCGTCAGATGTCCATCCGCATCCAAACCATTGCAGTTTACAAAGTGAGTATGCTCCATCCCCAGCCCTTTTGCCCTCGCATTCATCTGCTCTACAAAAGCTTCCTCACTTCCGGATATGTATTCGGACATCGCCACACATGCGTCATTCGCACTTGCAACTGCAATGCACTTTAACATCGTATCTACCGTCTGCACTTCTCCGGGTTCTAGAAACACCTGGCTTCCTCCCATGGATGCTGCATACTCTGACACAGTTACTTCGTCTTCCAACTTTATCTTTCCATCCTCCACTGCATCCAGGATTAAAAGCATCGTCATAACTTTCGTCACACTTGCAGGCGGGCGTTCCTCCTCCTTCTGTTTCTCATAAATAATTTTTCCGGTAGATGCCTCCATCAAAACGGCGGACTGTGCTGTCAGTTCCAGCTCATTTTTCTTTTCTGACTCTACCTCTTCCTGCAATACTTTCCCGTCAGGCGGCATCGCGCAGACAGTCCCGGTACATAAAATAACGCTCAATACTACTGCCAGAATTGTTCTCATTTTACAACTCCCTTTGATTTCGTCTACTACCATTGTAAGCATTGTGTGAAAGATTTATGACTGTTCCTACCGTTCTTTCTCTTTGAGTTCTCCTTCCCTGTAAGCCCGGATCAGCTCTTTTAATTCTGCAATTCTCTCTTTCATCTTGTTCCCATTGTCAGTATCCCCGACAAGCTGACGCCTGTCTGTATATTTTACTGCCACCTGTCTAGAAACGATATCTTTCTCCTCATGGATCGCCATCTCTGCCGATTCAAACGGTTCATGTGCTGTCAGTGTCATGCCATAAGAATTATAGATTAAAGTATACCCCGCAATTCCGGTCTCCTTGTGGTATGCCCTTGAAAATCCTCCGTCAATAATCAATACCTTACCACCACATTTTACAGGGCTCTCCCCTGAGCTCTGATGCACCGGCACATGCCCGTTGATAATATGTGCATCTTCCCCCTCAAGACCAAATGCTTCCAGAATCCGCTCAGCAGTACTGCTCTCTTCTAAAAATCGGTAATATGCATTCTTCTTTTCCAAATGTGCTTCCGGTTCTGCAATCAGATACCTTTCAAATGCAGCCATCTTGCTTCTTCCAAACAACGGAGATTTCGGTCCACTCCAGAGATACCATAAAATATCCTGTCCCTTCTTTCGCTCACCTTCTTCCAAGGCAACAAAAGCTTTTCTTACATACATTTCAAGCACATCATAAAGCTTTCTCCCCTGATAAAATGTTCCAAAAATATTGACCTTCTCAAAGCTGCCGTCTTCTTCCAGCGGAATACACCCATGATAGAGCAGATTGTGATTATACACCTTGTAAAGACTTCCATTCTTTAAAAGCAGCTTAACATGTCTTTGCAGTTTCTCACAGTTTTGAAACGCTGTTTTTAGTTTCTCCATGATTTCCTGTTCACCTTTGCTTAAACGATATGGTGCTTCTTCAGAAATCGTAGGAAAGCTCTTGTCTTTTAACCGATATTCTTTTCCCTGTATGATCACAGTTCCCTTCTTCTTATCGAGTGTCTCAAGAAAACATCGGTCTTCCATATCAAAATCAGGATGCTCCCTCAGAAGCATTTCCTCCAGTTTAAACTGAATTATCGTAATCGCTTTGTGCATTCTTCTCTCTAACAGAGAGGAGGAATCTGTTTTTCCCTCTCTCCCTTTCACAGCGAAACATACACAGGGGTCTTCTCCATAGATTTCCATTGCAAATGCAGCTAACGGAAGCAAATTAATACCATATCCATCTTCCAGAAGATCTAGATTGCCATAACGGAGACAGATTCGGATCACCGTCGCAATACATGCTACATTTCCCGCAGCCGCTCCCATCCAAAGGATATCATGGTTTCCCCACTGGATATCAAACGAGTGATACGTCATAAGACAGTCCAGAATTTTATCCGGTGCGGGTCCTCTGTCAAAAATATCGCCAATAATATGCAGATGATCGATCACAAGTCTTTGGATCAGCTCTGACATCACAATGATAAAATCTTCTGCCTTTCCAATCTCCAGTATCGTTGTGACGATTGATTCATAGTACGCACCTTTATTCAGCACCTCTGATTTCTCTGTGATCAGTTCTTCAATGACATATGCATAGTCCGCCGGAAGTGCTTTTCTCACTTTTGATCTTGTATATTTTGAGGAGACTGTCTTGCATATTTCAATCAATCGATACAATGTAATCTTGTACCAGTTCTCCATATCTGGCTCTGTTTTTTTGATCTCAGCAATCTTTTCTGCCGGATAATAGATCAAAGTTGCCATCGCACACTTTTCTGCCGTACTCAGTGTATGGCCAAACACATCATCGATCTTCTTTCTAACCGCTCCTGATCCATTGCGCAGCACATGTGAAAATGCCTCAAACTCTCCGTGAATATCTGATATAAAATGTTCAGTTCCTTTTGGAAGGTTTAAAATCGACTGGAGATTGATAATCTCTGTGGATGCCTTTCCAATTGTCGGATATAATTCTGCAAGATATTCTAGATAATTTTTATTGTTTTGTTCCATGTTTCTTCCTTTCATTCTTATTGATTTTCTCTGTACTGCCAGTCCCCACAAGCAGGATATGAGATAGCTAAAATAGCAGGGATTTCCCCTGCTATTTCAGCTTCTCTACTCTCTCCTGCACCGTCTTATTAAAATTCTCTACTTTTCGATTATATGGTTCATTCATATATTTTGAATGCAACATAAAGTCTGCCGTCGCCAGATTGTTTGCAATCGGAATGTCATATACGACTGCGATACGCAAAAGTGCCTTCACGTCTGGATCATGTGGCTGCGCTTCTAACGGATCCCACAAAAAGATCATAAAATCAATATTTCCCTCAACAATTTTTGCACCGATCTGCTGATCTCCGCCAAGCGGTCCACTGTTATATCCCTTAACCGGAAGTCCTGTTTTTTCAGCGATCAACCGGGATGTCGTCCCTGTTCCACAGAGAAAATGTCCTTTTAAAATCTCTTTATTCTTATCGCACCACTCTACCAGTTCTTTTTTCTTTCCATCATGTGCAACTAATGCAATATGTTTTGCCTTTCCAATCTCAAATGTAACATAATCATCCTGTAACATAAGCGTCCTCCTTTTATTTAGACTTTTTCTCTTTCTTCTACACAAGCCGCAGCTTTTTCAATCGCGTTTCAGCTTTATTATACACAATTTTTCTCTATTTAGGAAGCCCCTTACTGTTTTTCGACAATCTCGCCTTGTTTTTTGTAAATACTTCCCGCTGGAATCACTCCGCGCACCATGGAAAGAGGATAAATGTTTGTATGACTTCCAATCACACTTCCTGGATTCAGCACACTTCCGCAGCCGACTTCCACCTCGTCCCCCAGCATTGCCCCGAATTTTTTCAATCCAGTCTCAATCGTCTTCTCGCCGACTTTCACTTTCACAAGTGATTTATCTGACTTTACATTTGATGTCACTGCCCCGGCACCCATATGAGATTTGTATCCAAGAATTGAATCGCCAACATAATTATAATGCGGTACCTGTACTTTATTGAATAAAATTACATTTTTTAACTCTGTGGAATTTCCCACAACAGCTCCTTCTCCCACGATAGCATTTCCCCGGATAAATGCACAATGTCTGATCTCCGCCTCTTTTCCGATGATCGCCGGACCATAAATACTTGCAGTTGCTGCAACCTTTGCTGATTTTGCAACCCAGATATCCTCTCCTATCTTCTCATATTCCGTCTCTGGCAATGTGCTGCCAAGTTTCACGATAAATGCTCCAATCTTTGGAAGCACTTCCCACGGATATGTCACTCCCGCAAAAATCTCACTGGCAATAGTTTCTTTCAATGTATACAGTTCTGTTACTGTCATCTGCTCCATATCTTCTTTCCTTTCCATCTTCTAATCTGGTTTCCCATGTCTCTGTTTGAAATGAACATCTTTCTTTGCTGTCATTTTCGGTTTCTGATAAAATCCAGCAGCCCTGTCATAGCAGGCGCGCAGCTGATATTGATTATTCAATCCCAATACCCCATTTGTATGATTCTGTACAAACCGTTCCAGCTTCACCATATATTCCTCCGGGGTAATCTCTCCCTCTGCCACATAGTTCAAGCCTTTCTCCCAGCTCGCTGTCAACTCAGGATTTAAAAGAGAGCGGATCGAATGTCCAACTACATCAAACACCATCTCCCCGAGAAGCGTCGGAGTGATGATCTGTGTCTTCTTATTCAGCGCGAGATACTTAATATGTATCAACTTCTTTAAAATTTCTGCCCTCGTCGCACTTGTGCCAATGCCGCTTCCTTTTATCTGCGCACGCAGTTCCTCATCTTCAATCAGCTGTCCGGCATTCTCCATCGCAAGGATGATCGAACCAGAATTATATCGTTTCGGAGGAGATGTCTCCCCCTCTTTAATCTGAAACCCTTGCACATTTAACTGCATCCCTTTCCGCAGTTTCTGTACAAGAGAAAATAGATCTTCATCTTGATTTTCATTGTCCTCGCCTGCATCCTCCCCTTTTTTTGTCCCCGGCACACCTGTTACTTTCAAATACCCTTCTTCTGCAAGTACTTTAAAAGAAGAGAAAAACTGTTCTTCCTTCCGCTTGGTCACAATACTTACTTTCTGATATACTGCCGGCGGATAAAAGATGCTTAAAAATCGTCTGACAATCAGATCATATACCTGTCTGGCAGTCGGTGCTACCGCCTGCAATGCAGGAAGTCCTTGTCCGGTTGGAATGATCGCATAGTGATCTGTAATCTGCTTGTCATTGACATAGCGAGTTTTCTCTAGCCCTTTGTGACTTCCAAACCGTAAAATATCAGATAGAAACGGTCCTGCCATCTCATATTTAGAAAGACCATTCAGATTTTTATGAATCTCTTTTGCAACCGCAGTCGACAGCACACGCGCATCAGTTCTCGGATATGTAACCAGTTTTTTTTCATAGAGTTCCTGTACAATCCGGAGTGTCTCATCCGGGCTGATTTTAAACCGTTTGGAACATTCATTTTGAAGCTCTGCCAAGTTGAACAACAACGGCGGATTTTTCTTCTCCTTTTTCTTCTCGATGGAGAGGATCTCACAAGTGAGCGGAAGCGGCTGACTCAAATAAGCGATCAACTCCTCGGCCTTCTCTCTCTTCTGAAATCCATTTTCCTTGTAGAGGTCAAACGATTCAAAATACCGTGAGCCTTTGACTGCCCTCCACTCACCTTCAAATGTCTGTCCTTCCACATCAACCGTAGAGATTACACGGAAAAACGGTGTCTTGACAAACTCGCGGATTTCCCTTTCTCTCCGGACGATCATGCCAAGAACACATGTCATCACTCGTCCAACCGAAAGCACTGTATAGTTGGTTTGCAAGTAATTCGAGATGCTGTTTCCATACTTTAGTGTCAGCAATCTCGAAAAATTAATCCCCATCAGATAATCTTCTTTTGCCCGCAGATAAGCAGATGCACTCAGATTATCATAATTTTCCAGTGGCTTTGCCTCCTGGATCCCACGAAGAATTTCCTCCTCTGTCTGGGAATCGATCCAGACACGCTTCCTCACTTTTCCTTTCACTCCTGCCATCTGCTCTACCAGACGGTAAATATATTCTCCTTCTCGTCCGGAGTCGGTACATACATAGATGGTATCCACATCTTCTCTTGTCAGCTGTTCCTTTACAATCTGAAACTGCTTTGCAACCGCCGGAATGACTTCATACTTAAATTCCTTTGGAAGAAATGGAAGCGTATCCAGCCTCCATCTCTTCAACTTCGCATCATATACTTCGGGATAACTCATCGTGACAAGGTGTCCAACACACCATGTTACGATTGCACTGTCCGCCTCCAGATATCCGTCTTTTCGTCTTGTATTCAATTTTAATGCCTTTGCAAATTCCTGTGCGACGCTTGGCTTCTCCGCAATATATACTGATTTTCCCATGTGTACCTACTTTACTGTAAAATGATATGCCGTTGTTGTATGATATGTGCTGCCGGCTTTGCAGACTGGACCTTCAAAGTGCTCTTTGTGGATCGCATCCGGAAAATACTGCGTCTCAAAACATGCACCGCTTCTCTTTCCATAGCAGATTCCCTCTTTTCCTTCTTCATGTTCCACAAAATTAGCAGTGTAAAACTGCATACCCGGAAGATCCGTCCACACTTCCATTCCAATACCACTTTCTGCTCCTTCCATCTCTGCCACCTTACGGTAAGTACCCGGATGGTTCAGTACCCAGTTGTGATCATATCCATTTCCAAGCCGAATTGCCTCATAATCGCTTTCAATCTCTTCGCCGATCATCTTGCCGGAACGGAAATCCATCGGTGTTCCTTCCACCGGAACGATCTCTCCGGTCGGGATCGATTCTGCATCTGCTCTCGTAAATGTATCTGCATCAATCCAGACACTCTGGGCAAGCACATCCTTTTTCTCATGCCCGTCAAGATTAAAGTAACTGTGGTTTGTCATATTCAGAATCGTGTCCTGATCCGGCACAGCGTAGTACTCAATTTTCACCGTGTCATCTTCAGTCAGTGTATATGTCACTTCGATTTTCACTGTTCCTGGATATCCTTGATCTCCGTCTCTGCTCTCCAGTGCAAATGTAAGTTGATTGTTGTCCTCTTTTATCACATCCCAGATACGGACATTGAAGAAATCCATCCCACTGTGCAGATTATTACCATTATTATTTTGTGCAAGAGTGTAAGTCTTTCCATTCAGCTCAAAAGAAGCTCCCCCGATCCGGTTCGCACATCTCCCGACAATTGCCCCAAAAAACTTACTTGCCTCTTCATATTTCTGTGGCGTATCATATCCAAGCACAACATCTTTTGGAGTTCCATTTTTATCTTTGACGATCACCTTTACTAACGTCGCTCCAAGATCAGTCACCGCAATCTTTGTCCCATGCTGATTGGAAATTGTGTAAAATGAAACACTGTTCCCTTGTTTTGTTGTTCCAAATACTGTTTTCTCTATACTCATCGTTCTTCTTCCTCTCTGCTCTGCTTATTTTTTATGAAAAATTTCAAGAAATCTTCGGATCACTTTTGGCTCTCGCCTCTTTTCTGACGGTCTTTCCTGAAGCGCCTCCCGCATAAATACTTCCTGCGCATTCACCTCACGCTCTCTTATTTCTTTCTTTTTATATGTCCCGTTACTTGTCAGGATACGGGCCTTCACATTGTCCGACAGCATGACCTTCAAAAGATGGTTTAGTTGCCGTTTCACTATCGGATCATAGACCGGACATGCAACTTCTACCCGCTTTTCTGTATTTCTTGTCATCATGTCCGCGGAACCAATGTAGATCTTTTGCTCCTCCCGGACCCCGAAACTAAAAATTCTGGCATGCTCCAGGTAGCGCCCGACAATACTGATCACTCGTAAATTTTCCGTTTCCCCTTCAATCCCCGGTAGAATACAGCAAATTCCCCTCACGATCAGATCGATTCTGACTCCCGCTCTGGAAGCCTCGGCAATTTTCTCAATGAAATCCATATCGGTTACCGAATTCATCTTCATGACAATCCTGCCATTTGTCCCCTTTGCGATCTCCCTATCGATCAACAGGAGAATCTTCTGTTTTAAACTTGTTGGCGCTACGATCAGTTCTTCATATCTTCCGTCAAGATTACTGATTGACATATTTTTAAAGAATTCAGCTGCATCTTCCCCGATACTCCGACTGGATGTCATCAGAGAGACATCCGTATACATCTCCGCTGTCTTCTCGTTATAATTTCCCGTCCCAATCTGAGTGATATACTGTATCTCATTCCGATGGCGGTAGGTGATCAGACAGATTTTAGAGTGTACTTTGTATCCCTCAAATCCATAAATCACCCGGCATCCCGCCTCCTCAAGCCTTTCAGACCAGTCGATGTTATTCTGCTCATCAAATCTTGCCCGCAGTTCGATCAGCACTGTCACTTCTTTTCCGTTCTCTGCTGCTGCACACAGATACTCTACTAGCCTTGTCTTTCGTGCAAGGCGGTAAATCGTAATCTTAATCGTCATGACATTCGGATCCGCGGACGCCTCTTTGATCAGACGGAGAAACGGTTCCATACTCTCATATGGATAAGAAAGCAGAATATCTTTTCTTCGAACCTGCTTCATCATACTGCCTTCCTCCACCATCTTCGCCATCTGCGGAGAAAATGGCTCATACGCCAGTGCACGCTTCATAGAATCTGGCGCCTTATCGATCACTGAGAACATAAACCCGAGCTTCATCGGCACTTTTGTACGAAAAATCTGTTTCGGTGTAATGTTAAATTTACTGCAAAAATACTGTTCCCGCTCTTTACTGAGACTCTCTGCCACTTCAAGACGGACAACCGCCATTCTTCTCCGCTTATGTAATGTCTTTTTCATCCGGTAACGGAAATCATCATTGATATCAAACGCTTCATCATCCGGAGAAATGTCTGCATTCCTTGTCACACAGATATAATTTCGATCTGAGATCTCATACTGACTAAAAATCAGTTCCAAATACTCCATGATCACTTTTTCCATGCGAATATATCGAATGTCATGTCCGGGAAGATATAAGATATCAGAAATAAACTGCGGTACCGGTACAATTCCAAGTAACGATCTGCCATTCTCCTTCAAGGTTGCCGTCACATATATTTCATTGTTCAAAAGATGTGGAAATGGGTGGTTTGGATCTACGATCTGAGGTGACAAAAGCGGAAGGATCTGCTCTCTGAAATATTTTTTTACAAACTTCTTCTCTTGCTGTTCCAGCTCCTTGAAAGACAACCCACAGATTCCATACGGACTTAACTGTTTCTTGATCTCCGCGTATGTCTTCTCCCGCTCTTTATAGAGCGGTGCAACCGCCGTATAGATTTTGTCCAACTGCTGCCTTGCACTCCATCCGGTCTTATCGTCAATATGATTTTCTCCCATCATTCCCATATCATAGAGACTTCCTACCCGGATCATAAAAAACTCATCCAAATTGCTCGTAAAGATTGCGACAAACTTCATCCGCTCCAAAAGCGGCACTGTCGGATCCTGTGCTTCCTGAAGCACGCGCTCATTGAACCGGAGCCAGGACAATTCTCTGTTCTGTGTGTAATTCAATAGTTCTTTTCTCATTTGAACACCTTCCTCTTTTCGCAGTTCCAATCTTTCTTTATCAATTTTCAGTATAACAAATTTCTTATTTCATTTCCATACCCTGCCCCAAACTCCTCCAGAAAGAGAAAAAAGAGGTTCTGCAAAACTGCGGTTCCCCTTCTCTCTTTTCCTTTCTATTTTGCCTTGATATATCCTTTTGCAGTCAGTGTTTCTGCACAGAGCACAGCGCCTCCTGCTGCACCTCTGACTGTATTATGGGAAAGCCCGACAAACTTATAATCGTACACGGTATCTTCTCTTAAACGTCCAACTGAGATTCCCATTCCCTTCTCAAAATCTACGTCCAATTTTACCTGCGGGCGGTTGTCTTCCTCAAGATACTGGATAAACTGCTTTGGCGCACTTGGAAGTTCTAACTCCTGCGGCAGGCCACGGAATGTTACAAGCTTTTCAATCAACTGTTCTTTTGTTGGCTTCTTTGCAAATTTCACAAACACTGCAGCTGTATGTCCATCCAGAACCGGAACACGGATGCACTGTGTTGTAATAACAGGACTGCTTGCTTTTACAATCTCACCATCTTTGATCTGTCCCCAGATTCTAAGCGGTTCCTGCTCACTTTTTTCTTCTTCTCCACCGATAAATGGAATGATGTTCTCCACCATCTCCAGCCACTCTGCAAATGTCTTTCCTGCACCTGAAATCGCCTGATAAGTCGTCGCCACAACCTCTGTCGGCTCAAATTCCTTCCATGCAGTCAGCACCGGTGCATAACTCTGGATAGAACAGTTTGGCTTTACTGCCACAAATCCTCTCTCTGTTCCAAGCCGTGCTTTCTGCGCTTCAATGATCTCAAAGTGTTCCGGATTGATCTCCGGGATCACCATCGGCACATCTTTTGTCCAGCGGTGTGCACTGTTATTTGATACAACCGGTGTCTCAGTCTTTGCATAAGCTTCCTCGATTGCCTTGATTTCTTCCTTGGACATATCCACTGCGCTGAATACAAAATCAACACCCGCTGCAACTTTCTCTACTTCATTGACATTCATGACTACTAAACTTTTCACTGATTCCGGCATCGGTGTCTGCATCTTCCAGCGGTCTCCAACCGCCTCCTCATACGTTTTCCCTTCTGATCTTGGGCTGGCTGCCACTGTCACTACTTCAAACCATGGATGATTTTCCAAAAGAGAAATAAATCTCTGTCCTACCATCCCCGTTGCTCCAAGAATTCCTACTCTTAATTTTCTCTCCATCTTTCTTTCCTCTCTTTACTAAACCATTATATTTATCAATCCTGTGCGGAAAACGTATCCGACTGGGACAAATATCGCTTCTGCAGAGAAATCACCTGCTCCATCGCTTCCCGCCCCGGTGCACCAAATGTCTTGCGCTTCTCCACACAAGTCTTCAGACTGATCGCATCATAAATATCTTCCTGAAATACCGGGGAAATCCTCTGATATTCTTCCAAACTCATCTCTTCCAATGAAATTCCCTTCTCAATGCAGCTTAACACAAGCTGTCCGACAATCCCATGTGCATCCCGAAATGCTACGCCATGTCCTACAAGATAATCTGCTGCATCTGTCGCATTGGTAAATCCGTTTTTCGCGCTTCTTTCCATCTGTTCCTTCTGAAATCTCATCGTGCGGAGCATATCTGTAAACAACATCAGACATCCCTTTGCCGTATCGATCGCATCAAAAGCAAGCTCTTTGTCTTCCTGCATGTCCTTATTATAAGCAAGCGGCAATCCTTTCATTGTCACAAGAAGTGACATCAACGCTCCGTAAACACGTCCTGTCTTTCCACGAACAAGTTCTGCAATATCCGGATTCTTCTTCTGCGGCATAATGCTGCTTCCGGTACTGTATGCATCATCAATTTCAACAAACTGGTACTCATTGCTGTTCCAGATAATAACCTCCTCTGAAAAGCGGCTTAAATGCATCATAACCGTAGACAGTGCGGCTAAAAATTCAATCAGATAATCTCTGTCTGCCACAGAATCCATACTGTTCCATGTGGCACCTGCAAACCCTAACAGTTCCGCTGTATACTCTCTATCCAACGGATATGTGGTACCAGCCAGAGCTCCAGAGCCAAGCGGACAGTAATTCATTCTCCGGTAAACATCCTTCATACGGGCTCGATCTCGCTTAAACATTTCAAAATAAGCACCCATATGGTGTGCCAATGTGATTGGCTGTGCTTTCTGCAGATGAGTAAATCCCGGCATGAACGTATCGATATGTTCTTCCATGATTCCAAGCAGTACCTCTAACAACTCCTTCAAAAGATGATCCGTCGCATACACTTCATCTCTGATATAAAGCTTCATATCGAGGGCAACCTGATCATTTCTGCTTCTTCCAGTATGTAATTTCTTGCCAGGTTCTCCGATCCGCTCGATCAAAGTCGCCTCCACAAAACTATGAATATCTTCATATTTCTCTGAAATCGCAAGAGAACCGTCTTCTATATCCCTCAAAATTCCTTCCAGACCGGAAATCATTTTCCGTTGTTCTTCTTCTGTCAGAATCCCTTGCTTTGCCAACATCATCACATGCGCGATGCTGCCTCTAATATCCTGTGCATAAAACCTTTTGTCAAAAGAAATCGATGCATTGAACTGATATACCATCTGATCTGTTTCTTTTGTAAATCGTCCTCCCCACAATTGTGCCATATTTGTTCCTCTTTTCTGTTGCTTATTTTTCATAGTCTATCATATTTTTGTATAATTTTCCAATATTATCTTCTCTTTTTACATATTTTTTCTTTCTCTTTTAGGATTTTTTTACATATTTTCACTTTTTAGCATTTCTTTCTTCTGAGCTTCTCGCTCTTGTTTTGAGAAGATACAGCCACAGTAATCCTGCCGGTAAAGTCCATACAATCCCGATAATTCCACCGAGCGACGGTATCCATTCTTCTTCTTAAAATCAGACAGAAGATAAGGAACCCCTATCTCTTCTCCGATCCGCTCTCCAATTTCATTTAACTTTGCAGCATTTTTCATCGGGCTGATACTAAGTGTCGTTGTAAAATAATCAAAATTGCCCTTTTTCGCTTCCCTTGCCGCCTCCAAAAGTCTCAGTTCATAGCAGCGAAAACATCGCCTGCCGCCTTCTTTTTCTCTCTCCATCCCTTTTACCGCATCATAAAACAGCTGTTTATCATATTCTCCCGCCAGAAAAGAGATTGGATATTTCGCCGGGAGTTTCTCAATCAGTTCCTTTTGTTCCTGTACCCGCTTGTCATATTCGGTATCCGGATAAATATTCGGATTGTAATAGAACACTGTAATATGAAAATACTGAGACAAATACTCCAGCACATAACTACTGCAAGGTGCACAACAGCTATGAAGTAACAAAGATGGGACTCTGCCATCTTTTTCAAACTGTTTTAACAAGTTCTCCAACTCTTTCTGATAATTTCTCTTTGGCTGTCCCGATATCTTCCGGTTTTCTTCCTTTTGATTCATCCTCCCACCATCTGTTCTTTCTTTCATTTTCTTCACCCTTTGCCCTTTTTCTTTTATTTCTCCTGCTGATATTATACACAACTGATCAAAAAAAACAATCCGCGTTTTTCTGATTGCTCTATCGCCGCACCATTTTCTTTCTTTTGCATAAATTGGATAGAAACAGACTGGAGGCTTTTATGGAAACTATATTAGAATTTCAAAATGTCAGTTATGCCTACCACACGCTGGATGGCGAGACACCTGCTTTAAGCCACATCTCCTTTTCGGTAAAAAAGGGAGAATTTATTGCTATCGTCGGTCCATCTGGCTGCGGAAAATCCACACTCTTATCACTGATCGCAGGGCTGCTCCAACCGGAGGAAGGGCAGATTCTGATCCATGGAAAATCCGTAGAGCTGCGCAATGCCAACATTGGGTATATGCTTCAGAAAGATCACCTGTTTGAGTGGCGCTCCATCTATCGGAATATCATCCTTGGCCTGGAGATCCAGCACAAATTGAACAGCCAGACAAAAGAGAAAGCAAACGAACTGCTAGCCACTTATGGACTGCAAAACTTTGCCAAAGCAAAACCTTCTGAGCTCTCCGGAGGTATGCGGCAGCGCGCTGCCCTTATCCGCACACTGGTCCTTGATCCAGATCTTCTCCTTCTCGACGAACCATTCTCTGCTCTGGATTATCAGACTCGTCTGACGGTTGGAGATGATATCGGACAAATTATCCGAAAAGAAAAAAAGACAGCGATTCTTGTCACTCACGACTTATCAGAAGCAGTCAGCCTTGGAGATCGCGTCATCGTCCTTTCTGCCCGTCCCGCCTCTATTCAACAGACGATCCCGCTTCACTTTGATATGCAGGAAGATACTCCTCTTCTTCGCAGAAATACACCGGAATTTAAAACATATTTCAATCTTGTCTGGAGGGAACTAAATGGAAGTGAATGAGATGTCCGTAAAACAACAGGAATTTTTAAAAGGCAGACAGAAGCACCGGACCATCGTCTCTGTCTTCCGGGTTCTGATCTTGCTTCTCTTTTTTATCCTCTGGGAGATTTCCTCTGCAACTGGACTGATCGACTCGTTTATCTTCAGCAGTCCTTCAAAAATTGTCCGCTGCTTCTGGAATATGGTGTGCGATCGAAGCATCTTCCTCCACGTTGGTGTCACCGTATATGAGACAATCGTAAGCTTCCTTCTTGTTATCTTCATTGCTCTGCTCTGTGCCGTTCTTCTCTGGTTCAGTCCGAAGCTTTCCGAGATTATGGAACCTTACCTTGTCGTGCTGAACAGCCTTCCAAAATCTGCACTGGCACCCCTTCTGATCGTATGGCTCGGCGCCACTCAAACAACGATCATTGTCTCTGGAATGTCTGTTGCAATCTTTGGAAGTATTTTAAGCCTATATACAAGCTTTCATACTGTCGATCAAGAGAAAATCAAACTCATCTATACGCTGCACGGTACCAGATTCCACGCTCTCACAAAAGTTGTAATCCCTCATTCCATTCCGGCAATCATCAGCAATATGAAGGTCAACATCGGACTCTGCCTCGTCGGAGTGATCATCGGAGAATTCCTTGCAGCACGAAACGGGCTTGGTTACTTGATCATTTACTCCAGCCAGGTCTTTAAGCTCGACTGGCTCCTGATGGCTATCGTCCTCCTTTGCATTCTCGCAATGTTCCTATATGCCTGCATCAACCTGCTTGAAAAGCTATACCTCGGAAAACGCCACTCTTGATCACTACTATTGCAAAGAGCCCCTTTTCAATACGAAAAAGAGGGAACCTCTCGCCTTTCGAGAAAGTTCCCTCTTTTTTTCAAACATCATTGGATATTTTTGTTATTTCTCCATACTTCCCAATGCTTTTTTCTTCCATTTTCCACGTTTGTAAAAGTAAAATGTAATCAACGCACCCAGCACCCAAGAGCAAAGCAACGAAATGAAAACGCACTCAGACCGTCCATTTGGCAATTCTGGTGTTCTTGTGATCCAGGAAATTCCATAGGCAACCGGTACACGGATTAGCACTGTCGTCACAAGCGAGATCCACATCGGCGTCATCGTATCACCTGCCCCACGCATCACTCCGGACAAGCACTGAGTTGCCCCCATCGCAATATATCCAACCGCAAGAATACGCATCATCCGCATGCTGAGATCAACAAGCTCCTCAGTCTCTGTAAAAATTCCCATCAGATATTTCCCAAAGATCAAAATCAGCCCGGTAATAGTCGCCGATACTCCCATTGCAATCAGAGTTCCCTGCTTTGCTCCCCGGTTGATTCTATCATATTGTTTTGCTCCTGCATTCTGTCCGGCATAAGTCGTCATCGCTGTTCCAAAAGAAAAGTTTGGCATCATCGCAAACCCATCAACGCGCATAATGATTACATTTGCTGCAATGAACATCTCCCCGAAACTATTTGTCAATGACTGCACAATAATCATTGCCATTGAAAAAATTGCCTGTGTCAAGCCGGAAGGAAGTCCCAGGCGGATAATCTGTGCCGTATGTTCTCTGCTCATTTTTAAGTGATGTTTTCTAAACTCAAAAATTTCCTTCATATGCATTAATTTCCATAAACAAAGCACCGCAGAGACAAACTGAGCGATCACTGTCGCGAGGGCAACCCCCGCTACTCCCATATCAAACACTGCAACAAATAAAAGATCCAGACCAATATTCAATACCGTTGCAACAAGCAGATAAACGAGTGCCGACACAGAATCTCCAAGACCCCTCAGCACACCACTTAATATATTATAATAAGCCATGCCTGCAATCCCGACCATCATAATGATCAGATAGGAAGTACACCAGTCGATAATGCTTGCCGGTGTGTGGAGCATTTCCAACATCGGTCGCACGACAAATGGAGAAACAATCATCAGAGCTATTGCAACAATCGCTGTCAGCGTCACACATCCTCCGATTGTAGATGATAATTCTTCCCTTTCTTTCGCCCCAAAATACTGGGCAACCATAATACTCACCCCAACTGAAATTCCAATAAACAGTACGATCAGCAAGTTCAAAATCGGGCTGGCACTTCCCACGGCTGCCAGAGCATTATCTCCGACATAGCGTCCCACAATAATACTATCCACCGTATTGTATAATTGCTGCGCAATATTTCCGATCAACATCGGAATCGTAAACAGGACAATCTTTTTCCATGGTGTTCCTTCTGTCATGTCTGTCGGTGTAAACAATTTTTTCCACATTTGTTTCATTTCCCTCACTCCCTCTTTCGTTTTGTTCTGTAATAAAAAAGCAGATATAGACTCTCACCTATATCTGCCTGCCATTCAGCTGAAAATCGGACTTGAACCGACGACCCCTTCATTACGAGTGAAGTGCTCTACCGACTGAGCTATTTCAGCACGATATGATATATTGTATTTATTTTCTGCAAACTTACTTTTCTCTGCAAGTTGCTACGAACTATAGTATAATAAAAATTTTCTGAAAAGTCAAGTTTTTTTATTAAAAAACGGCAAAAAGTGGAAGAGATTGGGAACTTTTTGCCGCCTTTCTTATACTGCTTTTCTATTAGCTTTCTTTTTGAATATGAACATCCATTTGCGGATAAGGAATGTTGATCCCCTGTTCATCCATCGTCAGTTTGATTTCCTCCAACAATCTCCATCTGGTCGGCCAATAATCATCGGTTTTCACCCAGGACTTTGACCCGATCACAACAGAACTTTCTGCCAGTTCATCAACATACACTATGATTTCTTCATCTTTTAAAATACTCTCATCTTCAAGAAGAAGAGATTCGATCACTTCCTTTGCCTTCCGCAAATCTGACTCGTAGGAAATCCCTACTTTAATCTCCAAGCGCCTCTTCTCTTTTGCTGTCACATTTGTCAGACTATTATTAGACAGCGCACCGTTTGGAATAACGATCATCCGATTGTCAACCGTTGATAACTTTGTATAGAAAATTTGAATTTCCTTTACCGTTCCTTCATTTCCAGTTCCACTTTCAATAATATAATCTCCCACTACAAACGGTTTCAAAAGAAGGATCAAAACTCCTCCCGCAAAGTTTGAAAGACTTCCTTGGAGCGCCAGACCGATAGCAACACCTCCGGAAGCAAAGAGCGCTGCGATCGATGTCGTATCTACTCCGAAATTTGCCACAAGACTAAAGATCAGAATACAATAAAGCACCACTTTTAACATTGAATCTACAAACTGCTCTACCCCTTTATCTACGTTTGCCCGATTTAAAGATGCTCTGACTAATTTCTGTACCCACCGGATCAGCTTTCTTCCGATAAAAAAGCAGATCAATGACAACACTACTTTCAGACCAAAATTAATGATGTTCGGAATCTGAGAATTGACATATTCGACCAACCGGTTTACATCTTTTGCTGCTTCTTCTACATTTTCTGCTGCTGTTTCCATATCCATAGATGACCTCCTCTTTCGCGCTGTAAATTTAGTTTATCTTCCACTGTTTATTCTAACATAAGAAATGCCCCAAGGTTTCCTCTCTTCCCCTGTGATGCCCGATGCGAAAACAGGAGTTCACTGTTGCAGCAAGTACAGATATTTGTCACTGCAATCTGCTCCTTCGGGATTCCTGCCTCCTGCAGCACAATGCGATTTGCCTCCCAGAGATTTAACTGGTATTTGCCGTTTTCTTTTTCATAAAATAATTTTTCCCAGTATTTCTCATCATAGTTTTCCCAAAACTGCTCAACAACATCTTTGCTGACCTCATAGCAATCCTGACAAATCGACGGTCCGACTGCCGCGACAACATCCTTTGGATCTGTTCCATACAGTTCTGTCATTTTCTCCACCGTCACTTTTCCGATCTTTCCAACCGTGCCCCTCCATCCAGAATGGCTGAGCCCAATCGCTTTTTTTACCGGATCCACGAAAAAAAGCGGCACACAGTCTGCATAAAAAGTAGCAAGGCAAAGTCCGGGCTCATTTGTCACAAGCCCATCCACATCCTTAAGCCCTCCCGCGCATCCCGTAATACATGCCTGCGGAAATAAAAATCCTTTTCCTGCATCGTCTTTTGTTACTTTCCGAACATTCGTTGTATGTGTCTGCGCAGAAAAGACATACTGCTCTGGCGAAATCTCAAGCACTTCTGCCATCCGGTAAAAATTCTCCCGCACTGCTTCCGGATCATCTCCCCGGGAAAAACTTAAGTTCATCGAGGCATAGATTCCCTCACTGACTCCTCCAAGTCTTGTAGAAAATGCGTGTCTCACACACTTCGTATGTTCTAAAAGCGGGTAGGACAGATAGGTTACGCCCGCTTTTTCTTTTACTTCCAATACATTTCTTTCGTCTGTTTTCTTCCAACGATTCTCCAATGCTCTCTCCTCCCTTTATTTTTTGTTAAACATCTGTGCACCATATTTATCCTGGTTCTCAAAATGCATCCCGGATCAGACAGATCTCCCGTCCTAAAATACTAATCACATCGAAGCGACAAGGCATTTCTCCTATCCCATACTCCTGCAAGTATGCTGCCGCACATTTGTAGATTGTTTGCTGCTTCTTGATTCCGACTGCCTCCGCCGGTTCTCCTTTTCTCGTATCCGAGCGATACTTAACCTCACAGAATACAAGCACCTCTCCGTCTTTCGCAATTAGGTCAATCTCCCCGTATCTGCACCGATAATTACAGGAAAGTATCTGAAAGCCACATGCTTCCAGATACTCTGCTGCCATTTTCTCATACTCCCTTCCGATCTGTCGCTGATTCCCCATAAAATGCTTTCCTCTCTTTAGATGAAATTGTGGATAAAACTACGACGATGGATCGGTGTCGGTCCATATTTTTTCAATGCTGCGATATGCTCTGACGAGCCATACCCTTTGTTCGATGCAAATCCATATCCAGGAAGTACCTCCTCATATTCTGTCATCAGCCGGTCTCTTGTCACCTTCGCCACAATACTTGCCGCGGCAATCGAAACACTTTTGGCATCTCCTTTGATGATCGGCACCTGGACAATATGCGGAGGAATCATCGGAATTGTAACTGCATCATTTAGAAGGACATTCGGCTCCACACAAAGCTTCCCTACAGCCTCCCGCATTGCCTCATACGTTGCCTGAAGAATATTGATCTCGTCAATCCGTGCAGGACTTACAATTCCAATCCCAACAGCTACTGCCTCCCGCATGATCACCTCATAGAGTTCTTCCCTGCGTTTCTCCGTCAATTTTTTGGAATCATTGAGATAAAGAATCTGGCTGTCTTTTGGAAGGATTACAGCCCCTGCCACGACCGGACCTGCAAGCGGACCTCTTCCAACTTCATCGATCCCGCAGATAAATGCTGCGTCCCGGTATTTGTTCTCATAAGATTTCATCGCCTCAATGCGGGCAATCTCCGCCGCAAGCTTTTCTTCCTGCTTTTTGTATTTTGCGATCAGAGCAGTCACGCCTGCCCTCGGATCATCTGCATATTGTTCATACAGTACCTTTCTTTCACAATCATCTGCCTGAGAAAATTCCTGCTGTATTTCCCGAATGCTCTTACTCATGTTTTATCACTCCAAACTCTGAAAATGGCCAGATCCGTACCCACGCTCTTCCAACAAGATCTTCTCTCTTTAAAATACCAACTCTGGAATCTCTGCTGTCCATGCTGTGGTTCCGGTTGTCGCCCAGTACAAAATATTCATCTTCTCCAAGTGTCACCGGCACTTCGGCGATCCCTGCATCCTGCATCACTTCTGCTCCATACTCCTCACCGAGTATCTGTCCGTCAATGTAGACTTCCCCATCGATAATCTGTATGGTTTCCCCCGGCATTCCGATAATCCGCTTAATATAGTATGTATTTTCCTGATACTGATACGGAAAGACAATAATGTCATACCGCTCCGGATTCCGGAACCGGTAAGAGATTTTGTCCACAATGAGATTGTCACCATCACTCAAGGTCGTTTCCATCGAGGAACCGGTAACACGCGTACGCTGTCCAACAAATGTAATCACAAGATATGTCAGACCAAAAATAATCAGTATATATACCAGCCAGCCAAGAAGTTCCTTAAAAATATTTTTTTCTTCTGCTAAATACTTTTCTTCATCGCTTTTCATTTCTTACCGCCTTCTTCCTTCCGCTTTTTCTACTCATAGTCTTCCGGAAATTCCAGCGTGATCCTTCCAAGCTTTCCACTCCGGAAGTCGTCAATCAGCAGGATTGCGGCCTTATTTGTGTCAAGTTCATTTCCTTTCACAAGACAATGTCTGCTTTCTGCAATTCTTCTCAGGCACTCATAGGAGTCTTCACTGATCTCTACGCTATATTTTTCTTCCAGAACGCCCGGATATTTCTCTGTCAGAAAAGTGATCATCTCCATCGCAAGTTCTTCTGTATTTAAAATCTCATCCTTAATCGAACCGATAAACGCGAGCCGAAGTCCCACTGTCTGATCTTCAAATTTCGGCCAGAGAATTCCCGGTGTATCGAGAAGTTCTACGTTTTTATTAAGACGGATCCACTGTTTTCCTTTTGTGACGCCTGGCTTATTTCCAGTCTTCGCGCATGCTTTGCCTGCAAGAGCATTGATAAATGTCGACTTTCCGACATTTGGAATCCCGACAACCATTGCCCGCACCGGACGATTTAAGATACCGCGCTTTCTGTCACGCTCAATTTTTTCTTTACATGCCTCCTGAATTACGCCTTGAATCGACTTGATTCCGCCTCCTCTTTTCGAGTTTACTTTTACAACTGAAAAGCCTTTTTCCTTAAAGTATTCTGCCCAGGCATCATTCTGTTTTTCTTCCGCAAGGTCTGACTTATTCAAAAGAATCAGCCTCGCCTTATTTTTTCCAAGCTCATCAATGTCTGGATTCCGGCTGCTCACCGGAATTCTGGCATCAACCAATTCGATCACAAGATCGATCAATTTTATATTTTCCTGCATCATACGTTTTGCTTTCGTCATATGACCCGGATACCATTGAAAATGCATCTCTTTTACCTCTATCTTTCTATCAGTCTTTTATCAATCCAAAATGTTGTGTCGGCAACATGACAAACCATGCTTTTCCTTCTATCTCAGAGCGTTTCACTGTACCGATATCCGCCTCTCTGCTATCTTCACTCGCCGCCCGGTTATCTCCAAGTACAAAATACTCATCGCCTCCAAGCACCAGCTCTTCCCCGGCAATCCCGGCATCTCTGATCTCTGTTGTCTGGAAATCCTCTTTTAACTTCTCTCCATTAATATAAACAGCATTATCCTTCAATTGGATCGTTTCCCCGGGAAGTCCTACAATGCGCTTGATCGAAGCATGGGCATTTTCATTCCCATTTGGCCGGAACACAATAATATCATTCCGCTTCGGTGTGCTTGTGTCATAAATCAGTCGATTGACAAGCACAATGTCCCCATTATGCAGCACCGGATTCATCGAATCGCCAATATTGCTGACCCGCTGTCCCCAGTACCATACAAGCACAAAGGCGATGATACATACAATCGCGATCTGCATACTCCATACCAGACCATTGCGGATTTTCTTTATATATTCTCTCTTCCTGCTTCTTCTGATTCCGTATCTTTTCATTCGCACCTCTGTGTCTGTCTTTCTTGATGATAGAACAAAAGGGACAACATACATTCCGTACTTTGTCCCTTCCTCTTGTTACTATTTTACTAATTCTTTTACTTTTGCTTTCTTACCAACGCGGTCTCTTAAGTAGTTCAGTTTCGCTCTTCTTACTTTACCTCTGCGAACAACTTCTACTCTCTCTACGTTTGGTGAGTGTAATGGCCAAGTTTTCTCAACACCGATTCCGTTAGAATTCTTTCTAACTGTAAATGTTGCTCTTGTGCTTCCACCCTGTTTCTTCAGAACTGTTCCTTCAAAAACCTGGATTCTTTCACGGTTACCTTCTTTAATTTTTGCGTATACTTTTACAGTATCACCTACGTTAAATTCAGGTACTTCTGCCTTTAACTGCTCAGCTTCAATTTTCTTAATAATATCGTTCATCTTGTGTGACCTCCTTATTATTTGGACGTTCCTAATACATGATTTGTATCAGAGGACCATCTCTTTACTTCACAACACGTTACATTTTATCATGCTCTATTATATTTTGCAAGTTTTTTTCTCTTTTTCTGTAAGTTCTGCCTTATCCAGCAAATCCGGCCTTCGTTGCCATGTTCTCAAGATCGACTGTTCTCTTCTCCACTTTTCCACGTTGGCATGATGTCCGGACAGAAGGATCGGCGGCACTTGCTTGTCATGCCAGATTTCTGGTCTTGTATAATGCGGATATTCCAACAGATTATCCTGAAAACTCTCAAATTCTGCCGAAGTATCATTGTGCAGAACTCCCGGGATCAGACGGGATACCGCATCAACAATTACCATAGCTGGAAGTTCTCCTCCGGTCAGTACATAGTCTCCGATGGAGACATAATCTGTCACGATTTCTTCCAACACTCGCTCGTCAATTCCTTCATAATGACCGCACAAGAGAATCAGATCTTCTTCTTTCGCAAACTCCTCTGCCATACTCTGGGAGAAAGTCCCCCCCTGCGGTGAAAGATATACGACACGTGTACGCCCTTCTTTTCCAGTGCGTTCTTGGATAGAATCTTCCACCGCGCGGTATGCGCCGTACACCGGCTCTGCCTGCATCAGCATACCCGCTCCGCCTCCATATGGATAATCATCCACCCGATTATGTTTATTATTCGCATAATCCCGGATATTAACAGCCTCTACCGAAAGCAGATTATTTGCCATTGCTCTTCCAGTAATACTTGTCCCAAGTCCATTTAAGACCATCTCCGGAAATAATGTCAGTATATGAAAATGCATCTTTTATACCAGCCCTTCTAACAGATGAATTGTCATCTTCTGCTCTTCGATATCCACATTAAGAATGCACTGTTTGATTGCCGGCACAAGGACTTCTTTTCCATCCGTCGTGTCGATGATATACACATCGTTTGCCCCGGTTTCCAGCACGTCACGGAGCGTTCCGAATTCAGCTCCATCTTCGGTAAATACATGCATTCCAATCATATCAGCAATAAAATATTCATCTTTTTTTAATTTTACCGCATCTTTTCTGTCTACGAGAAGACTTTTCCCCTTATACTTCTCGATGTCATTTATATTATCAATCCCTTTGAATTTCAAAATCGCAAACTGTTTAAAAAACTTCACCTGCTCCACTTCCAAAGGCAACTGCTCTTTTCCTGTATCTAATAACACATGCTTCAGCTTCTTGAAGCGCTTCACATCATCTGTGGTAGGAAATACTTTTACTTCTCCCCTGACACCGTGCGTGCTTGAGATCACTCCGACCTGAAATTGTTGTTCCATAAGATCTTTCTCTGCCTGTGCTTTCTTATTTCCACCCGGCAGATGCTCCTTTCCTGCTTCCAATGAATCCTTTTAAAAAAATAGATACCGCTCTACTGAGCGATATCTACAACTACTTTCTTATCTTCCTTCGCAGCTGCTGCCTTTACAACAGAACGGATCGCCTTTGCAATTCTTCCCTGCTTTCCAATTACTTTTCCCATATCTGCATCAGAAACATGTAACTCGATCACAGTTGTCTTTCCCTCTGTTTTCTCTGTAACTACAACACCGCTCGGATCATCTACTAATGCTTTCGCAATTACTTCGACTAATTCTTTCATCACGCGCACCTCCGCGGCTCAGATTATTTTTCGATTCCAGCTGCTTTGAAAATCTTTCCAACTACTTCTGTTGGCTGAGCTCCGTTGTTTAACCATTTCTTAGCTGCTTCCTCGTCTACTTTGAAAGCGCTTGGCTCCTGATTCGGATCATATGTTCCGATTTCCTCGATAAATCTTCCGTCTCTTGGAGATCTTGCATCTGCTACAACGATTCTATAAAATGGTGCTTTCTTCTGTCCCATTCTTTTTAATCTGATTTTTACTGCCATTTCATTCACCTCTTCATCTTTCTCTTAAAATTTGTTATCTATGTGCTAAAAAGGAAGCTTGAATCTGCCTTTTTTACCACCTTTGCCGCCCATTAAATTCGGAAGCTGCTTCATCATCTTCTTGGACTGTTCAAACTGCTTGATCATGCGGTTGACTTCACTGATATCTACTCCCGCACCCTTCGCAATTCTATGCTTCCTTGATGGGTTTAAAATCTCTGGATTCCGGCGTTCTTTCACAGTCATAGAATAAATGATCGCTTCCATCTGTGCCATCTTCTTCTCGCCTTCCTCAGAATCAAATCCCTTCATCTGTGCCATGTTCATTCCCGGCATCATACTGAGGATACTGGACAGACCGCCCATTTTTTTCATCTGATTCATACTTTCCAGATAATCTTCAAAATCAAACTGGGCCTTCTTAATCTTCTTGCCCATCTCTCTTGCTTTGTCTTCGTCAATGTCTTCTCCGACCTTCTCGATCAGGCTGAGTACATCTCCCATACCAAGAATACGGGATGCCATACGATCTGGATAAAACTGCTCCAAATCAGAAAGTTTCTCACCCATTCCGACATAAAGAATCGGCTTTCCTGTGACTGCACGAATGGAAAGTGCAGCACCGCCTCTTGTATCTCCGTCAAGCTTTGTCACAATGACACCATCAATTCCAATCTTCTGATTGAAATCATTTGCCACATTAACCGCATCCTGTCCTGTCATCGCATCGACTACAAGGATTGTCTGATGAACTTCCACATGTTCTTTGATTTCCTGAAGTTCTTCCATCATCTCCTCATCGATATGAAGACGTCCTGCCGTATCGAGGATCACGACATTGTTTCCATTTTTTGCAGCATGTTCCATCGCTGCTTTGGCGATATTAACCGGCTTATGATTCTCACCCATCGAGAATACTTCCACGCCCTGCTTCTCACCGTTCACCTGTAACTGCTTAATCGCTGCCGGACGATATACATCACACGCAACAAGAAGTGGCTTCTTCCCTTTCAGCTTCAGCTTTCCTGCAATCTTCGCTGTTGTCGTCGTCTTACCGGCTCCCTGAAGACCCGCCATCATAATAACAGTGGTCGCCTGTCCCGGCTGCAGCTGAATCTCAGTCGTCTCAGATCCCATCAGACGGATCAACTCTTCATTTACAATCTTGATCACCATCTGTCCCGGATTCAAACCGTTCATCACGTCCTGACCGACTGCACGCTCCTGCACATCTTTCACAAACCCTTTGACAACTTTGAAGTTAACATCCGCCTCTAAAAGCGCCATCTTCACTTCCCGCAGTGCAAGCTTAACATCCTCCTCGGTCAGACGTCCCTTGCTTCTCAGGTTCTTAAATACATTTTGAAGTTTTTCAGTTAAACTGTCAAATGCCATACTACAACTCCTCTAAGATTTCCGAAGAAATCCCTTTAATCTCTCGGATCAGCTCTTCTGTACTGATCTTTTCTTGCTCTTCTAACAATGTATTCATGCGGTGAACTTTTTCCTTAACGGAAAGAAATCTCTCTACAAGATGGAGCTTCGACTCATATCCCTCCAGTGTCTTGTTGCACCGTTTGATCAAATCGTGTACGCCCTGCCTGCTGATTCCCGCATCTTCTGCGATTTCACTCAAAGATAAATCCTCCAGCACGAACTGCTCATATATATTTTTCTGATGTGCTGTCAAAAGCTCTCCATAAAAATCATACAGCAATGCCTGTTCTAAGATCTCATTCATTTTTATCACCTTTGGTATCATATAACAAAAAAAATGTGGTGTCAAGTATTTTTTCTTGACACTGATGATTTTCTGCAAAATCAGCACCTTTCATAGCAGAGAAGTTCTTGCACCGCCCTCTTTTTTTGTGCTACAATCCAGACGAAGAACATTTACAAACATTACTTGAAATCGATATCTATGGAGGATTTATTTCTATGAAAATCATCATTTCCCCGGCAAAGAACATGAAACCGGCCCAATCCGAAACGATACCGCGTTCGCTGCCCGCTTATCTTTCCCATACACAGGAGATCATCAAGGTGCTGCGTACCTATTCCCCGATGGATCTTGAGATTCTTATGCGGATCAATCCATCCTTGGCACTGGATGGCGCCGACCGGATCCAGACAATGAAATTTGATCAGAACGGTACTGCCGCCATCGAAACTTATGATGGAATCCAGTATAAATATATGAAACCACTCACCTTTTCTGACTCTGACAAAGAGTATGCTCAAAAGACGATCCGCATTTTAAGCGGCGCTTATGGAATATTAAAGCCTTACGACAGTATTTACGAATACCGATTGGAAATGCTCACAAAACTAAATGTTGCCGGCACGAAGAACCTTTATGAATACTGGTCTGACCTTCTCTATCAGGATCTCACTGCATCCGATGACCGGATCGTCAATCTTGCCTCTGAGGAATATGCAAAATGTATCCGAAAATACGTCAAAGCTCCGGTTCGTTTTCTCACCTGCTCTTTCAAAGTCCGGAAAAATGGAGTGTACAAGACACTCGCCACTGCCGCCAAGATGGCACGCGGTCAAATGGTTCACTATATCATCACAAACCGGATTTCTGATTTTGAAAAATTAAAAGAGTTCGACACTGACGGCTACTTCTATGAGCCTTCCCTCTCCTCTGACTCCGAATTCGTCTTTTTACAGCGCTGATTTTTTACAGCGCTGTCTTATTCCTTCAACAACTTCTCTACATTCAGCAGTCCCCATCCTTGTTCATTCTGAGGTCTTCCAATATCAATACTGCTCTCCCGAAGCCGTAGTTTCACTTCTACATTAGACATATCCGGATATTTTGATAACAAAAGCGCGATAGCACCACTCACGACTGGCGTGGACATGGAGGTTCCGCTCTTCATTGTATACGGTTTCTGTCCTTTTTCTCTGTATCTTGCATTGCAGGATGTGATGTAGCTTCCCGGAGCAAGAAGATCCGGCTTCACCACACACTCCGCAGTAGGACCTCTGCCCGAATAACTTTTTCTCTTTTTCTTTCCCTCTTCCATATAAAACTGATCATCGCAGGAACCGACCGTGATCACTTTCTTGCTGATTCCCGGCGAGGTAATACTGCCTGGACGCGGTCCATAATTGCCTGCTGCAGTCACTACTACTATTCCCACGTCCCAAAGTGCCTCCACTGCCTGCACCAGCTTTTCTGCCCCCTCTTCATTGACACTCGGCAATGTCCCCACAGAAATATTTACAATGCGGATTTGAAAACGAGCCCGATTTTCCAGCACCCACTGGATCCCATGCAGAACATTTCCGATATTTCCATTTCCTTTCTCATCCAATACTTTCACAACTACCAGCTGACACTTCGGCGCCATTCCCTCATATCTGCCCCCGGACATTCTTCCACTGCCGCCAATGATTGAACTAACATGCGTCCCATGCGAATTGTCATCGTAAAGTTCCGTTCTGCCATGCAGCATGTCTGCAAACGCAACAATTCTGTCATCAAAATCCGGATGGCGCACAATCCCCTCTTGTGTCAAATAATTGCACAAAGATCATCGATTATTTCCCCTGAATCTTTCATCTCCTCTTTTTTATTCTTTCATGTTCAACTTCTTAAAGTCTGCAATAATTGATAAACTCCATTTTATCCGGAATTTTATCAGCGAACTGCCTCTTCTTTTCCTTATAAAACCGTTTATATATAGCTTCTCTCAGAATCTGTACATCACATCGAAACTCCGGGAATTCTTTCTTTAACTTTATAGTCACCTGATCTGCCTCTTCTTTTTTAACCTGTGCCAAAAAACAGCTTCTCCATTTTCGGTGATAATTCCTATTACCGTAAAAGGAGAAAAGAGAGACTTATTGACTGCAATAATATCTAAAACAATTTTTCGCGGAACATATACTTCCTTTACGAAAAACCAGTTTTCAGAATAATAAAAATCAAACGGATCCGATACGTCCTCCATCACAAATCGGTTAAACTGGTCCTATGTCAAGAAAAAGTACAAATTAAATGTAACCAATTTTCCCTTTTTTTGTAATTGTTAACTCGCTAAGTT